>CACZUK010000073.1 GCA_902784305.1 Oscillospiraceae bacterium | reverse complement strand
GGTGCTCATTCTGATTGACGCCAACAAAAAGCTGATTGGCACCATGAAGTCCTTCGGCTTCCACAGTGGTGAGATTATCTTCGGATACCTGGTCTTTGCTGTGACAGCGTCTTTCATCGGGATGCTGCTCTCCGTTGGACTGACATTCATCATTCAGCTGGTGATCAGCCACACACTTGGCGTCCAGTTTATCATCAGCCCCGGCAGATTTAACTTTGACAGCAAGACCTATGCGATACTCTTCGCGGTGCAGCTGGCCATTGCCGCCATTGTGGCTGGGGTGGGAACGGTTCTCAATGCCACCAGGTTCTCCGCCATCTCCCTGATGGACGGCAGCGCCGGAAAGAGAAAGCATAAGAAGGAGGCGAAGGGGACCGGTTCTTTGTACTCCCGTCTGATTCTGAGAAACATCCGGACGGATTTGGCCCGGGTCATCACTTCTATCGTCATCATCGGCGGGAGCTGCCTGATGCTGGGAGCGGGTGTGACCCTGAGAGACTCCCTGTTCAGCATGATGCCCGCATCCGCCGCGAAAGTGACCCACTACGATGTGGAGGTCACCATGGCTGACAGAGGCGATGCGAACGCATACGACGCTGTTCGCTCCTGCCTTGAGGAACAGGGGCTGGAGTTTGCCGAAGCACGGAAAATCAACACGGTTTTCCGCTTTGGAGAGACGGAATACTTTGTCAGCGTGATTGCGGCGCCGGAGCGTCTCTATCCCAACTATCTGGAAACAACAGACCTCAGGGGGAAGCAGCAGTATCATCCGGCCGGGCACGGTATCCTGGTCAGCAATCGCCTTGCGGACATGAGCGGACTCCGGGCAGGAGACGAGATGGAGGTCTTTGATGAGGACTATCAGCCCCACACCGTCCCCGTCGGCGCTGTCTGCCGGAACTATTTGGGGCGCAATCTGTATTTCTCCGAGGAGGACTACCAGGCGCTGTTTGGCAAGGAGCCGGAGTACAACACCTTCCTCGTCCGGATGGAACATTCGGCGCGCGACAGCTTCCGGGAGGCGCTGAAGGAACGCTTCTCCGGGGTGTCCGTGGAGTACACAGACGAGCTTCCCGACACGCTCAAGGGACAGTGCACCATTTTTAACGCCGTTGTCTATGTGGTGCTTGCGTTGTCCATTCTGATGTCCGTGTTTGTGCTGATGAACCTGGTGAACATTTTTGTCAGCCGGCGGAAGAATGAGGTCATTATCATGGCGGTGAACGGCTTCTCCTGGAACGAGCAGATTGGCTATCTGCTGAAGGAAACCATAGCGACCACCGCGCTGGGGCTGCTTTTGGGCATTGCCGGGGGCTGCGCTATGACAGAGTACCTGGTTCGCATTGTTGAGGGAGAGGATTGTATGTTCATGCGCAGCGTCAATCCGAGGGCGTGGCTGTTCGCGGTGGTGGTTGAAACGGCCTTTGCGCTCATCATCAACGCAATCTCGTTCCGTCGCCTGAAAAAGCTGAAGCTCACGGATATTACCAAATAAAATTCGAACAGGCATTGTGTGGAGCTGCTCCACACAATGCCTGTTTTTCCTGTCGCTGAGTTCCCTTTGCAGGGTCACGATTCCCCCTTCAGCTCCCGCTTGTTCCGGAACATCTCCTGATCCGAGCGCTCGAAGACAGCGGCTACACAGGAATCATCCTCATACTTTGCCATGCCGCAGGCCACCACCGTCCCGCCGGTGCGCAGGGCCTCCCGATTGTGCGTGTGGACGCGCTGCACCAGCTCCTCGATGTGCCGATAATCCAGGCCCTGGGAGAGAACCACGAACTCGTCGCCACCCACCCGGAACACAGGGCTGTAGACAAAGGTGTCGCAGATGAGCTTGCTGGCATCCCGGAGCAGCTCATCCCCCGCCGAATGTCCGAGGGTGTCGTTGACCTTTTTCAGACCGTTCACGTCCAGCATCACAACGGCAAAGGGTGGTGCGCGGTGCCCGGCAATCAGGCGGTCCATCTGCGCCTCCGCCTCCAGATAAGCGTGCTTGTTTTTCACCCCGGTCAGCGCGTCCAGATTGGCCTGAGACTGGGCCTGTGCCAGACGCTTTGTCAGCTCCTCCTCCTGCCGGACCTGACGGTCCACGTCGTTGAGGCCGACAATCAGACGGGGGCCTTCCTTCTCCTCCACCATGGCGGCCTTCATCTGGATGTGCAGGGGCCTGCCCTCCGTCACGAGACGGTAGCTCAGGGTAAAGAAGCCGCTGCGGGCAATCTCTGCCATCACCTTTTCCTTGGTAAAGGCTGAAAGAAACCGTTTCAGGTCCTCCGGGTGGTTGTAGATCAGGGCCTCCTTTCGGACCTTTTCAAAGAAGTCCGCGCCCTCCTTCTCCTGGGCAAAGTGCTCCTCATACTCGTCCGTGGCGCTGAATTCCCGGTAGTGGCCGCTCTCCGGGTCCACCTCATAGACGCAGAGGAAGTTGCCCGTGAGGGCGTGGAGCCGGGCGTAGATGACCCGCTCCTTCATCATCCGCTCCTCCGCGCGGCGCTTTCTCATCAGCTCGTCAATGTCCGATACGGCCACCACCAGGAAGTGGGGGTCCTCCTCCACCCGGGAGACCCGCATTCTCACATAGAAGGCTCTCCCCTCCTTGATTCTGCGGTAGGTCAGCTCATACACCGGGGCGCTCTCCAACGCCTGCTCCAGAAACGTCCGGTTCATTGCCGTCACAAAGGCCGCCTGGTCCTCCGGGTGCACATAAAGCTTCGCGTCCCGCTCGCAGCCCTCAAAGAAGTCCGTGTCCCGGCGCGCCTCGGTCAGGACCCCCAGCGCGTCGTCGGTGCGGTATTCCATGAACGCTTCCGTCTCCAGATTGACATAGAACAAGTCCGTGATGCCCCGGGCCAGCGCCTGGGCGATGTGGGTATAGATGATGCTGGTGCTGCGGGCCTGTTCGTAGGCCTCCTTCGCGGCGGCGTTTTCGTGGCGGATGCGCACCATGTCCGTCACATCCTGACACATGCCCTGCAAGCACAGTCTGCCGGAGGAATCCACATATTTCAGCTTGGTGGTCTGGAACTGCCGCTGATTGCCCGCGGCATCGGGCACATCCTCAAAGAAGATCAACGGCTTTTCCATGGACAGAGCCGTCCGGTCGTCCTCCACGAAGTGGGCCGCCGTCTCCGCGTCGAAAATCTCCGCGTCCGTCAGGCCCACCACACCGTCCGGCGTGGCCTTGTGGGCGTAGGCCGCAAAGGCCTGATTGCAGGCCAGATAGACCCCGGTTTTGGCGTCCTTGGTGAAGGTCATACCCGGCATGTTGTCCAGCAGGGAGGTAATCGTCTGATTCAGCGCCCGGACCTTCTGCGCCTCCCGGAGCCTGCGCCGGTACTTCTCCTTGTCGTCATTCATCACGCCCAGCAGCAGCTTTTCTCCGCCCTCCTCCTGGACCAGAGTGGCCTTCAAACTGACCGGCACGGACTTTCCATCCATGAGCAGCCGGTAATTGTGGAGAAATACGCCGCTTTTCCGGATTTCCCGCAGCACATTGTCCCGCGTGAGCACCCGCAGGTGCCGCTCCAGATCCTCCGGGTCAATCACCTGGGGCGCGTCCAGCCTCACGTCGGTGAAGAAGTCCTCCCCCTGCTGCGCCAGCCCGAAGCGCGCATACTCATGGGAGGGGTTGTACTGGGTATACCGCCCCGTGGCCAGATCCACTGTGTAGAGCACAAGGTAGTCCGGGGAGAGCGCGGCGATTCTGCCCAGAGAGTTTTTCTCCTTGCGCAGCCGCTTCTCCTCCTCCTGCTGCCGCATCTGGGCGTCCACGTTGCTCACACCCAGAATGATGCGGTTGCCGCCCTGCATCCGGGTCACCTTCACCTGGACGTACACGCTCGTTCCGGCGTCCAGCAGCCGGAAGGTGGCGGTGAACACGCCCTGTGCGTCCAGCTCCCGCAGAATGGTTTCCTTTGTGAACGCGCTCAGGAAGGCTTCCCGGTCCGCCTCATGGATGTGCTTCATGGCAAACTGCCGCGCCTTGGGGAAGAACGCCTCACCGTGGTTCTCCGCGGACAGCTCCTCAGTACCCACCCGGGAGGAGTATTGAATGTAGCTGTCCGTGTCCAAATCCACAGCGTAGATGCTGTAGTAGTCCGCCGCCAGCGCCCGGGCGATGTCCGCATAGCTCGCCCGCTCCTCCGGCTCCGTGATGGAGAGCACCGCAATGGCCAGAGCTGTGCTGCCCGTGACCGGGTTGGAGCGGATGCGCCGCACAAAGGAGTGGACCATGGAGCCGTCGGGCATCTTTTCGTCAAAGAAGCACCGTCCGCCCTGCTCGCAGCACTGACGAATGGCCGCCAAAAAGGCTCCGCCGTATCCGATGGCGGAATCGCCGAAGCCCCACTGCTGATGCAGCACGTCAAAGGCGAAGAAGCGCCGGACAAACTCCTGATAGGAGCGGTTGCTGCGCACATAGCGGGCACTTTCCTCCGTCACCTCCATCACGGCGATGGGAATGGTGGCAAAGGCGTTCTGGAGCGCGGCGTCAGACCCGGCGATGACGCCCAAATCGAAGAGGTTCACCCGGCCGATGCTCTCATAGTAATCGGATTCCCTGGGGTTCTCGTTCTCAATCAGGGAGTTGTCCCGGTGGCGCTCCCGAATCGTCTCAAAGGATTCGGGCCTGCTGTAGTAATAGCCCTGGAGCTTGGAGCAGCCGATTTCCTGCAAAAACCGCATCTGAGACTGGGTTTCCACCCCCTCGCAGACCGTGTCCAGGCCCATGGAGGTGGCCATGCGCATCAGCTCCGTCAGGAGCATCTTCCCGTTCTCGCCCTCCTCCAGCCGTCGCATAAAGCTCATGTCGAACTTGAGCAGGTCGAACCGGATGCTTTGCAGCACCTCCAGAGAGGAATAGCCGCTGCCGAAGTCGTCCATCCACACGGGAAAGCCCAGGGCTTGAAAGCGCTCCACCTGCTCCTTCATGAAGGCGAGGTTGCTGCCGATGACGCTCTCCGTCAGCTCGATGGTGATTCTGTCCCGCGGCACCCCGGCCGCGTCCACCCGCTTTCGGATTTCCTCCACCATGTCGCAGGCGTCGAAGTCCGAGCGGGAGAGGTTGATGGAGTGGGGAATGATGTAGAAGCCCTCCGCGCGCTGGATTTGAATGGCCTTCAAAACCTCATCAACCATATACAGGTCCAGCTTGTAGATGAGGCCCATCTCCTCCAGCACCGGGATGAAGTCCGCCGGGGAGAGAAAGCCCTTTTCCGGGTCAATCCACCGGGCCAGCGCCTCCACGTCGCAGACCCGGCCGTTGACCGCCCGGATAATCGGCTGGAGATAGACCTGAATCCAGTGTTCCTCAATGGCCCGGTCCAGATTCTCAATGATGTACTGCTTGTGGCTGATGTCCTCGCTCAAATCCCGGCTGTAGTACCGGAAACAGCTGGAAAACGTGTCCTTTAAGGCCCTGCAAGCCAGTCTCGCCCGGTCCAGGGCCACACTGGTGTGGACCGCGTCCCCCATGCTGCGGTACACGCCCACATGCACCGGCAGGCTGGCACCGTTCCGAAGCCCCTGCCACGTCCGAAAGAGGCCGTTCAGCTTCTCCTCCAGCCCCTCCTCCCGCGTGCAGACGGAAAAGTGGTCGCCGCCAATGCGGCAGCAGCTCTCTGCGCTGAAGGTCTCCTTGAGCAGGTCGGCAAACTGCCGCAGCATCCGGTCGCCTTCCCCAAAGCCGTGCTTTCGGTTGAAAAACTTCATGCCGCAGAAGTCCAGATACAGCAGAACCGGCTGCCCGCCCTGTTTCAGAACGGCGCTCTTGCCCGCCTCCGCCAGCTCGAAGAAATAGGTCATGCTGGGCAGGCCGGTGAGGTAATCGTAGCGGCTGGCCGTCAGGATGCTCTGCTCGTGCAGGGCGTTGCTCAGGGTTTTGGTCAGCTCAAAGCCCGATGTCTGGGCGTCCTCCAGATAGGTGCCCTCGTCGGTGTACCACACCTGTGCCAGCCGGACACCCTCCTCCGGATACACATGCTCGCCCATGGCGTGTACCACGACATAGCCCGCGCCGTCCTTTTTCCGGGTCCGGTAGATGACCTCATACTTTCCGCCCTCGGTGGCAAATCGGACGGCGGCGTCGGCAATCCGCGCGGCGTCGTCCGGGTGGGTGTCCTTGTACATGTTGTTGTCCATGTCCCAGACCGCTTCGGCGCGGTCCGTGTACCCAAACAGGCCGCAGAAGCCGTCCGACAGCAGCAGCGTGACCACCCGCCGGTCCAAAAACTGGTAGATGGCCAGCGGCTGGCGCAGACCTTCCAGCGCAGCGCGTTTTTCCTCTGAAAAAGTATATCGCTCCATAGAATTCCCACTCATCTCTGCTACGTTTGGCATGCCGGTACCCGCTTCCGGCTTCCATGAGGGCGCTCTGAGTCCCCGACACCTGTATTGTAACAAATCATCCGCGCATTTTCCAGACGTAAAGCAAAAAAACAGGGGCCAAAAGAGGGTGTGGTAAATAGCCGCACCTGACGCGGCAGAGTTGTTTGAACCGAAAACTGCAAGTGTGTATCGTTCTTTGTCCGTTTTATTCCTCCGGCCTGGTACGGCTGTCCTCTGTTTCTTCCCTTTGCCCCGTCTTACAGATACCAATTCCATTGCAGAAAAACACTGGCCCCAGCCGCCCAAAAGGGACGGCTGGGGCTTTTCCTGTATCAATGGGCAGTTTGATGCTGCTGTCGATGCCGCTGAACAAATACCTTAATCAAAGAAGCAAATCATCACATTTTCCGGAGCGGCTGCCGGCCCTGCCCCTGACAGCGAACGCCGCTCCGGTTTTTCGTTGCTTCTGCTTACTTCTTCGTCACGCCGTCGCCGTAAATCGTGGTCCAGTCGTTCTTCATGGACACGGGAACCCAGCCGAACTCCTCGCAGGAGGCGGCCATCTTCTCCGCCTTCTCCAGGTTGCCGTTCTCCCGCTCGGTGTCGTCACAGCAGAGCATAAAGGCCAGACTCTTGTAGGGGTTGTTGCTGGTGGCGTACTCCGCCATGCTGGCGTCGCCGGAGCTGTTGCCGAAGGAGAGCACCGGCTGCACGCCGATTTCCTGGGCGATGACGGTGACCTTGTTCATCTTCAGGTTCTTGACGATGAACTCGCCGCCCAGCACCAGCTTGTCGTTGTCGTCGTAGACGTAGTCCAGACCATCGGTCTCCCCCTGGTCCGGGGCCACCAGCGTCTCATCGGAGCCGATGAGCTGACGCATGGGCAGCTTCAGGGGCGAATGCTCCACAAGACCCCGGACGATGAAGCGGTCGGTGCCGCTGACAATGTAGACGGTGAAGTCGTTGGCCTGAAGGTAGTCCACCACCTGAAGCATGGGCAGATACCAGCCGTCGCCCCGGTTCATGCCCTCATAGCTGGGCATGGGCTCCTGCATAAAGTCCTGAATGTAGGCGTAGAACTCCTCCTGCGTCATGCCGGCAAAGGAGGAAGCAATGGCCTTGCCGTGGTCCACGCTCAGCCCCTCGGCCTCCACGCCAGTCTCGTTCATGGCCACAACCTTCTCAGCGGTCTCCCGCTCGAAGTCGCTGGCCTTGTCCTTGTAGTCTTCATCCTCCAGCACCCGGTGAACCAACAGCATATGGTCAAAGTAGTTGGGGTCTGTCTCGCAGAACAGGGTGCCGTCCATGTCGAACACGGCAATGCGGTTCTCCACGGGGATGAAGTCGGGGCTGCTCTCGTCAGTGACAGCCGCCATGTAAGCGGTCAGCTCCTGCTTCAGCGGAGCGGTGTCGGTCCACAGGGAGAGGGCGTCTTCCGCGTCCACAGCCTCCGCGCTCTGGGAGGCTTCCGCGGTCTCCTGCGCGGCGGACTGCTCCGCCTGGGCGCTGGCGGCGGCACTGGAGGCCTCCTGCGCTGCCGCGTTGGCCGTGCCCTGGGTCTTCGGGGCACAGCCCGTCAGGAGCATGGCCGCCACGATGGCGACAATGGCTGTGATTTTCCACTTGTTGGTCTGATTGTTCTCGTTTTTCATGCTTTTTCCTCCTTATTTCCTGGTTCAACGGCTTCAAAAACTGTGTTCAAAATCTCCGGACTGCCGCCGAAGCGGTCATACGCCCGTAGGAAGAACGATTGTATCTGCTGCGTCATGGGTCCCCTCGCCTCGGCGGGAATCAGCTCGGAGAAGGTGACGCCCGGCAGGCTGCGGATGAGCGCGTAGTATTTCAGCACGTTTTCCACGTTTTCGATGACCTGTGCGTCCTCTGTGCCCAGATAAGCCCGGATGAAGCTGTCCCACACCCTTGTGAGCAGGTCGGCGGGAATGCCGGTGTAGCGCATGGCGCCGTCCCCCCGGGCAGCGGCCAGCTTCATCAGCTGAAAGGCGCCCAGCAGGTCAATCACCGGATGGCCCACGGATGCGTCGCCCATGTCGATGAGCAGCCACTCCTCACCGCTGACCATGATATTGGCCGGGTGAAAGTCCCCATGAACGAAGGTGTTCCGCTCCGGGATGCTGTCAATCAGCGCCCGGAGCTTTGTGATGGTCTCCGGCTGGTAGTATCCGCTCTGTTCCGCCACGTCCGCCCACACATGGAGGTTGTTTCGGGCATCGGGCAGGGTGCCCGGCTCGAAGGTGGTGGTGTGGAGCTGTTTCAGCAGCCTCCCCATGCGCCGGGCGGACTCCTCCAGCTTCTCCGGGTTCTCCCGAATGGTCACGCCCAGGGTCTTCGCGTCTATCATCTCGTAGATGATGCCCAGACTGTCCCCGACCCGCACCACATCGAAGGAGATGGCGTAGGGAATGTCGTGAATGAACGCCTGTCGTGCCGCCTGCTTCTCGCCCATGATTTTCTCCGGGCTGTTGGTGATGGGATTGTAGACCTTGATGATGCGCTCCGCGTCCAACTGGTAGACCTTGCCGTTGGCCCCGGCTCCGATGAAGGGCAGGCCGTCCACGCTCACCTCCCTCAGGCGTTTCTGAACATCAAACAGGTCCACAAAACCCGTCACGTCCAGAATCTCGTACACCTCCGGAGAGACGTTCACGATGGGAAGCTCCGCCGCCGTGCCCTTGCGCAGCTTCATCAGCACCCGCAGTCCGGCGGAGGAGATGTAGTCCAGCCCTTCGGCGTCCAGGACGAGGGACTCGTCCGGATGCTCTGCCAAATGTGACATCAGCTCCTGCTCCACCTGGGCGGCGTTGCTGGAATCAATGCGCCCGGTGAGAAAGATGGTCAGCTTGTTCCGCTTCCGCTCCGCTTTCATAAAAACCTCCTGTTTTATGCCCTTCCCGTCTCAGGCAGGGAAAGCCCGGCCTGGCAGGCATGTCAATCAATTCTCTGCCGCCGCTGTCTGATGGGAGCCGCGTCAGCCTCACGCTTTCAGCTCCAGCACCAGCTGATTGGCGCAGTCCCCGTCGCCGGTGGCGGAATAGCTCATATCCGTCACCATGCCCCGGAGCACCATCAGCGACAGCTCGTCGGCGCTTTCGGTCACGTCCATCTGTGGGCCGTTGTAGCGCACGGTCAGGGTGGTACGCTCCTCCGCCTGGGCGTGCTCCACAATCACGTCAATGCGCGGCTGCTCCAGCGCGCCCAGCAGCATCTGCTGCACCAGCTCCTCAAAGGCCAGCTGCACGCGGTTGCTCAGCTTCTGGGAAAGCTGGTTTTTGCCGCAATACTGCGCAATCTCCCCGGCCATGCCCAAAAAGTCGTAATCCCGGCTCTCGATGTGCAGCTCCAGCACCTTCAGACGCTGCACGAAGCGGCGGGTCTTCTCCCGCTGAGGCGCGTCGAAAACCTGCGCCGGTGGGCCGTCCTCGTACACGCCGCCCTCGTCCATGTAGAACACCCGGTTGCAGATGGCCCGGGCAAACTCCATCTCGTGGGTCACGATCATCATGGTCTTGCCGCTCTTGGCCAGTTCCCGGATGACCGCCTGCACCTCTCCCACCATGGTGGGGTCCAGCGCGCTGGTGGGCTCGTCCAGCAGGATGATTTCCGGGTCCATGGCCAGCGTCCGGGCGATGGCGATGCGCTGTACCCGCCGGAACAGTCTGTAAAAAGCCTTGATTTCCTGCACAGCTTCGGACCCGGAGCTTCCCTTCGGGCCGCTTCACCTGAGAACGGACTCCC
>CACZUK010000072.1 GCA_902784305.1 Oscillospiraceae bacterium | reverse complement strand
GAAACAGGGGCTTTTGTCAGCACCATCAGCCGGGAGCTGCAGGGCAACCGCATTTAAAATTTCGTTGTTTTCGCGCTACAACAGCCCGATTTGCTGTTATATTGTGTAGGGGCGCGCATTGCGCGCCCGGAATTCTCTCAATCTTTCCCGGGCGGCCAATGGCCGCCCCTACAAAAGGTTGCGGATTTCTGACAAACTAGCCCTTTTCAGACTATTTTAAATGCTGTTGCCCCGCCGGGAGCCGGGGAAACTTGGTGGGGGAGTTTTGGGCACCCTCAAGGGGAAATGAGCCGGAAAAAGCCCGGAAACAGGGGCTTTCGCGCGATTTGCGGGGAAATCACGCTCCGCCGCGGTGGAAATGCCGCGTCCGAGGGGCGCGGAGCGGCCCGGGATGCTTTGCTTTTTAGCGGCGTTTTTGTCCATTTCGACGAGAGAGCCACTGGGGAGAAAAATGCGGCTTTCACCGGGGGTTTTCCCGCTTCTGACCGGCTTTTCCCAGCTTTTCCGGGCAAAACGCGGAAAAATATGGAATAACGTTGCTATGTGGCCGGAGCACTTCTGTGAGTTTTGCCGAAACATCTCCGCGAATCCGAAGAAAACCGGGACAGATACGGGCAAACTTGTGGACTTCGGGGATGAAAACGGTTTCATTTTGTGGAAAACGGCGAGGATTTGAGAATCATCTAACATCAATCCATGTAAAACTCACACTTAGCTATACAACATTGTTCTATGTAGTAGTAAAATCTCAAGTAGCTCAAGAAAGCGGGTATGTCCCGCGCCCATGAGACTTTAAGGAGGAAAAACACATGAAGAAACTGCTTGCTTTGGTTCTGGCTCTGGCCATGGTCCTCAGCCTGGCTGCCTGCGGCGGCTCCAGCTCTTCCGGCGGCGCCGCTGCTGACGGCTCCGCTGCCGCTGCTCCCGCTGCCAGCGCTGACGGCACCATCAAGATCAACATCTGGGACAACAACCAGAAGGACGGCATCCAGCAGCTCTGCGACGACTGGACCGCTCTGGGCAACCCCAAGGTCACCGTCGAGGTCGTGGACTGGGACAACTACTGGACCCTGCTTGAGGCCGGTGCCTCCGGCGGCCAGATGCCCGACGTGTTCTGGATGCACTCCAACACCGCTCAGATGTACATGGAGAACGACCTGCTGCTGAAGCTCAATGACTACATTGACGCCGACGAGAGCATCAACATGGACAACTACTATGAGGGCATCCGCAACCTCTACACCCGCTCCGACGGCAACATCTACGCCCTGCCCAAGGACCACGACACCATCGCCCTGCTCTACAACAAGGCCATCTTCGACCAGTACGGCGTGGACACCCCCACCGACGACTGGAGCTGGGACGACGTGTATGAGGCCGCCAAGCAGATCACCGAGGCCTCCGGCGGCGACGTTTACGGCTACGCTGTGAACACCTCCAACAACCAGGACGGCTGGTACAACTTCGTGTACGATTACGGCGCACAGGTCATCACCGACGACCACAAGGGCACCACCATCGGCTCCGACCAGGGCAAGGCCGGCATGGAGATGGTCCGCAAGCTGCTGACCGTCGGCGCTCCCCAGGCTGTCGTCGCCGAGACCGGCACCGACTCCCTGTTCATGTCCGGCAAGGTCGCCATGATTACCCAGGGCTCCTGGATGATCAACAGCTTCTACACCGCTGAGAACCACGCTGACTACTACTGGGCCCTGATGCCCTACGGCGACGCCAACGGCAACGGCCAGTGCGACGACGGCGAGCGCTGGAGCGCTTACAACGGCCTGGGCTGGGCTGCCTCCGCTGCCACCGCCAACCCCGACGCCTGCTACTCCCTGATCGCTTACCTCTGCGGCGAGGAGGCCCAGAAGAAGCAGGCCGAGCTGGGCGTGACCATGGCCGGTATGCCCGGTATCTCCGACGCCTTTGCCAGCGCCTTCGAGGGCATGGACGTGAGCGCCTTCACCAAGATTGAGGAAGAGGGCCAACTGTACTTCCGTCCCTACACCCGGAACACCACCGTGTGGGAGGACGCCCTGCAGCAGGCCGGCGCCTTCCTGGACGCCTGGCAGAACCCCGATGACGAGGCCACCATGGCTACTGCCTGCGACAACGCCCAGAAGATCATCGAGGACTCCATCGCTGCTGAGTAATCACTGCGACTGCCCATTGACCTGACGCAACTGAATCAGGTTGGTCCGTCCCGGCCCTGACCGGGCGGGAAAGCAGGGCGGGCTGCACCGCTTCGGTGTAGCCCGCCTTTTCCATCCCGCGTTTTCTTCCAGTTCAAAACAATTTTGTTGACGATTGTGGAAATCGCCGGGCACAGTTTGCCATTCGGCACCAACATTTGGACATTTTGCCGCCCCGCGTTCTGTGCTATGCTGTACGGGATGAGCCCGCACCGCACAGAACACGGGGAGCAGGTGAAACCGGACCATCGCGGTCCACATCCAATTGAGGAGGGAGAGCATGAAAGAAAAGCAAAAAATGTCGGCAGCCGCCAAAAATGAGGCCATGTGGGGGTGGGCGTTCATCACCCCCACCATGCTGGGCCTGATTATTCTGAACTTCTACCCCGTCATCAACACCATCTACCAGAGCTTCTGCAAGACCGGTGACTTCGGCAAGGGCAACAAGTTCGTGGGGCTTGCCAACTATCAGGCCGTGCTCAGCGCCAGCGAGACCTGGGGCAGCCTGATTAACACCGTCAAGTACGCCATCATCGAGGTGCCCTTCGGCGTGGTCATCGCCCTGGTGCTGGCCGTGTTCCTGAACAAGAAACTGGCCGGCACGAGCATCTACCGCACCATCTTCTTCCTGCCCATGGTCTGCGCCCCTGCCGCCGTCGCCATGGTCTGGAAGTGGCTCTACAACCAGCAGTTTGGCCTGTTCAACAACATTTTCCACACCAACGTCGCCTGGATCTCCGACCCGAAGATCGCCTGGATCGCTGTGGGCGTCATCGGCGTGTGGTCCATCATCGGCTACAACATGGTGCTGTTCATCTCCGGTCTTCAGGAGATTCCCGGCGACTACTACGAGGCCGCTGAAATCGACGGCGCCACCGGCATCCGCCAGTTCTTCGACGTGACCATTCCCCTGCTCAGCCCCACCACCTTCTTCATCGTCCAGACCCGCGTCATCGGCGCGCTGACCATCTTCGACCTGATGTTCATGGTCATGGACAAGACCAATGTGGCGCTCAAGAGCGTGCAGTCCATGGTCTACCTCTTCTACACCTACGCCTTCACCAACGGCAACAAGGGCTACGGCGCCGCCCTGGTGCTGGTGCTGGTGGTCTTCATCATGATCGTCACCGTCATCATGCAGAAGGCCGAGAAGAAGTTCGTGTTCTACAACTGAGAAAGGGGGCATTGATTCATGGAAAGCGCACGCACCAGAGCTCTTGTGAGCAAAATCATTATGTACGTCATCCTGACGATCATGGCCTTCATCATGCTCGTCCCCTTCGCGTGGATGATTCTGACCGCCCTGAAGACCAATCAGGAGGCCATTTCCGTCAGCCCCTTCTACATCTTCCCCGCCAACGGCTGGCACTGGGAGACTTTTGGCAAGGTCTGGAAGAGCTACAACTTCATCCTGCTCTATAAGAACACCCTGCTGATGATCTTCTTCCGCGTCCTGTGTGCCTGCCTCACCGCCACTATGGCCGGCTACGCCTTCGGACGCCTCCGCTTCCCCGGCAAGGACTTCATGTTCAGCCTGGTGCTGATTCAGATGATGATTCCCTCCCAGATCTTCATCATCCCCCAGTACCTCATGGTGTCCAAGCTCAACTGGCTCAACACCACCGCGGGCCTGGTCTTCCCCGGCATCGTCACTGCCTTCGGCACCTACCTGCTCAAGACCGGCTACCAGGGCTTGCCCAAGGACCTGGAGGAGGCCGCCGGCATCGACGGCTGCAACATCGGCCAGAAGTTCCTGCTCATCATGATGCCCCTGACCCGGTCCTCCATGATCTCTCTGGGCATCTTCACCGCCCTGTTCGCCTTCAAGGACCTGATGTGGCCCATGATCGTCTGCCCCAGCGTGGAGACCACCACCCTGGCCGCGGGCCTGGCCAAGGCGCAGGGCCAGTACTCCAGCGACTATCCCCAGATGATGGCCGCCGCTGTGCTGGCGGTTATCCCGATGATCGTCATCTACATCATCTTCCAGAAGCAGTTCGTGGAAGGCATTGCCACTTCCGGCGGCAAGCTGTAATCCCGCTGCCTGAACGCTGTGCCGGAGTTGTCACCGTCCCCCGGGCGGTGATGGCTCCGGTCTTTGCCTGTACAGACCTGCGCTGTCCCCAGCCCTCCGGCACCGGAGGGCCGGGCAGAGCGCATGCCTTCGCCCGCTCCCGCAACATCGCGCAGAAAGGATGGGTCACTTTGGAAAAAAAGGCTGAGCTCCATGTCACAAACCGCTACCGCTGCCTGGATTATTCGGAAAAACAGACGGAGTGCATCTACCTGCGCAGCTGCGGGGTGGAAAAGTGCGAGGCGGGGAAGAATCTGCACTTCTCCGCCGGACGGCCCTGGTTCCACCTCCACGTCATCCTCTCCGGCAAGGGTCACTTCACCGTGGGCGGCCGCACCCAGAACCTCCACTTCGGCCAGATGTTCCTGACCCGGCCCGAGGAGGCGTGCAGCTACGGCCCCGACCCCGATGACCCCTGGACCTACTGCTGGATGAGCTTCGACGGCGAGCGGGCCGGCTACTACGCCGAGAGCGCGGGCTTTAAGTCCGGCGTGAGCTGGCAGGACTGCTATGTGGACTATCAGGAGTTCAACACCCTGGTGCAGCGGGTGCTCTCCCGGCCGGAGCTGACCCTGGCCAACGACCTGATGCGTCTGGGCTCCCTGCTGGAGTTCCTGAGCCTGGCCATTGAGAGCAACTACAAGTCCCAGCAGGTGGTCCGCCACCGCCACGAGTACGCCCCCGATGTGTACGTCAACCACGCCCTGGACTACATCCGCAAGAACTACGACACCATCAAGGTGACGGACGTGGCCCGCTACATCGGCATCAACCGGAGCTATTTGACCAACATTTTCAAGAAGAAAATGGGCGTTTCCCCCCAGGAATACCTGCTTCAGTACCGTTTGGACAAGGGCAGAAAGCTGCTGCTGGAGACCCGCCTCTCCATTCAGGAGGTGGCCCAGCGCATCGGCTACGACAACCCTCTGACCTTCTCCAAGATGTTCAAGAGCGTTTACGGCTTCAGCCCCCGGAATTACCGCCTTCAGGGTGGCGGCGCCGGAGAGAGCGGACAGGAGACAGGCAAGAACAGTCAGTAACCCTACGGGGATAAAAATACTACCAACGAGGTGAAAAGTCTATGAGTATTACCTTCGACAAAGATAGACAGCTCCTGACGCTGGAGACGAAAAATGTCACCTACCAGATGCAGACGGACAACTACGGCTTTCTGCACCATGTGTACTTCGGCCGCAAGGTGAACGGCTCCGACATGAGCTACACCAACGTCAGCTATGACCGGGGCTTCTCCGGCAACCCCTACGATTTGCGCTATAACCGGGCTTTTTCTCTGGATACCATGCCCCAGGAGTACACCAGCTTCGGCGTGGGCGACTTCCGGGTCAATGCTCTGAGCGTGGTCAACGCCGACGGCAGCTACGGTGCCGACTTCCGCTGCGTGGGTCACAAGGTGGAATCCGGGAAGTATTCCATCCCCGGCATGCCCGCCGTCTACGACAACGGCGGCGAGGCGGAGACCCTCATTGTCACCCTGATGGACCAGGTCACCGGCCTGAAGGTACACCTCTATTACGGCGTGTTCGAGGACAAGGACATCATCACCCGCTGCGTGCGCATTGAGAACAGCGGACGGGCGGTTGCCCGGCTGGAGAAGGCGGCCTCTGTGTGCCTGGATATGCCCTTTGGACAGTGGGATTTGGTCCATTTCCATGGTCGGCACTGCATGGAGCGGCAGATGGAGCGCTCCCCCCTGATTCACTCCATCCAGACCATCGCCTCCAAGCGTGGCATGAGCAGCCACCATCACAACCCCTTTGTCATCCTCTGCGACCGCGAGGCCAACGAGGACCGGGGCGACTGCTACGGCCTGATGTTCATGTACTCCGGCAACCACAAGACGGAGATTGAGGTGGACCAGCTCGAAAACACCCGGGTGGTCATGGGCATCCACGACGCTCAGTTCCTGTGGAACCTCCGGCCCGGGGAGAGCTTCTGGGCACCGGAGGTCATTCTGAGCTTCAGCCCCGACGGATTTACCGGCCTTTCCCACAACTACCATAACATTATCCGCCACAATGTGTGCCGGGGCAAGTACAAGCTCCAGCGCCGCCCGGTGCTCATCAACAACTGGGAGGCCACATATTTCGACTTCAACGAGAAGAAGCTGCTGGAAATCGCCAAGCAGAGCGCAGAGCTCGGGGTGGAGCTGTTTGTGCTGGACGACGGCTGGTTCGGCTCCCGGAACAGCGACCTTTCTGGTCTGGGCGACTGGTTCGTGAACACGGAGAAGATTAAAGGCGGCCTTCAGCCCCTCATCGAGCAGGTCAATGCTCTGGGCATGAAGTTCGGCCTCTGGATTGAGCCGGAGATGGTCAACGAGGATTCGAACCTCTACCGGGCCCATCCGGACTGGGCCTTCTACCAGCCCAACCGCGCCCCCTCCCTGGCCCGAAACCAGATGGTGCTGGACATGTCCCGTGCCGATGTGCGGGATTACCTCTACAACTGCATTTCCGCCCTGCTGCGGGAGAACCACATTGAGTACATCAAGTGGGATATGAACCGGGCCCTTTCCGATGTGTACTCCCACTCTCTGGCCCCGGAGCGCCAGGGCGAGGTGTCCCATCTCTATGTGCTGGGCGTCTACGACCTGATGAACCGCCTCACCCGGGACTTCCCCGATGTGCTCTTCGAAGGCTGCGCCGGCGGCGGCGGCCGCTTCGATCCGGGCATCCTGTACTATTCCCCCCAGATTTGGTGCTCCGACGACACCGACCCCATCGAGCGCATCAAGATTCAGTACGGCACCTCCTTCGGCTACCCCGTGAGCACCATGGGCGCCCACGTCAGCGCCTCCCCGAACCATCAGACCGGGCGCACCACCCCGCTGGAGACGCGCGCCGTAGTGGCCATGTCCGGCACCTTTGGCTATGAATTGGACCCCAGCAAGCTCAAAAAGCGCGAAAAGCAGGAGATTCGCCGCCAAATCGAGGAGTTCCACAAGTACTACTGGCTGATTCAGGACGGACTCTTCTACCGCCTGACCAAGGAGGAGCCGGGCCGCTTCTTCCACGCCTGGCAGTTCGTGGCCCAGGACGGCAGCGAGAGCCTGGTCAACGTGGTCATCACCAGCCCGCAGCCCAACTCCTGCCTGATTCATGTGCGCCTCAAGGGTCTGGACCCCGACGCGGAGTACGTCATCGAGGGCCACTCCCGCCGCTTTACCGGCAGCGCGCTGATGTACGGCGGCTACACCTTCCCGCTGGTCAGCGGCGACTACCCCAGCATGCAGGTGCATTTTGTGCGGGTGTAGCCGATGAAATGGCTCAAAAACTACCTTTCTGAGGAGAAAAAGAAGCTTTCCGGCTACTCCCGGCGGGAGAAGCTGGAGTACGTCTGGCAGTACTATTACCTGTGGATCATCGGCGCGGTGTGTCTGGTCTGGTTCCTGAACTTCGCCGTCTACCGCTACTTTTTCGTGCCCCGGGACAACTGGTTTCTGGCCGTGTTTACAAATACCTATTCCGATGTGGGCAATCGTTCCGAGCTTTGGCAGGATTTTGTGGACTTTTCCGGCTACGATGTGACGGAGAAGAAGGTAGAGTTCAACAACAACAGCTTCTTTGACCTGACCAAGACCGGCGGCTCGGTGAACAAGTACTACGAGGCCTTTGTGGCCTTCGCGGACTCCGGTGAGCTGGACGTGGTGGTCATGGAGCGCGAGCAGCAGTTGGCCGCGGTGGGCGCGACGGGCCGTCTCAAGGATTTGGACCGGCGCGAGTGCAGGGCCATCCGGGAGCGCTACGCCGACCGGCTGGTCTACGCCGAGCCGAATGATGAGGAGTACGGCGCGGAGCGGGTCGCGGTGGGCATCGACGTGCGCGACAGCCTGCTCATGTCGAAGTACCGCGTCTACGGCGGCGAGACCTGTGTGCTGGGAATCGGCGCGAAAAGTGAGAATTTAAAGGCGATAGAGGCGTTTTTAGCCTTTATCTTTCAGGAGGAATGACATGAGCGAGCTGGTATCGAGCCTGCTGGACAATGAGAGCCTGTTCGGGCGCATCATGACCCGCTGCGGCATCGTCATCGCCGCGAATCTGATGTTCGTCCTCTTCAGCCTGCCCGTGGTGACGGGCGGGGCTGCCTGGGTGGCGCTGAGCCATGTCATGCTGAAAACCTTACGCGGGGACGGGGTAATCAACCCGTTTAAGCAGTTTTGGATTGGTTTTCGGAATAATTTCAAGCAGGCGACCCTCTACTGGGTGGTTCTGCTGCTGCTGGTGGTGATGGGCGCGATGAATGTGCGCCTGTGCACCCAGTTCGGCGGATTCTTCACTTGGGTGAAGTACGCGGTCTACGCGCTGGGCGCGGCGGCGCTGGTGCTGACCATCTACCTGTTCCCGACCATGGCGGCCTTCGCGGACACGCTGCCGCATTTGCTGCGAAATGCGCTGTATTTTGCGATAAAACGGCCGTTTAAGCTGATTGTGATTCTGTTTTTCAACGTTTTCCCCTTTGTGCTGACCTACTCCGACCCGCAGTCCCTCCCGCTGTACGCCTTCCTGTGGACGACCTGCGGCTTCGGGCTGGTGGCGCTGCTGGAGGCCACGCTGCTGCTGAGCGATTTCAAGCCGTTCCTGCCGGAGGTGGACGCCTGCGGGGACTTCATCGTGGACCCGGAGGACGAGGCGCGCTGGGCGGACGGTTCCGACGCGGTGCGCGCGGCTGGGGGGCATGAGAAGACCGAGGCGGAGATTCTGGAGGAGATGCGGAAGCTGGACGGGATATGAGGGAGGGGCGCTGCCCCTCCACCCCGCCAGGGCGCTGCCCTGGACCCGCTCAGGGGGGCTTTGAAAAGCCCCCCTGAGAACCCCGAAACTTTCATGCTCCTGTCGGCAATTTCGGGAAGCTGTGCCGCCTCTGTCAGAGAGGGAGGCGGCACGGCAAAGCCGTGACGAAGGGACTGAAAACAGGGAAAGCTGGAGAGCTTCCACTCCCGATTCCTGCAAAAAGAGTGCGTTCCACCGTGAGAACGCACTCTTTTTCGTCTATTATATTCCAATCAGGTCCCGGACCACCGCTCCTGCCAGCAGCAGACCCGCCACCGGCGGCACAAAGGCCACGCTGCCCGGCGTGCTGCGTCGGCCCGGTCCGGCGCTGTCCGTCGCCGCGCCCATAGGCGTCCGGGGCGGCTCCGGCGACCACACGCACTTGAGCCGCTTCACGCCCCGCTTGCGCAGCTCCTGCCGCATGACCCGGGCCAGCGGGTCCACCGAAGTCTCAAAGAGGTCCGACACCCGGAACAGAGACGGGTCCAGTTTGTTGCCCGCCCCCATGGAGCAAATCACCGGCACCCCAGCGCTCTGCGCCTGGAGCACCAGCTGGATTTTGCCGCTCACCGTGTCGATGGCGTCCACAACGTAGTCGTAGCGGCGGAAATCGAAGCGCTCCGCCGTCTCGGGCAGGTAGAAAACCGGGTGCGTCACCACCTCCGCCTCCGGGTTGATGGACAGGACCCGCTCCCGGGCCACGTCCACCTTGAGGCGGCCCAGGTCGGGGCGGGTGGCCAGGAGTTGGCGGTTCAGGTTGCTGACGCTGACCGTGTCGCTGTCAATCAGCTCCAGCGCTCCCACGCCGCTGCGGGCCAGGGCCTCCACCACATAGCCGCCCACGCCGCCCACGCCGAACACCGCCACGCGGCTCCGGCGCAGTCGCTCCAGGGCCTCCGGGCCGAGCAGCAGTTCTGTTCTGGAAAAGGCTTCTTCCATGGTAAGTTCCTCACTTTTTGGAGAGATGGAGAGAGGGAAACGTTCCGGTTTCCGTCAATCGCATGTTCTGACTCGCACGGCGGCGTTGTGTCTATCTGACGGGTGAAAATTGCGGGAAAGGTTCCGCACGGCGCAGAATCAGAAGGAAAGAGTTCCAGT
>CACZUK010000071.1 GCA_902784305.1 Oscillospiraceae bacterium | reverse complement strand
CTGAACCCGGGCAGCTACCCCGTCCGGGTGGACTCCAGCTCCACCATGTTCCGCATCACCGACTGCACCCTCACCGTCACGGAGGAGGGCATGCGCGCGGACATGACCATGGGCGGCACCGGCTACCTCTGGCTCTTCCCGGGCACCGGGGAGGACGCCGCCGCGTCGGAGGAGGCCCAGCGCATCCCCTTTGCGGAGGACGAGGCGGGCGCGCACCACTTCACCCTCCCGGTGGAAGCGTTGAACCAGCCGCTGCCCTGCGCCGCGTTCAGCAAGCGCCGGGAGAAGTGGTACGAGCGCACCCTGGTCTTCCGGGCGGATTCACTGCCCCGGGAGGCGTGGAAGGACGCGCCCGGCACGGCACCGGAGCTGGCCGATGGCAGCTATCAGGTGGAAGTCACCCTCTCCGGCGGCTCCGGCCGGGCCAGCGTGGAGAGCCCCACGGAGCTGACCGTTCAGGACGGGGTGTGCACGGCGAGAATCGTATGGTCCAGCCCGAACTACGACTACATGCTCACCGCCGACGGCACGCGGCTGGAGCCGGTGAACACGGAGGGCAACTCCGCCTTTGACGTGCCCGTGAGCGTGCTGGACGCCCCGATGAACGTGCAGGCGGACACCACCGCCATGAGCACGCCCCATCTCATCGACTACACTTTGGTGTTCCATTTGGTGCAATGAGGGGAAAAAACCGAACAATCTGGGCGGCGCTGTGCCTGACGCTCTGCCTGCTGACGGGCTGCGCCGCCGCCGCCCCGGGGAGGGAGTCCGCCTCCCCGGGCGCGGTTTCCGCCCAGACGGAGGAGCGCGCCCCGGAGCCGGTGGGCGGCCTGACGCTGGACTACGCGACGCAGTTCACAGCCGAGGACTACCCGGACGGCAGCACCCTTGTGACCATCGCCGGACAGGAGCGCTATCTGCTGGTGCCCCGGGGCGCGGAGCCGGACCCGGCCCTGTCCCGGGACGCGACGGTGATTCCCACGCCGGTGGAGAACGTCTATCTGGCGGCCTCCGCGGCCATGGACTTGTTCCGCGCGCTGGACGCGCTGGACCGCGTGACCATGACCAGCACCACCCCGGAGAACTGGAGCATCCCGGAGGTGCGCGCCGCCGTGGAGCGGGACGACATCCTCTATGTGGGCAAGTACAGCGCGCCGGACTACGAGGTGGTGCTGGACGGCTCCTGCGGCCTGTGCGTGGAGTCCACCATGATTTTCCACACGCCGGAGGTGAAGGAGCAGCTGGAGCGGCTGGGCATCCCGGTGCTGGTGGAGCGCTCCAGCTACGAGGGACACCCGCTGGGCCGGCTGGAGTGGGTGAAGCTCTACGGCCTGCTCTGCGGCAGGCGGCAGGAGGCGGAGGACTACTTCCGCGCCCAGACGGAGCAGTTCGAGGCGCTGAGCCAGTCCGCGCCCACCGGGCAGCGGGTGGCCTTTTTCTATCTCAGCCCCAACGGCGCGGTGAACGTGCGCAAGGGCTCGGACTACATCGCCCGGCTCATCGAGCTGGCGGGGGGAAGCTACGTCTTCGCGGATTTGGGCGCGGAGGAGGAGAGCGCCCAGTCCACGGTGAACTTGCAGATGGAGGCCTTCTACGCCGCCGCCCGGGACGCGGACGTGCTCATCTACAACGCCACCGTGGACGGCGGCGTCCGCTCCCTGGACGAATTGCTGGGAAAAAGTGAGCTTTTGAGCCAGTTTCGGGCTGTGAAGCAGGGAAACGTCTGGTGTACGGAACAAAACCTCTTCCAGCAGCCAACGGGCGTGTGTGCTCTGCTGGAGGATTTGCGCGCGGTGCTCTCCGGCGAGGCGGGCGCGGAGGAATCGCTGCGGTTCCTGCGCCGGGTGACGTGAAAACCGCGAAAAGAATGGCAGTTTGACAGCCGTTATGCTCGATTCTGACTGAAAACCGCAAAAAACAAGGCAATCAGTGCTCCGGCAGGCTCCCTTTTTCAAGAAAGGCACGATTATGGGCTTGCCGGAGCAGTTATATCTCCCGAATACGGAAAGGAGGGCACAAAATGGGTGAAAACAGGCGCTTTCGGTGGACGCTGAGCTTTCTGCTGCTGCTGGGGCTGACGCTGCTGCTTTCGCTGTGGAACCTGCGCGCGGGCAGCGTGTCTTTGACGCTGCCGGAGGTGGCCCAAACCCTCCTGCAAGGGCAGCGGGACACCACCGCCGGGCACATTCTGTGGGACATCCGGCTGCCCCGGCTGCTCTCGGCGCTGCTGCTGGGCGGCGCGCTCAGCGTGGCGGGTTTCCTGCTGCAAACCTTCTTTGCCAACCCCATCGCGGGCCCCTTCGTGCTGGGCATCAGCGCGGGGGCGAAGCTGGCGGTGGCGCTGGTGCTGCTGGCGACGCTGGGCCGGGGCATCGCCCTGGGCTCGGCGGGTCTGATTCTGGCGGCGTTCGCCGGGGCTATGGCGGCCATGGGCGTGATTCTGCTCCTCTCGGGCCGGGTGCGCAGTATGTCTCTGCTGGTGGTCTGCGGCGTGATGATTGGCTATTTGTGCTCGGCGGTGACGGAGCTGGTGGTGACCTTCGCGGACGACTCCAACCTGGTGAACCTCCACAACTGGTCCATGGGCAGCTTTTCCGGGCTGAGCTGGGCCAATGTGGGAACGATTTGCGCGTTTGTGTTCCCGGCTCTGGTCTGCGCGCTGATGCTCTCCAAGCCCATGGGCGCCTACCAGATGGGGGAGGGCTACGCGGTGAGCGTGGGGCTGGATCTGCGCCGGTTCCGCTTCGCGCTCATCGGCCTGTCCAGCCTCCTGTCGGCCTGTGTCACGGCCTTCGCCGGGCCGATTTCCTTTGTGGGCATCGCCGTGCCGCAGCTGATGAAGAGTCTGTTCGGCACGGCCCGGCCGCTGATTCTGCTGCCCGCCTGCTTTCTGGGCGGCGGAGCCTTCTGCCTGCTGTGCGACCTGCTGGCCCGGACGCTGTTTGCGCCCACGGAGCTGAGCATCAGCACGGTGACAGCGGTGTTCGGCGCGCCGGTGGTGGTCTGGATGCTGCTGCGGCGGCAGGAGAGGAGGCGGGGCGCATGAAGGAAGTGATTCTGGAGGCACGGTCGCTGGCCGTGGGCTACGGCACCCGGCGGGTGCTGGAAAAACTGAACTTTTGTGTGTACCGGGGGGAGCTGCTGAGCCTCATCGGGCCCAACGGCGCGGGGAAATCCACCCTGCTGCGGACGCTGGCCCGGCAGCTGCCCCCGGTGGGCGGCGCGGTGCTGCTGGAAGGCCGGGAGCTGGGCGGGATTCCGGCTCCGGCGCTGGCCCGGCGGCTCTCGGTGCTGTTGACCCAGCGGGTGGAGCCGGAGCGCATGAGCGCCGCGGAGGTGGTGAGCACGGGCCGCTATCCCTATACCGGGCGGCTGGGGATTCTGTCCGGCCGGGACTGGGACAAGGTGGAGGAGGCCATGGCGCTGCTGCACCTGGAGGACCTGGCCTTTAAACCCTTCGTCCAGCTCAGCGACGGGCAGCGGCAGCGGGTGATGGTGGCCCGGGCGCTGTGTCAGGAGCCGGAGCTGCTGATTCTGGACGAGCCAACCTCCTATCTGGACATCCGCCACAAGCTGGAGCTGCTGAACCTGCTGCGGACGCTGGCCCGGGAGCAAGGGCTGGCGGTGGTGCTCTCCCTGCACGAGCTGGATTTGGCCCAGCGCGCTTCGGACCGGGTGCTCTGCCTCCGGGAGGGCCGGGCGGAGCGCTGGGGCAGCCCGGAGGCGGTGCTGACCGGCGCGTATCTGCGTCAGCTCTACGAGCTCCCGGAGGGCAGCTGCGACCCGCTTCTGGGCATCTTCGAGCTGCGGCCCGGGACGGGGGCGCCGCGCTGCTTCGTCATCGGCGGCGGTGGGCGGGGCATCCCGGTGTACCGGCGGCTGGCCCGGCTGGGCATCCCCTTCGCGGCGGGGGTGCTTCACGAGAACGATTTGGATTTGCCCGTGGCCCGCGCCCTGGCGGCGGAGGTGGTGACGCAGCGCGCCTGGGAGCCCATCGGAGCGGCGGAGCTGGCGCGCGCCCGGGCGATTCTGGAGGGCTGCGAGCTCCTGATTTGTTGCTTATCGGAATTTGGCAGCATGAATCTGGGGAATCAGCAGCTCCTGGACTGGGCCGGGGGACGGCTGCGGCGCTGCGGCGCGGCGGAGCTGCTGAACGGGGAAATGGAAACGATTACAGGGCTTTAAGGCAGAAAAAGACGGCGGACCGAGGGAATTTCTGGTTGTTTTTCACCTTGCTTCTCATCTGAAAAAGGAGTAAAATAAAGAGGATACAGACGGGAGGAGGGTGAAACCATGTTGGATGCGCGCGCTTGCGAACGGTTTTGCGCCCTGAGGCGGGAGGCCATCGCGCAGGAGTTTGGGAATCTGAATGAGATGCAGCGGCAGGGAGTGCTGAAGACCGAGGGCCCTGTGCTGCTGCTGGCGGGAGCGGGCAGCGGCAAGACCACGGTGCTCATCAACCGCATTGCCAACCTGCTGCGCTACGGCTGCGGCAGCGACAGCGCCGAGGTGCCCGAGTGGGTGAGCGGGGAGGACCTGGCCTTTCTGGAGGCGTGGGCGGCGCACCCGGACCCGGAGCAGCGGGAGCGGATGCGGCATCTGTGCGCGCTGCACCCTGTGATGCCCTGGTCCATTCTGGCCATCACCTTCACCAACAAGGCGGCGGGGGAGCTGAAGGAGCGCCTGGAGCGTCAGCTGGGACCGGCGGCCCTGGACGTGTGGGCCTTCACCTTCCACTCCGCCTGCGTGCGGATTCTGCGCCGGGACATCGACAAGCTGGGCTTTGAGCGCTCCTTTACGATTTACGACACCGACGACTCGCTGCGGGTCATCAAGGACTGCATCAAGGTCCAGAATCTGGACGAAAAGCAGTATCCGCCCCGGCTGGTGCTCAGCTACATCTCCCGGGCGAAGGACCGTTCGCTGCTCTCCGCGGACTACGCGAAGGAGTGCGAGGACTCCGGCGAGCTGCGGCTCAAGCAGATGGCGAAGCTCTATTCGGAGTACGAAAAGCGCCTCTGGGACGCCAACGCCCTGGACTTTGACGACATCATCCTCCACACGGTGCGCCTGCTCCAGAGCGACGGGGAGGTGCGCGGCTACTGGCAAAACCGCTTCCGCTATGTGCTGGTGGACGAGTATCAGGACACGAACCACCTGCAATATCTGCTCACCGCGCTGCTCTCCGGCGGCCGGAACAACCTGTGCGTGGTGGGCGACGACGACCAGTCCATCTACCGCTTCCGAGGCGCGACCATCGAGAACATCCTCAGCTTTGAGCAGCAGCACAAGAACGCGGTGGTGATTCGGCTGGAGCAGAACTACCGCTCCACCCAGACGATTCTCAGCGCGGCCAACGCGGTCATCGGCAACAACACGGGCCGCAAGGGCAAGGAGCTGTGGACGGACCACGGCGACGGGAGCAAGCTGAAGCTATACAGCGCCATGAACGAGCAGGACGAGGCACGCCATGTGGCGGAGCAGATTATGGAAGACCGCTCCGCCGGCCGCGCCTGGAGGGACCACGCGGTGCTCTACCGGATGAACGCCCAGTCCAACCAGCTGGAATACGCCTTCAAGCGCAGCGGCATCCCCTACAAGGTGGTGGGGGGCATGAAGTTCTTCGACCGGGCCGAGGTGAAGGACATGCTCTCCTACCTGTGCGTCATCAACAACCCGGCGGACGACCTGCGCCTGCGCCGCATCATCAACAACCCGCCCCGGGGCATCGGCGCGCGGACCATCGAGGCGGCAAACGCCCTCTCCGAGGAGCGGGGCCTGCCCCTGTTCGAGATCATCCGGCACTGTCAGGAGTACGCCAGCCTGCAAAAGTCGGCGCCCCGGCTGATGGCCTTCGTGCAGCTCATCGAGAATCTTCAGGGCAAGGCGGAGGAGCTGGAGCTGACCGCCTTCTACGAGCAGGTCATGCAGGACACCGGCTACGCCGCCGCGCTGGAGGCCAAGGCCACGGTGGAGAGCCGTTCCCGGCTGGAGAACGTGCGGGAGCTGAGCTCCTCCATGCAGGGCTATCTGGAGAACAGTCCCGATGGCGATTTGGCGGGCTTTCTGGACGAGGTAGCGCTGTACACAGATTTGGACAATCTGGATGAGGAGCAGGACAGCGTGACCATCATGACCATGCACGCGGCGAAGGGGCTGGAGTATCCGGTGGTCTTCGTGGTGGGTCTGGAGGAGGGCATCTTCCCGGGCATCCGGTCCATGGGCGACCCGGAGGAGCTGGAGGAGGAGCGCCGTCTGTGCTATGTTGCCATGACCCGGGCGAAGGAGCAGCTGTGCCTCTCCCACGCCCAGCAGCGGATGATTTTCGGTCACACGACCAACAACCAGGTGTCCCGCTTCGTGCAGGAAATTCCCGAGGACTATCTGGAGCGCACCGAGCGCAGCGTCACCGAGAGCGACCGGGAGTACGGTGGCCGCTGGAAGGACGGGGACCGTCCCCGCTACGGCACCACGGCGGCGGGCCGGAGCGTCTTCTCCCGGCAGCGTCCGCCGCGGGTGGATGACGGCAAGCCGCTGGGCGGCGGCATCAGCGTGAACCACACGGCCAAGCCCACCGGCGTGCAGGCGTACACGGCGCAGTTCAACCTGCTCAGCCAGTACCGCAAGGGGGACTTGATTCGCCACACGGTGTTCGGCATGGGCAAAATCGCCAGCATCCAGCCCATGGGCGGGGACGCGCTGGTGGAGATTTCCTTTGACGGCGTGGGCACGAAGCGTCTGATGCTCAAGGCCGCCTCCCAGCACATGGAGAAGGTGGAGCAGGAGAAGGACGAATAAAATCGCATCAGAAGCCGGGGAGACGGAGCTGTTTTCCCGGCTTTTTTACATTTATTTCACAACTCACGCGGCAGTCCTGTTTTTTGCCTCGCCTGAGGTTTATTGAACTTTTTTCGGTTTTACACCGTCTGCGCAGCATCCCAGCGCTTTGTGCCGCTTTGGAGGCTTTCGGAACTTTTTGCGGATTTTCACACCATCCGCGCGGTTGCCCCGGCGTTTTGTGCCTCGCCGGAGCCTTTTTGTGCCTTTCGCACATTTTCACACCATCCGCGCGGTTATCCCGTGGTTTGCGCCTCGCCGGAGCCTTTTTGTGTCTTTCCACGCATTTTCACACCATCCGCTCGGTTATCCCGGCGTTTTGCGCCCCGCCGGAGCCTTTTTTATGCCTTTTCGCGCATTTCCCCACCACCCCCGCGGCAACCTCACCGTCCCCCCCTCCATCCCTCGCCCCGCGCAAATTCTACGAACCGCAATAAATTATACTTGAATATTTTATACAAGTCGTTTATAATAAGGAGGAAAGGACACGTCCGGCAGCGCCGCCGCCGGAGGAGAGAGGGGGAAAAACCGTGAAGACCGACCCATTTGCACTGCGGGGCACGATTTGCAGCTCCGGCGCGGACTGCCGCCTGCGGGTGTGGGAGGACGCGTTTCTGGTGTGTGAGGATGGACGCTGTGCCGGGGTGTTTGAGGCACTTCCGGAGCGCTTTCAGGGCGTCCCGGTGGAGGACTGCCGGGGCAAGCTGATTCTGCCCGGCCTGGTGGATTTGCACGTCCACGCGCCGCAGTACCCCTTCCGGGGGCTGGGCATGGACGAGGAGCTGATCGCCTGGCTGAACCGCCGCGCCTTCCCGGAGGAGCGGAAGTACCAGAACCTCGACTACGCCCGCCGGGCTTATGAGATTTTCGTGGAGGATTTGGTCCGCAGCCCCACCACCCGGGCCTGCATCTTCGCCACCATCCACACCCCGGCCACGTTGCTGCTGATGGAGCTGCTGGAGGCGTCGGGGCTCTCGGCGCTGGTGGGCAAGGTGAACATGGACCGCAACGCCCCGGTGTACCTGCTGGAGGGCGAGGTGCGGGAGGCCGTGGCCCAGACCCGGCTCTGGCTGGAGAAAAGTGCCCAATTTGAGCACATCCGGCCAATATTAACCCCAAGATTTGTCCCCAGCGTCAGCGATGCGCTGATGGCGGAACTGGGAAGCCTGCAAAGGGAATACGGCCTGCCGGTGCAGTCCCACCTCTCGGAGAACCTGAGCGAAATCGAGTGGGTGCAGGAGCTGAGCCCGGAGAGCAACTTCTACGGCGAGGCCTACCAGCGCTTCGGGCTCTTCGGCGGGGAGGGCTGTCCCACGGTCATGGCCCACTGCGTCCACAGCCCTCCGGCGGAGCTGGAGCGCATGGCGGAGCGGGGGGTCTTCGTGGCCCACTGTCCCGCGTCCAACACGAACCTGGCCTCGGGCATTGCCCCGGTGCGGCGGTATCTGGAGGCGGGGGTCCGGGTGGGCCTGGGCACGGACGTGGCGGGCGGCCACAGCCTGTCTCTGTTCCGGGCGGTGACGGACGCGGTGCAGTGCTCCAAGCTGCGCTGGCGCCTGACGGACCAAAGCCTGACACCCCTGAGTCTGGAGGAGGCCTTTTGGATGGCCACCCGGGGCGGCGGCGCGTTTTTCGGGCAGGTGGGCAGCTTCGAGGCGGGCTGGTCCTTTGACGCGCTGGTGCTGAATGACGCGCCGGAGCGCACGACGCTGACGCTCACCGGGCGGGAGCGTCTGGAGCGCGCGCTGTACCTGGCGGAGGGCTGCCGCCTCGTGTCAAAGTATGTGGAGGGCCGCAAGCTGTTCTGAAGGTGCCAAATTTGCGAAAAAACCCACGAAAACGAAGAAAAACGGACAAAACGGCGTGGCCGGGACAAGCTCCCGCCGCGCCGTTTCCGCGTGGGGGACGAATTGGGTATTGTGTTCCGCCGCTGAATGGGGTATAATGTCCCTAACTATCGTCAGAGGAGGAATGGATATGGAAAAGCTGTTGCAGCTCCTGGAAAGCGACTGCTCACTGTCCACCAAGCAGCTGGCGGCCCTTGTGGGCACCAGCGAGGAGAAGGTGAAGGAGGACGTGGCGCAGTACGAGCGGGACCGGGTGATTCTGGGTTACAAGGCCGTCATCGACTGGGACGCGGTGAACCGGGAGGACGTGACCGCCCTCATTGAGGTGAAGGTGGAGCCCCAGCGGGGCAACGGCTTTGACCGGGTGGCAGAGCGCATCTACCAGTACGAGGAGGTGGAGAGCTGCTATCTGATGAGCGGCGACTTCGACATGACCGTCATCCTCTCCGGCAAGACCCTCCGGGAGGTGGCCCTGTTTGTCTCCCAGAAGCTTTCGGCCATTGAGGAGGTGAAGGCCACCGCCACCCACTTTATCCTGAAAAAGTACAAGGAGAATCATCTGATTTTCCCGAAGCAGGAGAAGCAGGAGGAGGGCTTTTACTTCGTATGATGGATTACAGCAAGGTACTCAACCGGCGGATTCAGGCGGTTCCGCCCTCCGGCATCCGGAAGTTTTTTGACCTGCTGGAGGAAATGCCCGACGCCATCTCGCTGGGCATCGGGGAGCCGGATTTCATCACGCCCTGGCACATCCGGGACGCGGGCATCTACTCCCTGGAAAAGGGCTTTACCAAGTACACGCCCAACAAGGGCCTGAGCGAGCTGCGCCGGGAAATCAGCCGGTATCTTTCCCGGCGTTTTGAGCTGGAATATGACCCAAACGAGCAGATTATCGTCACCGTGGGCGGCAGTGAGGGCCTGGACCTGGCTCTGCGCTGCATCCTGGAGCCGGAGGACGAGGTCATCATCCCCACGCCCTCCTTTGTCTGCTACGGCCCCCTGAGCGCCATGAGCCTGGGCAAGCCGGTGTATGTGGAGACGAAGGTGGAGAACGAGTTCCGGCTCACCCCGGAGGAGCTGCGCGCGGCCATCACGCCGAAGACCAAGGCGCTGGTGCTGCCCTATCCCTGCAACCCCACCGGCGGCATCATGGAGCGGGAGGACCTGGAGGCCATCGCCGCGGTGCTGCGGGAGACGAACATCGTGGTCATCTCCGACGAAATCTACGCCGAGCTGACCTACGGCGAAAAGAGCCATGTGTCCATCGCCACGATTCCGGGCATGTACGAGCGCACGATTCTGGTCAACGGCTTCTCGAAGGCCTACTCCATGACCGGCTGGCGCATGGGCTACGTCTGCGCGCCGAAGGAGCTGACGGGCCAGATGGTGAAGCTGCACCAGTACGGCATCATGTCCGCGCCCACCATGAGCCAGTACGCGGCCATTGAGGCCATGAAGTACGGCGACGAGGACATCCGCAAGATGCAGGAGGAGTACGACGGCCGCCGCCGCTTCCTGCTGGAGGGCTTCCGCTCCATGGGTCTGGAGTGCTTCGAGCCCAAGGGCGCGTTTTACATGTTCCCCTGCATCCGGCCCACGGGTCTGAGCTCCGACGAGTTCTGCACCCAGTTTTTGAAGGCGGAGCAGGTGGCGGTCATTCC
>CACZUK010000070.1 GCA_902784305.1 Oscillospiraceae bacterium | reverse complement strand
GCACCCAGTACATCCCCTCCGGCCGCAACGTGGGCCGGGTGGTGCAGGTCCACGGCGGCGTGGGCCGCAACGTGGCCGAGGACATCGCCAACGTGGAGCTCAAGCCCACCTTCGTCACCGTGCTGGACCACAGCGGCACCAGCGCCGACGTGCTCGAAAAGCTGGAGCGCCACAACATCGACACCCGCTACATCACCCGCGCCGAGGACGGGCTGGGCACCTGGCTGGCCATCTTCGACAACAGCGGCGACGTGGTGGCCTCCATCAGCAACCGCCCGGACCTGAGCCCCATCGCAAAAGTGCTGGACGAGCACGGCGACGAGATTTTCGCCGCGGCGGACAGCGTGGTGCTGGAAATCGACATGGAGGTCCCGCTGGTCAAGCGCATCTTCGCCCTGGCGGAGAAGCATCACAAGGAGCTTTACGCGGTGGTGTCCAACATGTCCATCGCCGTGGAGCGCCGGGACCTGCTGAAGAAAACCGGCTGCATTGTGTGCAATTTGCAGGAGGCGGGCATGTTTTTCTCCGAAAACTACGAGGATTACAGCCCGGAACAGCTCCTCTCCGCCCTGAAAAAGCGGGTGGCCCAGGCCCAGCTGCGCCGCATGATCGTCACCATGGGCGACCAGGGCGCGGTCTACGTCCAGCCCGACGGCCCCTCCGGCATCTGCCCGCCCCAGAAGGTGGATGTCATCGACACCACCGGCGCCGGGGACTGCTTTTTCGCCGGGGTAGCCATCGGCCTGACCTACGGCAAGAGCCTGGCCGAGGCCTGCCGCATCGGCACGCGGCTGGCCGCCAGCGTCATCTCCACCCGGGAGAGCGTGTGCCCGCGCTTCCTGCCCGAGGAGTTCGATTTGACCCTGCCCGATGACCATTCGTAACAACTGATAACAACCGGTGACAACGCTTCTCCGAGTTTCATCAGTTTCCACAGTTTTATCCACAGCTGTGTGCTCTGACTCTGGGAGGCCGGACAGATAAAAAGCCGGAGCGCTCCCCACGCTCCGGCTTTTTCCTTATTTCAGCTTGATTTTCGCGCCGTTCTTCCCCTGCCGTCTGGCCTGGGCGTTGTACTCCTTCACGCCCATTTTCCGGCCGGTTTTGGGGTCCACCACATAGGTGTTGTCCAGCTGGCCCCGCAGCGAGGCGCGGACCGCGGCCACATAGGCCTGCCGCAGCGCGGCCTGCTCCGCCTTCTCCTCCTCGGTGAGCGCGCGCTCCTTTGAGAGCCGCGCAAGGGCGTTGATGCGCGCGATTTGTTCCTGAGTGACCGGCATAGCAGTCTCCTTCCCGGGGCAAAGGCCCCTATTTGTTCTCAAATCCATTGTAAAGCAAGCCCCGGGGAATGTCAACCCCGGCACGGAACGGGCGTCTCTGCCGTCTGCCGCCCCCGTCAGGCTGTCCGCACTTTCCCCCGAAGCTCCGCTCCCAATGGTAAAAAATTGCTAAAAAATGTGAAAAAACTGTAAAACCCCTTGCCAGACCGGTGAAGCTGCGCTACAATGTGCCAAACGCGCCCCATCCCACGGAGCGCGGGAAAGGAGCCATTCCATGTCTGACACCAAGCGCAGCGGCACCGCCACCGTGCTGCTGATTCTCTTCCGGGTCCTGTTCACCTTCTTCGCGGTGGCCAGCACCCTGTTCATCTTCTACAACTCTCTGGAAATCGGCATGGCGTCCTCGGCGCGCTCCGCGGAGGTCGCCGCGCTCATCAACGGCTTTCTGGGCAAGCTGGGCCTTTCGCCCCTGTCGAACCTGGCCATCCGGAAGCTGGCCCACTTTGCGGAGTTCATGCTGCTGGGGTTCTGGTGGACCCTGTGCCTGCGGGTCTACACCCGCCGCTACATCCGGCACATCAGCTGGCCGCTGTTTCTGGTCATGTTCACCGCGGACATCGACGAAACGCTTCAGACCTTCGTGCTGGACCGCAGCGGCAGCATCCGGGACGTGTGGATTGACTTCTCCGGCGGCTGCACGGGCATTTTCGTGGCGCTGCTGGTGATTATGGTGCTGACCCTGTTCTGGACACTTCTGGGCATCGGCGTGAAGCCAAAAGGCAGAGAATAAGCCAATTATTCAACATTTTCATCCAAAACGCCGCGGCGGCCCCTCCCCTCTCCGGGGACGGAACCGCCGCTTTCCGCGTCCCTTCGGGCGCATCGGCCCCGACGGCTCCTCAGCGCTCGTACTCGAACTCCAGACCGTACATGGCCACGGTATCGCCGTCCTGGATGCCCATAGACTCCAGCTTGTCGAACAGCCCGGCCTGACGCAGCTGCTTGTCCAGCCAGTTGCGGCTCTCGAAGTCGGCGAAGTTGGTGCTCTCCACCAGGTGCTCCAGCCAGGGGGCCTCCACATACCATTCGTTGCCCTCGCGCTCGATGCTGACCTCGCCGGTGCCAGTCTCCACGGTGGGCATTTTGGGCACATAAGTGGCCTCAAACACCTTGACCGGCGGCAAAGTGGACAGCTTTTCGGCGATTTTCTTCACCAGCTCCCGGACCCCGCCGTGGGTGGCGGCGGAGAGGTCGAAGTACTCAAAGCCCAGGGCCTCCACATGCTCCCGGAGCCGCTTCTGGTTCTCGTCGTCGAAGCACAGGTCGCTCTTGTTGCCGCACACCAGCATGGGCCGCTGGGAGAGCTCCGGCGAGTACTCCTTCAGCTCGGCGTTGATGGCGTCGAAATCGGCCACGGGGTCCCGGCCCTCGCTGCCGCTGACATCCACCAGGTGGACCAGCAGGCGGCAGCGGTCGATGTGGCGCAGGAAGTCGTGGCCCAGGCCCGCGCCCTCGCTGGCACCCTCGATGATGCCGGGGATGTCGGCCATGACGAAGCTGACGCCCTCCTCCACGTAGACCACGCCCAGATTGGGCATGAGGGTGGTGAAGTGGTAGTTGGCAATCTTCGGGTGAGCCTTGGACACCACGCTGAGCAGAGTGCTCTTGCCCACGTTTGGGAAGCCCACCAGACCCACGTCGGCCAGCAGCTTCAGCTCCAGAATGACCTCCCGGCTCTCTCCGGGCAGGCCGGCCTTGGCGAAGCGGGGCGCCTGCCGGGTGGGGGTGGCGAAGTGCTGATTGCCCCAGCCGCCCCGTCCGCCCCGGGCGGCGACGTAGCGGTCCACATTGGTCATATCCTGTAAGACCTCGCCGGTCTCGGCGTCCCGGACGACGGTGCCCCGGGGGACCCGGATGAGCAAATCCTTGCCGTCCTTGCCGGAGCGGCGGGCGCCGGAGCCGTCCATGCCGGGCTGGGCGGTGTACTTTCTCTTGTAGCGGAAGTCCATCAGGGTGGACATGCTCTGGTCGGGCACGAACACGACGCTGCCGCCCCGTCCGCCGTCGCCGCCGTCGGGCCCGCCGTTGGCGACGTACTTCTCCCGGTGGAAGGCCACCGCGCCGTGGCCGCCGTGACCGGCGACGATGGTGATGCGGGCGGTGTCCACAAATGCTGCTGCCATAGGCTCCTCCTTTTCCTTGGGATAACGGAATAAAAATGCACCGAACAAGCCTCGTCCGGTGCATTTCTCTGTGTCGGAATTACTGCTCGATGGCCTCGACGATGGAGACCTTCTTGCGGTCCTTGCCGTAACGCTCAAAGCGGACGGTCCCGTCCTTCAGGGCGAACAGGGTGTCATCCTTGCCCTTGCCCACGTTGGTGCCGGGATGGATCTTGGTGCCGCGCTGGCGGACCAGCACGTTGCCGGCCAGGACGAACTGACCATCGGCACGCTTCACACCCAGGCGCTTGGACTCGGAGTCACGGCCGTTGCGGGTGGAGCCGACGCCCTTCTTGTGGGCGAAGTGCTGAATGGAAATCAACATGGTGTCACACCTCCAATATAGTGGTCTAAGAAAGTATCAAAAAATGGTGGAATTACTCCTCCGCGTCCTCGATTTCAGCCGGGTCATCGGCCTCCACCTCCACGAAGGAGGGGTATTCCTGGTGGAGGTCGCTCAGATAGACCATAAGGCCGGCCAGGAGATTCTGGCAGGTGGCCTCGTCGGTCTCGGAGAGTCCTCCGGGCAGGCGGAAGGAGACGAAAGCGTCCCGGACCTTCACCGAAGCGGCCAGACCCAACACCTGATTCACGGTGGCCTCCACCAGATTCACGGCGCTGGACACGGCGGCGCAGACGATGTCCTCGCCCGCCTCAGCGTAGCCGGAGTGGCCGCGCACGCGGAAGCCCACGATGCGCTCTCCCTCCAAATCAAACGAAACAGTGGTCATCAGCCCACGGTGATCTTGCCGATGGTCACCTTGGTGTACGGCTGACGGTGGCCCTGACGCTTGCGATAACCCTTCTTAGGCTTGTACTTGAAGATGCGGATCTTCTTGCCCTTGCCGTTCTTCACGACGCTGGCCTCCACGCTGGCGCCCTCCACCACGGGAGTGCCGAAGGTGGCCTTGTCGCCGTCCAGCACAGCCAGAACCTGGTCGAACTTCACGGTGTCGCCGGCCTCAACGGGCAGCTTCTCGATGAACAGGGTATCGCCCTCTGCCACCTTGTACTGCTTGCCGCCGGTCACGATAATAGCGGTCATAACTTGCACCTCTCCTTCATTACGGGCTCGCTTTCCCGGGCGTTGCGGCGCGGCCATTTGGACGCACCACACCCTTTTGACCCGTTCAATGCGGCTGTTATAGTCTAGCAGAACCGGGGGAGCTTGTCAACTGTTTTTTCGGCTTTTTTTGCCGCTTGTTTTGCCTCCGGCGGCCAAAGGGGGGCTTTGGAAAGCCCCCCTTTGGAAACCCCGAAACTTTTACGCGCCTGTCGGGTGGAATGGGGGAAGAAAGTATTTCAAGTCGTCCGAAAGAGCGCATTTGTCGGAAGTTCGCGGACCGTGCAGGAGCCGCTTGCGGTGAAAGTACCCCGCAGAGGGGATTTATCCACAAAAAAACGCCCATCCGGGCCGATTTTGGACTCAGACAGGCGGTTTTCGCTCCAAAAATTCGTTGTCACAAAGTTACATGCCCTCTGCGGAGCCCCTTTTGTAGGGGCGACCTGTGGTCGCCCGCAAAAAACACCCGTCCGGGCCGATTTTTGGCTCAGACAGGCGGTTTTCGCTCTTATTTTCCATCTTTACAGTGGACAGGCTGCCGTCTGCCCTCATGATACATTCAACGTAACAGCTCCAGGACCCGGCCCTCCGACCTTCCGGTTTTGCACTGTCAATTGGAGCCGGGAGTCCGGCAATCACTGACAGCCGTAGGGAGTTGCCTCCAGGCGCAGCCTGGTTAGTCTCTGTCTGCCAGGGGGATGAAGGGCTGCTTCGGCGTGACGGCCTTGTAGGCGGGCCGGATGATCTTGCCCGGGTTGCAGTAAATCTCCTCCATGCGGTGGGCGCACCAGCCCAGCATACGGGCGGTGGCGAACAGCGGCGTGTAAAGCTCCTCCGGGATGTCCAGCATGTTGTAAACAAAGCCGGAATAGAGGTCCACATTGGCACACATGGGCTTCTCGATGCCCTTCTCCTCCCGGAAGACCTCCGGTGTCAGCCGCTCCACCGCCTCCACCAGGTCCAGCCGCTCCGCCAGCCCCTTCTGCTCCGCCAGAGAGCGGGCGAAGCGCTTGAGAATGCGGGCGCGGGGGTCGGAGAGGGTGTAGACCGCGTGTCCCATGCCGTAGATGAGGCCGGAGTAATCGAAGAGCTCCTTGTGGAGAATCCGGCGCAGTACGTACTTGATTTCGTCGTCGTCCTTGTAGTCCCGGACCTCCTCAGCAATCATGTCCTGCTGCTGCTTGCAGCGGATGTTCGCGCCGCCGTGCCGGGGCCCCTTCAGAGAGCCCACCGCCGCGGCGATGGAGGAGAAAATGTCCGTGTGAGAGGAGGAAACCACCCGGCAGGTGAAGGTGGAGTTGTTGCCGCCGCCGTGCTCGGCGTGGAGCACCAGACACAAATCCAGCAGAATGGCCTCGTCCAGAGAATAGCTCTGGTCCTTGCGGGTGGCGGCCAGAATGTTCTCCGCGGCGCCGTGGCCGGGCATGGCCCGGTGCAGGTACAGGGAGTCCTTGTCGAAATAGCAGCGCTTGGCGGCGTAGGCGTGGGAGATAATCATCGGCGTCCGGGCGATGAGCTGCATCGCCAGGCGCAGCTCGTTCTCCAGCGTTCTGGTTTCCGGGTCCTCGTCATAGGAATAGAGGGTCAGCACCGCGCGGCCCAGCTTGTTCATGATGTCGTGGCTGGGCGCCTTGATGATCATGTCCTCGCTGAACATGTGGGGCAGCGGCCGCATCTCGTCCATGGCCTTGTTGAAGCCCTCCAGCTGGTCCTTGTTGGGCAGCTTGCCCATGAGCAGCAGGTAGGCGGTCTCCTCGAAGCCGAAGCGTTTCTCCCGGGCGAAGCCGCGAATCAAATCCTCCACGTTGATGCCCCGGAAGATGAGCTTGCCCTCGGTGGGAATCTTCTCCCCGTCCTCCATGTAGTAGCCGTGGATGGTGCCCACCTTGGTCACGCCCGCCATCACACCGGTGCCGTCCTTGTTGCGCAGGCCCCGCTTGATGTCGAACTTCTCATAGACGCGGCCGTCGATGTAGTTCAATCGGTTGTAGTGCTCGCTCAGGCCGTGGATGTAGCCCAAAGTGTCCTGGCTGATTTCTCTGCTCATATCGCTTTCCTTTCACGCTCTCAGGCCCATGCCTCAGTGTATGCACCCGTCTTGTTTGGGGCGCATTATAGCACGCAGAGGAGAAAAAGTCAAGGTTTTCTGAATCATCAGCAGGGGATTCCGTCAATTTCATGGGATAGTATCGGAAAGGAAGGGGGAAATCTCACAAATAATGCAACATCACCAAAAACAATTTGCAGCCGGAAAGCATTTCCCCTGCAAGGCGGCGGTGCTCGCGGCGCTGCTGTGCCTGCTGCTGACCTTTCTGATGCCGCTGGCGCTGCTGCTCACGGGCCGCATCAAGGTGCCGGAGAGCGCGCGCCCCCTCTTCCCCTTCGCTGAGCCCGTTCCGGAGACAGCCCCGGAAACGCTGACCGGTCCGCCCAGCGCCGGAACCCGGGACAGCGCCGTTGAGCTGAAGGTCCTGCTGAACGGCGAGACGCGGAGCATGGATTTGGGGACCTACCTCTGGGGGGTGGTGGCGGCGGAGATGCCCGCCTCCTTTGAGCAGGAGGCCCTGCGGGCGCAGGCGGTGGCGGCGCGGACCTATACCTATTACCGCATGGCCGAGGGCTGTCCCTTCCACCCGGACGCCCACATCTGCGGCGACCCGGGCTGCTGTCAGGCGTGGATGGACTACGAGACGCGCATGGCGGACTGGGGCGCGGACGCCCAGCTCTACGCGGACAAGGTGACGGAGGCCATCCGCTCCACCGACGGCATGGCCCTGTACTACGGCGGCGCGCCGATTCTGGCCGCCTTCCACGCCGCCAGCGCCGGGAGCACGAAATCCGCGCTGGAGGTCTGGGGCGAGGACTATCCTTATTTACAGGAGGTGTCCAGCCCGGAGGACGACAGTCTGGTGCCCAACTATTACAGCACTGTCACCGTCAAGGCGAAAAAGTTCGCGAAAAAGCTGAAAAAGGCCCACCCGGAGGCGAACCTTTCGGAAAAAGACTGCGCGAAGTGGTTCGGAGCCGTGGAAAAGGACCCGGCGGGTCTGCCGGTGAGCGTGACCGTGGGGGGCGTGCCGGTGTCCACGGTGGAGCTGCGGACCCTCTTCGAGCTGCGCAGTGCCAGCCTGTCCGTGGAGGGCAAGGACGGCAAGGTCACCTTCTACGTCACCGGCTACGGCCACGGCGTGGGCATGAGCCAGTACGGCGCCAACGCGCTGGCAAAGGAGGGCAAAACCGCCGAGGAGATTCTGAGCTGGTACTACCCCACCGCGGAGCTGTCAGCGGCGGCAGATTCGGAATGTGGAACGACCAGCAGCCAATAACGGCTCCACAACAGGAAAGCGGCGGCCCCGGTGGAGGCCGCCGCTGTGTGTGATGGGCTGTGTGTGATGGAATGGAAACGGGTCATTCCTCCGAGGGCTTTTCTGCCTCTTTCGGCTGCTCCACCGCTTCCCAGTTGCACCTTCCGTACAGCTTGGCGATGCGCAGCAGCTCCGCCTGGAGCTTGTCCGAAAGCTGCTTCTCCCGGACGCGCCAGCGCCAGTTTTTGCCCACCGTGGAGGGCTTGTTGATGCGGCAGGAGTTGTCCAGCCCCAGATAGTCCTGAAGCGGAATGATGCAGGTCTGAGCGCCGGAGCGCATGGCCAGCGCGATGAAGCTCCAGTACAGCTCCTTGTCCGGGGTCCGATGGTCCCACAGGTAGTCCCGGGCCATCTCCCGCTCCTCGGGCAGGATGCTCCCCAGCCAGCCCACCAGCGTCTCGTTGTCGTGGGTGCCGGTGTAGACCACGCAGTTCTCCGGGTAGTTGTGGGGCAGGTAGTCGTTGGCGGAGCCGCTGTCCCGGCTGTCAAAGGCGAACTCCAGCACCTTCATGCCGGGGAAGCCGCTGTCCCGCACCAGCTGCCGGACGCTGTCCGTGACGTAGCCCAAATCCTCCGCGATGACCGGATGCCAGCCCAGCCGCTGCTCCACCGTGCGGAACAGCTCCATGCCCGGGCCCTTCTCCCAGTGACCGTTCAGAGCGGTTTCCTCGCCGTAGGGGATGGAATAGTACTCATCAAAGCCGCGGAAGTGGTCGATTCTCACCACATCGTAGAGCTGGAAGCAGTACCACAGCCGGGTCACCCACCACTGATACTCCGTCTCCCGATGCCGCTGCCAGCGGTAGAGGGGATTCCCCCACAGCTGCCCGATGGCCGAGAAGCCGTCCGGCGGACAGCCCGCCACCGCCTCGGGCACGTTCTCCTGCGTGAGCTGGAACAGCTCGGAGTTGGCCCAAACGTCCGCGCTGTCCATGCTGACGTAGATGGGAATGTCCCCGATGATTTGGATTCCCTTCCCGTTGGCGTACTCCTTCAGGGCGGTCCACTGGGCGTAGGTCTTGTATTGCAGGTACTTCTGGAACTCAATGTCGTAGTAAAGCTCCCGGCGGTAGTAGTCCAGGGCGTTGTCCCAGCGCAGGCGGATGTCCTCCGCCCACTCCGTCCAGGGGCGGCCGCCGAAGCGGTCCTTCACGGCCATGAACAGGGCGTAGTCGTCCAGCCACCACCAGTTCTCGTCGGTGAAGCGCAGGAAGTCCGCGTCCTCGCTGACCCGGCTGCGCTGATAGGCCTTGCGCAGCAGCGGGAAGCGTCCGTCGTAGATGCGCTTGTAGTTCACCGCCCCCGGCTGTTTGCCGAAGTCCACCGCGTCGCACTCCTCCCGGGTGAGCACGCCCTCCTCCACCAGCGCGTCCAGGCTGATGAAATAGGGGTTCAGGGCGAAGGTGGAGAAGGACTGATAGGGCGAGTCCCCGAAGCTGGTGGGTCCCAGGGGCAGAATCTGCCAGAAGCGCTGGCCCGCCCCGGCCAGCCAGTCCACAAAGTCGTAGGCGCTCTGGGAAAAGCAGCCGATGCCGTAGCGCCCCGGCAGGCTGGTGATGGGCAGCAGCACGCCCGCAGCTCGTTTCATGCGCAAACACTCCTTTTCTGTCTCCGTTTGAGCCTGTTTTCTCCATTTTACCAGCTCCGCCGCCCCGCTTCAACGCCGGAATCGCCGCGGCGGTCATTATCTCCATTTTTCACAATTCTAGTGCCCATTTTTTATGCAGTTTGCCCAATTCAGCGGCGCTGTTTAGAAACTGTAACCATTGTTTCCTTGTCCTCCGGGCCGCTGTGTACTATAATAGCGGCTGTACCCAGAAGAATGAAGGCAGTACCGCGCGCTGCGCCCCCGGCCCATCGTGCGGCAGTGCCATGACCATCACTTCCCGAAAAAGGAGGACTTACTATGAAACGACTGCTCGCACTGACGCTGAGCCTGTGCCTGCTCCTCTCCCTGGCCGCCTGCAACGACACCGGCAGCAGCAGCGCGGAGAGCGGCAACGCCGCCCAGAGCGCCGAGGCCAGCGTGGACCTGCCCGACCAGAGCGCCGCCGACCGCTCCGCGGAGCCTGTCCAGCCCCAGGTCGCCACGGGCGCGCCCAATGTGGCCCTGGAGCAGGTGCAGGACAACGTCCTGGCCCAGGACGGCACCGTGCTGGTGAACTACGAGTACCAGAAGCCCACCATCACCCTGCCCGACGCCGAGGCCATGGTGAAGGTTCAGGAGGACCTGGACCGGGAGCTGCAAATCTTTCTGGACTTTGTCCACGGTGAGCTGGCCGACTACGCCCGGGACGCCGTGTCCTACAGCCAGGAGATGGGCGATGAAGGCTCTGACAGCATGGTCTTCACCTTCCAGCCCTACTACGCCCAGTACGTCGTTCAGGTCTCCCGGGTGGACGAAACCGTGGTGTCCCTGGTGATTGACAGCGTCAGCTATTCCGGCGGTGCCCACGGCTCCGACAACCGCTACTGTCTGAACTACGACGCGCGCACCGGCGAGCGGCTGACCTTCGACATGCTGGGCAAGAACTTCCGCAAGAAGGCGGAGGAGCTGGTGCTGGCCAAATTGGAGGAGCACAAGGCCGAGCTGGACGAGGGCTATGAGAAGCAGCTGCCCCTGGTGGTCTGCGACGGCACCGAGTCCGCCGACGCGGTGAACCGGCAGATTTATCCGGATCTCTACGAGGACACCTCCATGGAGGCCGAGGAGGGCAATCTGAGTGCCCAGTACTACTTCAACGACAAGGGGATTCTGTTCATCTCCGGCGAGTACGTCATGAAGAGCTACGCGGTGGGCATCCAGGAGTACGGCGCGTCCTACCAG
>CACZUK010000069.1 GCA_902784305.1 Oscillospiraceae bacterium | reverse complement strand
CCGCCGCGCTGAATCAGGCCGGACTGAAGCTGCGCACCGTCTACATGGGCGGCGGCACCCCCACGACCCTGAACCCGGAGCAGCTGGACGCGCTGCTGAGCCATGTGCGCCGGGCCTTTGACCTGAACCGCCTGACGGAGTTCACGGTGGAGGCGGGCCGCCCGGACACGATTACAGCGGAGAAGATGGCCGTGCTCCGGGCCCACGGCGTGGACCGGGTCTCAGTGAACCCCCAGTCCATGGTGGACGAGGTGCTGGAGGCCATGGGCCGCAGCCACACGGCGGCGGACATCCTCCGGGCGTATCAGACCGTCCGGGACGCGGGAATCAGGGCGGTGAATATGGACCTCATCGCCGGGCTGCCGAAGGACAGCGTCAAGGGCTTCCGCTACACGCTGGACACGGTGCTGGACCTGTCGCCGGAGAACGTGACCGTCCACACGCTGGCCCTCAAGCGGGGTGCGCGGCTGATGATGGAGCGGCAGGGCCTCCCCAGCGGCGCGGAGACCGCCGCCATGCTGGACTACGCCTGGCCGCGGCTGTGGCAGGCGGGTCAGGTCCCCTACTATCTCTACCGTCAGAAGTACATGAGCGGCGCGCTGGAGAACATCGGCTGGTGCAGACCGGGCTTCGAGGGCCTGTACAACATCTGCATCATGGAGGAGCTGCACACCATCCTCGCCCTGGGCGCGGGCGGCTCCACCAAGCTGACGAACCCCCGCACCGGGCGCATCGTGCGGATTGCAAACCCGAAGTATCCACAGGAATACATCCAGCGCATTGACGCGATTTGTGACCAAAAGCAGGTGCTGGTGGATTTTTACGAGCATCTTGACGAGTGAAATCGTCAACCCCCCGCGCCTGGGCGCTCTGAACCGGCCCCCGTGCCGCCGCACGCGCCAGTCGTCACCACGCACACGGCGCGCACTCTGTACCCGCCCCCGCGCGGCCGCTCAGCCCCCTCACCGGCCTGCGCGGAGGAACCCATCAAAAGAGGTGAATTGTATGGCTTTTCAGCTGGAAGAAATCAATATCATGGCAAAACACCCCCAGGAGTTCATGGCCATGGCGGACCAGCGCTTCGACCGAAGGGTGGAGGACGCGGCGGACGCCATCATCGCCAACCGGAGCCGCAGCCCGATTGTGCTGCTGGCGGGTCCCTCGGGCTCGGGGAAGACGACCTCCTCTCTGAAGCTGCGGGAGGCTCTGCTGCGCAAGGGCATCCACACGCACACCATCTCCATGGACGACTACTTCGCCAGCCGGGACCCGGAGCACTCGCCCCGGACGGCGACGGGGGAGTACGACCTGGAGTCCCCGAAGTGCATGGACATGGAGCTGCTGCACGAGCACTTTGTGGCACTCTCCCGGGGCGAGCAGGTGCTGATTCCGAAGTTTGACTTCGTTCGGCAGATGCGCGACACGTCCCGCTGTACGCCGCTGCGGCTGGGCGCGGACGAGGTGGCCATCTACGAGGGCATCCACGCGCTGAACGACGACATCGGCGCGCGGCACCCGGAGGCGTTCAAAATCTACCTCTCGGCCCGCTCCAACGTGCTGCGGGAGGGCGAAACGGTGTTCAAGGCGACGTGGATGCGGCTGACCCGCCGGAGCGTGCGGGACATGAACTTCCGGGGCACGGAGGTGGTGAACACCTTCGCCATGTGGGATAACGTGCGCCGGGGCGAGCGGCTGTACATCTCGCCCTACAAGAACCGGGCGAACCTGCTCTTCGACTCGTCGCTGCCCTACGAGGTCAACGTGATGACGCACTACGCCAAGCCGCTCTTCGACGCGATTCCCCGGGAGAACATCCGGCGCCGGGACATGCTGAACATGATTGACGCGTTCCATCTGTTCACGCCCATTGACCCGGAGCTGGTGCCGGTGTCGAGCCTGCTGCGGGAGTTCATCGGCGGCGGCAGCTACAACGCGCATTGAGTCAAATTCTGCATATTCAGACACTTTTAAGGCGTTTTGCCTCCCTCCAGGGGTCGTGCCCGGCTCTGTGGCCGGGACGGCCCCTGTTCGCGCGCTCCGCTCTGGTTTTGGGGACGCTCGCGCCCCCTCCGCCGGGCCTGAGCGTCAAAAGGGTGACGCACCTCACGCCGGAGGCGCGGCGCGTGTGAATCGCCGGGAAAAGTGGGGAAAAACCCTTGCAAAAACGCCGGAAATCCTGTATGATGAAGAACATCTGAAGTCAAAGGAGCGAAACAGCAATGTCAGAAGAGTGTACGCACGATTGTTCCAATTGCAGCGCGAATTGTTCCTCCCGGGAGAACGCGCCGATTCCGAAGGAGCCTGTGAACCAGTACTCGACGGTGAAGCGGGTCATCGCCATCGTCAGCGGCAAGGGCGGCGTGGGCAAGAGCTTTGTGACCGCGTCCCTGGCCAGCGCCGCGGCGAAGCAGGGCTATAAGGTGGGCGTGCTGGACGCGGACGTGACCGGCCCGTCCATTCCGAAGAGCTTCGGCCTACACCAGCGGGCCACGGGCAACGAACTGGGCATCCTGCCGGTGGTGAGCAAGGGCGGCGTGAAGGTGATGTCCCTGAACCTGCTCACGGAAAACGAGACGGACCCGGTGGTCTGGCGCGGCCCGGTGATTGCGGGCGTGGTGAAGCAGTTCTGGACGGACGTGTACTGGGGCGACGTGGATTATCTGTTTGTGGACATGCCTCCCGGAACGGGCGACGTGCCTCTGACGGTGTTCCAGTCCCTGCCGGTGGACGGCATCATCGTGGTGACCTCGCCTCAGGAGCTGGTGTCCATGATCGTGGCCAAGGCGCTGAACATGGCCAATCTGATGAACGTGCCTGTGCTGGGCATGATTGAAAACTACAGCTATTTTGAGTGCCCGGACTGCGGCAAACGGCATCGCATTTTCGGGGACAGCCACATCGGCGAGGTGGCTGAGGAGTTCCACGTGCCCGTGCTGGCGCAGCTGCCCATCGACCCGGCGATTGCGGGCGCGGTGGACGCCGGCTGCGTGGAGCGCATCGAGCCGAACTACCTGTCCGACACCGCCGCCATGCTCTCCGGCCTGCTGCCGCTGGAGTAACACGCTTCGGCAATGCACTTTGTCAATGCACAATGCACACTGCCGCGCGCCGACAGGAGCCGCGAATAACAAATGAGCGGCGGGAGTGCCCCTTGAGGGCAATGGCAATACCTTAATGCGCGGCGTCCAGGCGAAGTGCCCCGGAGGGGGTAGAGCTACGGCCGCAGTGCGGCCGTGCGAGTCGGAATGCACAATGCACAATTGTGTGGTGAACCCACGGTAGTGCCTCATTTTTTGAGTAATACGCAATTTTTACGCACATTGAAGACCGTGTGGCAGCCCGGACGTGTGCTGCGGGCTACTACAGGTCGCTTCTGCGTCCTGTGACCGATTTGTGGTCTGAGATTGCAAATGTGGTCAGTTGCCACATCGGTTAAAAATGCAAAAAACGACTCAACAGCGGTCTGTTTCAAAGGAAATGGGCCGCTGTTGTTGTTTATCGGCATCATTCCCGGTTTCGCGCTTCCACCCCTCAAGGAGGGCAGCAAGGGGGCGCGCAGTCCAATCGCCACACAAAAACCCCTGCGTCCTCCCGGACCCAGGGGTTTTCCTCACTCACTCACTTTGACGACCTTGCTCTGCTTGCAGCCCTTGACGTTCTTGACCTGCTTGCCGGTCAGCTTTTTGGCACTCACGCGGCTCCCTCCCGTCTGTCTCAATGACACCAGTCTATCAGACGGGACCGGACAAGTCAATCGGCTATTCGCCGGAATCTGTCCGGTTTTCGCCGGGGCTCTTGTCCCATATTCCTCACATCTGAACCAGAACGGGAACCATACTCGCCAGCGCCACAGCGCCCACAACCAGCAGAATCACGCCCCAAATCAGAATGGACAGCCGCGCCCCCTGCTCTACCACAATGCGGCGGCCGGGGTCGTAGAAGAGCCGGAGCTTGTCCCCGCTCTTGTAGGAGTTCTCGCCGCTGGAGTTGAGATTGCAGCGCCGGATGTTCTCCCGCCCATTGAGCTGGAAGGTGACAATCGGGTAATAGGTGAACTTCGAGCCGCGCACAATCTTCGTCTCCTTGGAGATCTGCCGCTTGTAGACCTCCCTGACCACGGCCTCGATGGGCTCCAGCCCGCGGCCCTTCAGATTGTAGTAGCGGTACACCAGACAGCCGCCCGCGCCCAGCAGCAGCAGCGTGAGCATGCACATGGCCGGAACCTGCTGCCCCAGGTTCTGAAACAGGGCCAGCAGAATCATCATCGCGCCGCCAATCATGGTGGCCCAGGGTCCGAACAGGGACTCGTCCTCGTGCTCCACCAGCACCGGCTCCCCCTTGCGGTTGCCCTTGAAGATGAGCTTCACCTGCTGGCCCGGCAGGAACTCCGTGGGCGACTTCACCGTCTTGCGCACCATGCGGCTGCTCTGCGCGTCCAGATACTCCACCACGGTGTTGTAGTAGTTGAACACCTCGCGGCCCATTTTGTCCTTTTTGATGACGTGGTCGGCGGAAATGACCGTGGTTTCCGCAAACGCGCCCAGCCGCTTCATGCCAATCCACGTCCGCACCCGGCCCGAGCCGATGAGGAAGAACAGAATGCCGGGGATGTAGAGGAAAAACTGCGTAAAATCGCTCATATATGTGCTCCTTTTGCGGTATTTGGCTTCTCACAGCGCCGGAACAGCGGAACCCGCGCTGTTCTTCTATTATAGCGTATTTTTCGGGGATTGCAAGAGGCTTCGACCGTCCCCGCCGCGTTTCCCGGCTCTCCCCGCCCTCTTCGCGCACTCTTCGCCCTCTCCGCACCCTCTTCGCGCCCTTCGCGCCCTCTCCGCGCCCTTCGCACCCTCTCCGCGCCCTTCGCGCCCTCGCGCCCTCGCGCCCTCTTCGCCCTTCGGCACCCTCTCCGCACCCTCTCCGCACCCTCTTCGCGCCCTCTCCGCCCTCTCCGCACCCTCTTCCGGCCCCTTCGCGTGGAAAATTTCCATTGACAAAGTTCAGAAAAATGCTATAATGATTTAAAAAAGTAATCTCCCCAAGTGTCCGCCCGGGACCCCCTTACCGGACGCCTGAGAACCACCCCGCATCGCCGCCTCCCGCATCCGTTCCGGGGCGCGGCCCCCAAAGGAGGAATGGAAATGGCAACCCCTCACAACAGCGCTGAACCCGGCGCAATCGCAAAGACCGTTCTGATGTCAGGCGACCCGCTGCGGGCGCAGTATGTGGCGGAGACCTGGCTGAAAAACCCGGTCCGCTTCAACGCGGTCCGGGGCATGTACGGCTTTACCGGCGAGTACAAAGGCGTGCAGCTGTCCGTCATGGGCCACGGCATGGGCATCCCGTCCATCGGCATCTACAGCTACGAGCTCTATCACCACTACGATGTGGACAATATCATCCGGTTCGGCAGCGCGGGCGGCATCAGCAAGACGGTGAATCTGATGGATGTCATCATCGCCAGCGCCGCGGGCACGGACTCCAGCTTCGGCTTCCAGTACGGCTTTCCCAAGGGCTACGTGCCCGGCGCCAGCCCGGAGCTGCTGGAGGCTGCCATCCGCACCAGCCGGGAGCTGAACCTCCCCGCCCGGGTGGGCAGCGTCTTCACCTCGGACGCCTTCTACCGCGCCGACGACGGCCACGCGCGCATGCGGCGGGCGGGCATCCTGGCCTGCGAAATGGAGTGCGCCGGGCTGTACATCAACGCCGCGGAGGCCCGCAAGCGCGCCCTGACCATCGTGACCATCTCCGACCACCTCTTCAAGGAGGGCGAGGTGTCCCCCCAGGACCGTCAGACGGGCTTCAACCACATGATTGAGCTGGCCCTGAACACGGCCATCAAGCTCTGAGCGCTTCGCCTCTGTTTTTGCACTTTTGGGATAAAAACCCGGCAGGACCACCGTTTTTGGTGCGTCCCGCCGGGTTTTGTGCCTGTGTGGGGGCCTCGTCACGAACCGCTCTTCTCCCGGCGCAGCTGCTTGAGCTGACGCTTGCGCTCGTACATCTCCTTGTCCGCGCGCTCGAAGACGCAGGAGAAGCGCCGGTCCTGCCGGGGATGGAACTCCGCCATGCCGGTGGCCATGACCGGCTCGCCCCGGCGGCAGTTCTCCTCGAAGCGCTGCACCAGGCCCTGATGCAGCTCCCGGCGCTGTTCGTAGTCGGTGCCCGTGAGCACGGCCACGAACTCGTCGCCGCCCACCCGGAACACGCTGCTGTGGCGGAAGTACTGGCAGACGAGACGGCAGGAGCCGCGGATGTACTCATCTCCGGCCTTGTGGCCCAAAGTGTCGTTGATTTCCTTCAAATTGTTCACGTCGCACAGAACCACCGCGAAGGGCTCCATATGCCCCGCCCAGATGCCCTGGTCCATCACGGCCTCCTGCTCCAGATAGGCGTGGCGGCTCTTGACGCCGGTGAGGGGGTCGGTATTGGCCACGGCGCGGGCGTTCATCAGGGCGGAGTCGCGCTCCCGGTTGCGCTTCTGGATGACGGAGTAGTTGCTCAGCAGGATGACCAGCGACACGATGAACAGGCCCAGCACCAGCAACGTGCCGTGCATGTGGGAGCTGTGGAGCAGGTTCATCTCCCGCGCGATGAACGCGGACTCGCTGAGCACATAGGCGGCGGCGTCCGCCTGGCCGCTGTAATAGGCGCGGATGCTGTTCATGACCGTGTTGGCGCTGATTCTGGTGGCCTGCTCCTCCCACACGATGGAGGTGAACAGAATCAGGGACAGCATCGCAATCCAGACCACAATGGAGTTGCCGAAGCGATTCCGGCGGTCCCGGACCAGCAGGCAGCGAAACACCGCGCAGCCGATGATGGCCCAGAGGGTGAAGAGGAAGTAGGACTCCTTCGCCAGCCCGGAAAGGCCGAAAAAGTTCTCATAAATCAGGAAAACGCCGAAAACAAGCATCATCAGCGCGCCAACCATGCCGAACAGCTGGTCACTGAGCCGATTCTCCCGGCGTCCGGCCACATAGGCGGAGGCGGAGACGAAGCCGTAGGTCAGCGTGGCGCCGATGGTGGTGACATCCACAATCCAGCCGATGGCGGACCAGCCCAGGAAGTGGACCGCCACGGAGCAGAGCACCACCGTCCAGACGGCGCGCTCGGGGCAGCCGTCCCGGTTCAGCGCGGCCAGGCGTTTGGGGAGCACGCCGTCCCGGGCCAGGGCGAAGAGCATGCGGCTCAGCGCCACGGTGTTGCCGATGAGACTGGTGAAAATGAGGGCAAAAAGGGAGAGAAACAGCAGAAATACGCCTGTTTTCCCCAGATAACGGCTGGCGGCGTAGACAGCCGGGAGGCCCTGCAAGCCGCGCAGGCGCTCCAGGTCCCCGATGTAGCCCAGCCAACTGCTGTATTCGGCGGGGTGGGCGCTGGCGCTGAGGAGAATCAGGAAGCAGTAGAGGGCGGCCGCAGCCAGCACCGCGGCGGCGAGGATGGGAAAGGACAGCTTCCTGTTGAAGCGAAACTCCTCGGCGGAGTGGGAGATGTTCTCAAAGCCGATGAAGGCCCAGGGCGAGATGCAGGCGATGCGGAAAATCTGGGCGTTGATGCTCTGATCGGGCAGGAAAACCGGCTGAAACACCGCTGTTTCGCCCCCGATTTTCACCATCGCGGCGGCAAAGCACAGCGTGATGAGCACCACGATGGTCAGGGCGAGGAGCACCTGAACCCGGGCGGTGAGCCGCTTCCGGCGGCAGCACAGCAGGGCGGCGGCGGCGAGGGCGGCGAAGGAGAGCAGGGACTCGGTGAGGTAGACCTGATAGCCGAAGAGGACGTAGTGGGGCCCAACCTGGAAGAAATCACCCAAAAAGTACCGGGCGAACACGGGAATGGAGGTGGCGTTGGCCCAGAGAATCGCGAAATAGGTGAGCACCAGAAACCAGCTGGTGAGGAAGCCGTGGTCGTAGCCCAGGGTCTCCCGGGCGTAGGCGTACACGCCGCCCGCGTCGGGGTAGTGGTTCATCAGGCAGTGGAAGTTGCGGCCAATCACCAGCATGACGGCCGCGCCCAGCAGCAGGCCCAAAACGCTGCCCGCGGGCCCGGCCTGGGAGAGGCAGTTGGTGCCCGTGACGACGAAGGCGCCCCAGCCGATGGTGGTGCCCAGGGCCAGCGCCCAGGCGCCCAGCGGGCTGAGGTAGCGCTCCAGAGTCCGCGAGCGCTGCTCCGCGTCGCTCATGAACAGTCCCCCCTTTCGTGGTGGTTTTAGCTGTCAGCACCGTTTTTCGTCACAAATCCGCGGAAAACGGCGCGTAAAAGTATCTCAATAGGTTCCCGCGGGAATCGTCCCGATGGAATAGAAGGGGTTGGAGGCCAGCAGGCCGTTCAGGTGCTCCTGGTCCATGGCCACCAGACCGATGTCGCTCTCCCCCACCAGTCCGGCCACGGCAGGCGTGGGCAGTCCGGCCACGATGAACGCCGCGTCGATGCTGCCCTCCCGGAGGCTGTCGGCGCAGTCCCCAAAGGCCTGATAGACGGGCTGGATGCTGTCCTCGGCCAGTCCGTAGGCGGCCAGCACGTCCAGCGCGTTGTAGTACACGCCGGAGCCGTTCAGGCCGATGCAGACCCGCTTTCCGGCCAGCTGGTCCACGGTCTGGAGGGCGGGGTCGTTGGTGAGAATCTGCATGCACTCCTGATACACCGCCGCCACCACGGAAAAGCCCTGATAGGGCGCGGCGAAGAGCCGGGTGCCGGTGTAAGCGTAGCTCATCATGTCGGCCTGAACGAAGCAGAGCTGCACCGCCCCGGCCTCCATGTCCTCCAGATTACTCTTGGACCCGGCGGAGGTCACCGCCTTCACGGTAAAGTTGCACTTTTCGTTGGTCAAATCCGCCAAAACGGAGCCGAAGGAGAAGTAATTGCCGCCGTTGTTGCCGGTGCCCATGGTCAGGTTGGCCACGCCTCCGGTTCCGGCGCCCTCCTTGACGCTCACCTGTCGGCCCTGTTCCTCAAAGAAGCGGGCGGCGCCGGGGTGGTAGGGCACCTCGGTGACGCTGGCGGCGTAGTCCAGATCCAGCAGCGCCCCGATGGGATGCCGGGCGGCCAGCGCGGCCTGCTGCTCAAAGAGGTTGGACACGAAGTCGTAGACCTGTTGCTCGTTCACGGAGTCCCGGGCGATGATGACCGCGCCCACGGACAGGGTGTCCATGTCCCGGTCGGGCAGGGTGTCGGTGCTCTGGGCGGCCGCGGCGTTTGTCTGGGTTTGAGCGCAGCCGAAGAGGCAGAAAATCAGGGAAAAGGCCAGAAATCCGGCCATGATGCTGCAAAAATGTTTCATCCTTTAGATTCCTCACTGGGTTGCGGCGGCGAGACGCCGCTGAGCGCGCCGAAAGACGGGACCCGGAGCGTCCGGGCCCGCCCGCAAATCTCTTCTCAATTCGTTTTATTATACCACAGCGCGCGGGACAATTCCACCGCTGAGGCGAATTTTTTCACTCGCCCCTTCCGGCAAAAGCCCGGCCGCAGCGGTCAAAAGATGGTAAAAATCCCCCATTTCCCTTGTCCTCCGGGCGAAAATGTGCTATACTTTGCCCAGACAAACCCATTTTGACGCAGGAGGCACCCCCATGAAAATCAAAGCCATTTTCAGCGACCTGGACGGCACGCTGCTCAACGATGCCAAGGAGATTACCCCCGGCAACCGCGCGGCCATCGAGGCGGCGCTGGCGCAGGGCCACAAGTTCATCATCACCACCGGGCGGCCTCTGGACAGCGCCATTCAGCAGGCGGAGGCCCTGGGCCTGACGGGGCCGGGCTGCTGCCTGATTGCCTTCAACGGCGCGGTCATCTACGACCTGGGCGCGCAAAAGGTGCTCTTCCGGCAGACGCTGCCGCTGGATTTGGTCGCGAAGGTCTGGCGGGAGGCGGAGCGCCGGGGCATCCACATCCAGACCTACGACGAGGAGCAGGTGCTGGTGGACCCCCGTTGCGACGGCGTGGAGATTCGCAACTACTGCCGCATCATCCACACGAAGTACCGGGTGATTCCGGACATCAGCGCTGTCACGGAGGAGCCGCCGAAGCTGCTGCTGATTCACTATCAGAGCGAGGACGGCGCGCTGGAATCCTTCCGTCAATGGCTGATGAGCTGGTGCGCGGGGCAGCTGGACACCTTCTACTCCAGCCCGCAGCTCCTGGAGGTGGTCTGTGCGGGCATGAACAAGGGCAGCGCGCTGCTGCGGCTGGCGGAGCTGCTGGGCGTCGAGCAGGCGGACACCATCTCCATCGGGGATTCCGGCAACGACCTGGCGATGATTCAGGCCGCGGGCACGGGCGTGGCGATGGTAAACGGCGTGGAGGAGGTCCGCGCCGCCGCCGACCGGGTCACGGTGCGGGACAACAACCACGACGCGCTGGCGGAGGTGCTGGAGGCGCTTGTGCTTTGATAATGCACAATGCACAATTGGCAGAAATCGGAACATTTTCCTACTAATTCTGCGATATACTGAACCTTTCCCGCAATGTTCACCCGTCAGATAGACACAACGCCGCCGTGCGAGTCTGAACGTGCGATTGTTGGAAACTGGAACTCTTTCCTACTAATTCTGCGATATACTGAACCTTTCCCGCAATGCTCACCCGTCAGATAGACACAACGCCGCCGTGCGAGTCTGAACGTGCAATTGACGGAAATCGTAACGTTTTTCTTTTAATTCACCGCCGTGCGGAACCTTCCCCGCAATGCTCGCCTGTCAGATAGAAACAACGCCGCCGTGCGAGTCTGAACGTGCGATTGTTGGAAACTGGAACTCTTTCCTTCTGATTCTGCGCCGTGCGGAACCTTTCCCGCAATTTTCACCCGTCAGATAGACACAACGCCGCCGTGCGAGTCAGAACATGC
>CACZUK010000068.1 GCA_902784305.1 Oscillospiraceae bacterium | reverse complement strand
GCGCCCCAACCACTCACACAGGGACGATGACCTTCTCGAAGTCGTCGGAGTCGTGACCGCACAGCGGGCACTTGTAGCCCTCGGGCAGGTCCGCGCCGTCGTACTGGTAGCCGCAGGTGGTGCAGCGCCAGACGGCCTTGGTCTTGGGCGGCTCGTTGGTGGCGGAAATCTTCTCGAAGTCGGAGGCGCCGTGGAGGCACAGCGGGCAGACGAAATCCTCAGGCAGCTCCTCGCCCTCGTACTCGTAGCCGCAGACCACGCAGCGCCAAATGGTCTTGCCGCTGGGGGCCTTGCCCACGGGCTGGGGCTTGATGTGGGCGTGATAGTAGGCATAGGTGGCGCTGGGCACGTCGCTGAGCACCTCACCGGCGGTGACATCGGCCACGAACAGGGTGTGGGAGCCCAGGTCGCTGGTGGAGATGACCTTGCCGGAGAGATAGGCGTTGGTGCCGGCGGTGATGTACAGAATACCGTTCTCGCCCCGCTTGCAGTCGGCAAAGTCCGCAAACTTGTTCACGTCCCGGCCGGACTGGAAGCCGAAGTGCTTGAACAGGTCAAAGCTGGCCTGCTCGCTGAGGATGGACACGGTGAAGGCCCCGGTGCGGAGAATCATGTCGTGGGTGTAGTTGCTCTTGTTCACCGCGATGGCGATGCGGTTGGGCTCGGAGGCCACTTGGGTGGTGGTGTTGATGATGCAGCCGTTGTCCTTCTCCCCCTCCCGGGCGGTGAGAACGAACAGGCCGTAGGAGAGCTTGTGCATGGTAGTCATGTCCATAGGTATCATTCCTCCTGTCAGAAAGTGGAAAACAAGCCGGGTCCGCGCCGACGCCCCGGCGCAAAAACCCCTGGTTTCCTTCTTGTCCCCGATTATACCATTGTTTCGCCCCCTTGAAAAGATACCTGTGCAAAAATATTTTCTCAAAGCGGCCCGGCGCATGAAAAAGCCGCCGCCCCGGCGGACCGGGACGGCAGCGGTTTCACATTTTCGCTTCTCACGCCTGAGCAGGCCGGAACACCTGCTCAAAGGCCTCGCTCTCCATGCTCTCATGAACCAGCAAATACTGGGCGACCTCCTCCAGCTGGGGGCGGTGGGTCCGCAGCAGGTGGAGGGCCTGCTCATAGGCCCGGTCCATCAGCTCCTTAACCTCCGCGTCGATGGCGGCGGCCACCTGCTCGGAATAGGGCCGGGCAGAGGCCATGGAACGGCCAATGAAGACCTCGCCCTTGTGGTCGTCGTAGACCACGTTGCCCAGCTGCTCGCTCATGCCAAAGCGGGCAATCATGCTCCGGGCAGTGGCGGTGGCCCGCTCCAGGTCGTTGGAGGCGCCGGTGGAGATGTCCCCCAGCACCAGAAACTCGGCAGCCCGGCCGCCCAGCAGGGCGACGATGTCCTCATACAGCTCGGTTTTGCTCTGGAAGGCCTTGTCCTCCTGGGGCAGGGAGATGGTCATGCCCCCCGCCTGGCCCCGGGGCACAATCGTGATTTGGTGCACCGGGTCGTGGGTGGGCAGCAGCTTCATCACCACGGCGTGGCCCGCCTCGTGGTAGGCGGTGAGGCGGCGGGCCTTCTCGGTGACCACCTGGCTCTTCTTCTCCAGACCCGCAATGATGCGGATGACCGCGGCCTCCAGGTCCCGCATTTCAATGACGGGCCGGTTGTGCCGGGCGGCGGTGAGGGCGCCCTCGTTCATCAGGTTCTCCAGGTCCGCGCCGGTGAAGCCCACCGTGGCCTTTGCCAGCTCGGAGAGCTTCACGTCCTCGGCCAGCGGCTTTTTCCGGGAGTGGACCCGCAGAATCTCCTCCCGGCCGCCGATGTCCGGGTAGCCCACATAAACCTGATGGTCGAAGCGGCCCGGCCGCAGCAGAGCGGGGTCGAGGATGTCGGCCCGGTTCGTCGCCGCCATGACGATGACGCCGGAGTTGCCCTCAAAGCCGTCCATCTCCACCAGGAGCTGGTTCAGGGTTTGCTCGCGCTCGTCGTGACCGCCGCCCAGACCCGTGCCGCGCTGACGGCCCACGGCGTCGATTTCGTCGATGAAGACAATGGCCGGCGTCTCCTTCTTGGCCTCCTCGAAGAGGTCCCGGACCCGGCTGGCGCCGATGCCCACATACATCTCCACAAAATCGGAGCCGGAGATGGACAGGAAGGGCACGCCCGCCTCTCCCGCCACGGCCTTGGCAAGCAGGGTCTTGCCGGTGCCCGGTGGGCCCACCAACAGGATGCCCTTGGGGATGTGGGCACCCAAATCCTGATACTTCGCAGGATTCTTGAGGAAGTCCACCACCTCCAGCAGCTCCTCCTTCTCCTCCTTGGCCCCGGCCACGTCCTGGAAGGTGACCTTGCTCTTCATCTGCTCGGCGGAGATGGTGCGGGCCTTGCCGAAGTTGACCAGACCGTTGCCGCCGCCCCCCTGCTGACGCAGAATCAGGAAGTAGAACAGCAGCAGGATGGGCACAGTGGTGGCCAGCGGCACCGCCGCCGCCTGCCACCAGGGCGTGGGGGAATCCTTCTCATAGCTGTAATCGGTGAGCACGCCCGCCTGCTTCTGCTGCTGCACCAGCTCATTCATGTCCTGATAGAACAGCTCCGCGCTGGTCACGCCGCAGGTTGCCACGGTTTTGCCTTCGTACTCCTCCTTGAGCTCCAGCGTGACGATGTTGTCCTTCACCACGAAGGAGCGGACCTTCTCCTCCTGGAAGAATTTGGTCATCTGGCCGTAGGTGACGGGGACGGAGTTGAGGTTGGCGTGCATGGACCGGGCCAGGCTCACCACCACCAGAATGAGGAGCACATAGAGCCAGATGCTCCTGCGATTGGGTTGATTCAAGTTGATGCCCCTCCTTTGCGGGAAAGTACGGGCACCGGCGGCGCAGCGCCGTCGGTGCTTCGTCAGGAATGGTCAGTTGTCGCCGTAAACCTCCGGCTTCAGGATGCCGATGTAGGGCAGGTTGCGGTAGTGCTGGTCGTAGTCCAGACCATAGCCCACAATGAAGGCGTTGGGCACGGTGAAGCCGATGTAGTCGGCCTTGATGGGCCGGACGCGGCGCTCCGGCTTGTCGAAGAGGGTGCAGATTTTGATGGAGGCGGGCTTGCGGACCTTAAGCAGCTCGATGAGGTAGCTCAGGGTGTTGCCGGAGTCCAGAATGTCCTCCACGATGATGACGTGGTAGCCCTCCAGGTTCAGGGAGATGTCCTTTTTGATCTCCACCTGGCCGCTGGACCGGGTGCCCGAGCCGTAGGAGGAGACGGACATGAAGTCGATGCGCACGGGCAGGTCAATGGCCCGGCTCAAATCGGCCATGAAGATGTAGGAGCCCTGGAGCACGCTGACCAGAAGGATTTCCTCCTTCTTGTCCTTGTATTCCTCGGTGAGCTGAGCGCCCAGCTCCAGCACCCGCTGGTGGAGCTGCTCTTCGCTGTACAAAACGGATTCGATGTCCTTAGCCAGTCCCATAATTTGTCTCCTTTTCACATGGGGATGCTTGAAATGTTACTATTCCTCAACGGGATCGCTGGTGATTTTCCAGCAGCGTTCTCCCGGCTTGGGCAGGTAATGGCGGTCAGCCCCGAAGCCGTCCAGGGCGCACAGCACGCCCTCCGCCTCCAGCGCGATGACCGCGCCGCGCTGACGCAGCGGCAGCTTGGCGTCGGAGAGCAGCTTTTTCACGCTCTTGCGGGGGCGGCCGGGCAAGGTGATGTGCTCCCCCGGACGGGGCGCGCGCAGCAGCAGCACACCCGCGGGGCGCAGATAGTATTCCCGCGGCTGATTGAACTTCCCCTCCGGGCACAGAGCCTCCTCACAGCGCAGCACCCGGTCCCGGAAGCGCACCCGCTCCCCGGGCCGAAGGGGGACGGATGTTTCCGCCTCCGGCGTCGCCTCCACGGTGAGCACAAGCTCCGCGTACTCCCGCCGGGCGGTCAGCGGCCCGATGAGTGGGCAGGCGGCGGAGGGCCGTTCACTGCGGCACAGCTCCAGCACCCGCTCCCGCTGACGGGCGCTGAGCACCGTCCCGGGCAGCAGCGTCTCCGCCATGCGCTGCACCAGACGCAGGCTCAGCGCCTCGGGCAGGGCCAGCAACTCGGCGGCGGCGCAGGAAATCCGCTCCGGTTCCCGCTTTGCAACCTGAAGCAGTCTGTCCGCCTCCGCCTCCAGATATGCGCTGTCCCGGCGCAGGGTCCGGGCCGTGCGGCTCAGGGTGTCCAGCAGATTCGGGTTGCGCGCCCGGAGCAGGGGCAGCACCTCGTGGCGCAGATAGTTGCGGGTGTAGGCCGTGTCGGCGTTGGTGGCGTCGGTGACGTAGGAGAGGCCGCATTGCTTGCAGTATTCCTCAATTTCTTCCCGGCTGACCCCCAAAAGGGGCCGGATGATGCGTCCCCGCACCGGCTCGATGCCCCCCAGCCCCTTCAGGCCGCTGCCCCGGAGCAGGTGCAGCAGCACCGTCTCGGCGTTGTCGTCGGCGTTGTGGGCCGTGGCGACGCGCCGGGCACCGATGCGCTCGGCGGTGGACTCCAGAAAGGCGTAGCGCAGCGCCCGGGCAGTCTCCTCCAGTCCGGCCTTGCGCTCCGCGGCGGCGGCGGGCACGTCCTCCCGGCCCAAATGGCAGGGAATCCCCCATTTTACGCAGCAATCGGCCACAAATTGAACGTCCGTGGCCCCTTCGGGGCGGATGCAGTGGTCGAAGCTGGCCGCCTCCACGGCAAAGCCGTACCGCGCGCTCAGAGCCCGCAGCAGGTGCAGCAGCGCCATGGAATCCGCGCCGCCGGACACCGCGCAGAGCACGGTTTCGCCGCCGGAAATCATGTTTTTTCTTCTGATACCCTCCCAGACCCGGTTTTCCAGGGCTCTGGGGTTGAATTCCCGGACCGCCATCAGTTGGGCGGCTCCCGGTGCGTCTCCAGATTGGAGAAGGTGGTGTACTCCGGCAGCCACTGCACGAACACCGTGCCCGTCTCGCCGTGGCGGTTCTTGGCCACGATGAGCTCGGCCTGATTGTGGGCCTCGCTGTCGGGGTTGTAGTAGTCGTCCCGGTAGATGAACAGCACGATGTCCGCGTCCTGCTCAATGGCGCCGGATTCGCGCAAATCGGAGAGCATGGGCCGCTTGTTGGTGCGGCTCTCGTTGGCGCGGCTGAGCTGGCTCAGGCACAGCACGGGCACGTTCAGCTCCTTGGCCATGATTTTCAGGCTCCGGGAGATGTCCGAGACGATTTGCTGGCGGTTCTCGTTGGACGCGGTCCGCTTGGAGCCGGAGGAGGTCATGAGCTGGAGGTAGTCCACGCACACCAGACCCAGATTCTTCTCCCGGCGGCATTTTGCCAGCATGTCCGCCACGGTGAGGGAGGGGTTGTCGTCGATGAGAATCTTCGTCTGGCTCAGGGCCGAGGCGGCCATGATGACGCTCTTCCAGTCCTCCCGGTCCAGCTTGCCCGTGACCAGCTTTTTGTTGTCGATGAAGCATTCGTTGGACAGCAGCCGCATGACCAGCTGCTCCCGGCTCATTTCCAGGGAAAAGAACACCACCGACTTGCCCGAATGCTTCCCCGCGTGGAGCAGGATGTTCAGGGCCAGGGAGGTCTTGCCCATGCCGGGCCGGGCGGCCAGCAGGATGAGGTCCGAGGGGTTCAGGCCCGCGATGTTCCTATCCAGGGCGGACAGGCCTGTGGACAGGCCCGGCACCTCCCGGCTGCTGGCGGCCAGCTCCTCCAGGCGGGTGAACACGTCGTGCATGACCGAGGAGACGGGAATCAGGCCCCGGCTGGAGCGGCCCTGCCGGATGTCGTAGATGCGCTGCTCCGCCGCGTCCAGAATGTCCTGGGCGGTGCCGTCGTTGTTCTGGACCATGGCGGAGATGTCCGCGGAGGTCCGGGCAATGGCCCGCAGCAGGGCCTTGTCCTTGACGATTTTGACGTATTCCAGCACATTGGCCGAGGTGGGGGTCACCTCCACCAGCTGGAGGATGTAGCCGCGGGTGGTGGCGGCGTCGAAGGTGCCGTCCTGGCGCATGCGCTCCAGAACCGTGATGGCGTCGATGGACTGGGAGAGGGTGAACATGGCATAGATGGCCTCGTAGACCTCCCGGTTCTGACGGTTGTAGAAGTCGTCTGGGGTGAGCTGCTCAATGACCTCCGGGATGCAGCGCTGGTCAATGAGCAGGCTGCCCAGCACCGACTGCTCCGCCTCCACAGAGTTGGGCATTTGCCGGTGCAGCAGTTCCTCGTCGGCCACGGTTCACCGCCTCCTCTCAGACAGCTTGGATGGGACGCTCAGGGTGTGATGAAGCACCCGGCGTTTGTGGACACAGGCGCGGCAGGCGCTCAAGCCTCCACGACCTCCACCTTGAGGGTGCCGGAAATCTCATAGCCCAGCCTGCACTTGACCTCGTAGCTGCCAAAGGCCCGGATGGGGTCGCAGACCAGCTTGGCCTTGGGGATGTCGTAGCCCAGCTGCTCCTTGATGGCGGCGGAAATCTCCTTGCTGGTCACGGCGCCGAAGAGCTTGCCGCCGGCACCGGCCCGGGCCGTCACCCTGACGGAGGACTCCCGCAGCTTTTTGCTCAGCGCCAGGGCCTCCTCCCGCTCCGCGGCCTCCCGCTCCCGGCGGGCCTTCTCCTGGAGCTTCACGGTGTTGATGTTGTCCGCGGTGGCGGCCACGGCCAGCTTCTTGGGCAGCAGGAAATTGCGGGCGTAGCCGTCGCTCACGTCCACCAGCTGGCCCTTCTTGCCCTGACCCTTTACGTCCTTCTGTAAAATAACCTTCATGGAAAACCTCTCCTTTTTCGCTGTTTTCAAATAAATTGAGCACTTTGGGGCTCAGCTCTGGCTGCTCTCCTCAAAGTAGTGGTCAATGGCCTCGTGCAGGCGCAGCGTGGCCTGCTTCAGGGAGCAGTTCTTCAACTGCGCCCCCGCCGCCGCCGCGTTGCCGCCGCCGCCGATGTCCTCCAGAATGACCTGAACGTTCACATCCCCGCTGCTGCGGGCGGAGATGTTCTGACAGCCGTCCTCGGAGTAGATGACAAAGGAGGCGTCCACGCCGCTGACGTTCAGCAGCTCGTCCGCGGCCTGAGCGGCCACGATGCGGCCCACGTCCTGACTGGTGTCGGCCACGGCCAGGCGGCCCCGGTAGAACTGGGCGTTCTTCATCACCTCGTAGCGCATGACCGTCTGCTCCAGATTGTTCTGGAACAGCTTGCGCACCTCGGTGGTGTCCGCGCCGCAGCGGCGCAGGAAGGCGGCGGCCTCGAAGGTGCGCCCGCCGGTGCGCAGGGCGAAGTTCTTGGTGTCCAGCACGATGCCCGCCAGCAGGGCCTCGGCCTCGGTGCGGCTGAGGTCACCGGGGTCGATGAGGTACTGCACCAGCTCCGTCACCAGCTCCGAGGCGGAGGAGGCGAAGGGCTCGTGGTAGGTCAGCGCGGCCTTGTCGATGTAGTCCGCCGCCCGGCGGTGGTGGTCGATGACCGCGATTTTCGGGCAGCTGTGGAGCACCCGGGTGGAGCAGACCTGACTGGGCCGGTTGGTGTCCACCACAACCAGCAGGCAATCCGGCTCCAGCAGCTCCAGAGCCTCCTGCTCGCTGACGAACACGCCCTGATACTCCGCGCGCTGGGAGAGCTCCTTCACCATGATGGTGCCCGGCACAGGCTTCTCCTCCCGGAGGACGTACACCTCCACGCCCTGCTTCCGGGCGATGGCGCAGATGCCCGCGCAGGCGCCCACCGCATCCAGATCGGCGTAGCGGTGCCCCATGACGAGGACCTTGGAGGAGGACTGAATCAGGTGCTCCAGGGCGCTGGCCATGACGCGGCTCTTGACCTTGGTGCGCCGCTCCTGCTCCCGGGAGCGCCCGCCGTAGAACTCGAAGTTGAACTGATTCTTGATGACCGCCTGATCTCCGCCCCGGCTCAGGGCCATGTCGATGGCCAGGGCCGCGTAGCGGAACATCTCCTCCAGGGAGCCGTCCCGGCCGATGCCGATGGACAGAGACGCGGAAATGCCGTTCGGACTGACGATTTTGTGGACGCTGTCGAGAATCGAGAACTTTTCCCGCTTCTTCTCCAGGAGGTGCTGCTCCTCCATCATGAACAGGTAGCGGTCCCGGTCGAAGCGGCACAGCAGGCCGTTGGACTGGCCCACCCACTGGTCGATAAGCTCCTCGATGTCCGCGCGCACGTTGCTGCGGTCGCTGTCCTGCACATTGCGCATAAGCTCCTCGAAGTTGTCGATGAGGATGATGCACACCAGGGGCCGGGTGGCGTAATAAAGCTCCCGGGTGTTTGCAAGCTGGGTGATGTCAATCCAATAGGTGTAGGCCAGGCCCTCCCCGGCCTCCTCCGTGGGTGCCATGCTGCCGTAGACGCAGTAGCGGCGGCCGTGGACGCTGTACTCCACGGGGCTGACGCTCTTGCCCTCCAGCAACCACTGTCCGTTGAACTCCGGCACGATGGCGTCGATGCGGCTGGCGGAGACGTGCTCGTTCCGGTCCATCACGCTGAGGAAACGGTCGTTGCTCCACACCAGCTCGCCGGAGTCGGGCCGGAAGATGACCATGGGCAGGGGCGAGTCCAGCAGATGGCTCTTGCTGACCAGATTCAGCTCCCGCACGGCGGCGGCCAGCTCCTCCTCCACCCTGCGGCGGTTGCGGCGGGTGGTGAGCATCAAAAAGGTCACATAGACCAGCATCAGCACGGCCTCCAGCACGCTCAGCAGCGGCACCCAGGGCAGGGTCAGCAGGGCGAAAAGGCCGAGGATGAAAATCGTCAGTTTCAGATGCGGCTCAAAGAGCCGGGAAAGTTTTTCCGTCAAGGAGACACCTCCCGTCACAGGGATTTTCCGCCTTTTGGGGCAGTACTCCTCCCTATTTTAGAGTATCAGCCTACATTATAGCAAAGCCCCCGGAAAAAGACAACCTCAAATGTGGGAACAAAGGGTATCATTCTGTCCAAAAGTGCTCCCCAGACGGGAAACCTCCCCCTGCGGTATCCACAGGGGGAGGAATGGGTGTTCAATTGGTGCGCCGCGGGGCGGGTGAGGTGTTACAGCACCTTCTCCGGGGCAGCGGTCATGGCCTTGCAGCCGGAGGGCGGCATAAACTGTTCCTTACAGCACCTTCTCCAGGCGGGCGGTCAGGTCCGCGGTCATGGCCTCGTAGCCGGGCTTGCCGAGCAGCGCGAACATGTTCTTCTTGTAGTCCTCAACGCCAGGCTGTGAGGGCGGTTCCGCCTGACCCGTAGTGGTCAGGCGGATGAAAGCGCCGGTGGCGCTTTCAAGCCCGAGTGGGATTCCGCGCCGAAGGCGCCACCTTGCAGCCGGAGGGCGGCACAAAACCTTCCTTACAGCACCTTCTCCAGGCGGGCGGTCAGGTCAGCGGTCATGGCCTCGTAGCCGGGCTTGCCAAGCAGCGCGAACATGTTCTTCTTGTAGTCCTCAACGCCAGGCTGGTTGAAGGGGTTGATGCCCAGCATGTAGGCGCTCACGCCCAGGCTCTTCCAGAAGAAGAACATCAGCTCGCCCAGGGTGTAGTCGCTCAGCTCGTCCAGCGTGATGATGACGTTGGGCACGCCGCCGTCCACATGGGCCAGCATGGTGCCGCGCATGGCCTGCTGGTTCATGAACTGCATGGTCTTGCCGGAGGCGAAGTTCAGGCCGTCCACATTGGCGGGGTCGTCGGGCACGGCGATGTCGCAGGCGGACTTCTCCACCCACAGCACCGTCTCAAACATGGTGCGGGAGCCGTCCTGAATGAACTGGCCGAAGGAGTGCAGGTCGGTGGAGAAGTTGCCGGTGACCGGGAACACGCCCTTGCCGTCCTTGCCCTCGGACTCGGCCATGAGCTGCTTGTACCACTCGCCGAACTGGGTCAGGGAGGGCTCGTAATTGCTCAGAACCTCCATGCACTTGCCCTTGAGCATCATGATGAAGCGCACGGCGGCGTACTTCATCACATCGTTGGTGTACAGGTCGGGGTTGTCGTACTTGGCGCGGGCCTCACGGTAGCCCTGCATCACCGCGTCGATGTCCATGCCGCCGGCGGCCATGGGCAGCGCGGTCCTTGGCCCCCTCCTTGCCGTACTTCTGCTCCAGCTTCTCCTTGAAGATGCGGAAGGCCACGGCGGGCTCGGTGGTGGTGCCGGACTTGGAGATGACGTTGACGGAGAAGTCCCGGTCGCCGATGATCTGGAACAGGCTGTTCACATAGGCGCTGCTGATGTTGTTGCCGGCGAAGTAGACCTCCACGCCGCCGTTGCGCTTGGGCACCTGGTTGTAGAAGGGTCCGCCCACGAACTCCAGCGCGGCACGGGCGCCCAGATAGGATCCGCCGATGCCGATGGCGATGAGGACCTCAGACTGGCCCTGAATCTTCTTGGCCGCGGCCTTGATGCGCTCAAACTCGCCGGGGGCGAACTGGGCGGCAGTCTCGTCCAGGTCCATCCAGCCCAGGAAGTCGTTGCCCGCGCCCTGCTTGCTCATCAGGTTGGCATAGGCGGCGTCCACCAGGAATTTGGTCTGGTCCAGCTCATGGTCCCGCAGGCCCACGTTCTTGATATTCAGAGAGATAGACATTCGAATTGTTCCTCCTTTGTAAAGTTGTTGCCGGAAAGCAGAAAGCTGTTTTCTACTTATGGTTATTATAACGAAAGATTGGCTGGGATTCAATGGCAATTTTTCTTTTTTTGCGTGGGGCTTGCAAATTTTCTCCCGATGGGCTAAAATGAAGGGCAGACCCGTCGAAGCAACGCATTTTCTGAGGAGAAACTTATGTATAATACCACAAAAAGGATTCTTTCCCTCCTTTTGGCCCTGACCATGGCCCTGAGCCTGTGCACAGGCGCTCTGGCCGCCGAGACCTCCGTCCAGGACGAGGCTGCGCTGAGCAGCTCCGCTGAGCAGGAGCAGGCCGACGCCTCCGCCGAGCAGGAGCAGGCCGACGCCTCCCAGAGCGGCGCAGAGGCCGAGCAGGAGGACGCCCCCGGGGAAGTAAGCGCCCCGGAGGAGCCGGAGCAGGCGGACGCCTCTGAGCCGGAGCCCGAGAGCGAGGCCCCGGAGTCCTCTGCCCAGGAGAACGTGCCACAGGAGGACGCGCCACAGGAGGCGGACGCCTCCGCCGAGGCCGACAGCTCCTCCCCGGAGCCGGAGCCTCAGGCCGTGGAGCCCGAAGAGGCTGAGGACGGGACCGTGTCCGCCCAGGAGGAGAACCCCTACACCCTCAACATCGTGGAAACCGTGAAGCTGGAGAAGGAATACGACGACCGCTTCACCTTCACCGAGGCCAAAAAGGGCTATGTTGTGGCCCAGGTCACCGCCCAGACCCCCACCTCCACGGTGGTCGCCAGGGGCAAGGACACCAAGGTCAAAGACAAGGCCGTGGTGCAGCTGAACGGCGACACCAACGCGGTGGCCGTGGGCGTGGGCACCGCCACCGCTGTGATGGTGAAGAGTGAGGACCTGTCCGAGGCCCGGACCCTGCTCAGCAGCGAGAGCGGCAACGCCAGGCGCAGCGTGGACGCGGTGCAGGTGAATCTGGTGGTCAGGCCCGCGCCGCTGACCATCCTGTTCCTGGCCGGTCAGAGCAATATGGAGGGCTACGGCTCCTACCCCGGCTCTGGCAAAAAAGACGGCAGGTATTACCAGCACCCGGAGCAGAGCATCGTCTGCCCCGAGGGTGAGGTCTATTCCACCTACGCCCCCGGCGACACCGCTCACAGCTCCGGCCGGGCCAACAGCATCGGCGGCAATGTGAAGTTCTCCAGCTCCTGCTCCGTGGGCAAGGCCAAGCACTTTGTGGCCGAGTCCCTGACCAGCGACAAGAGCGTGAGCGGCAGGGACCTGGTCTACCGCCTCAACCAGCTGACCGCCAGCGGCACCGGCAAAAACGGCCCCGACAGCGGCCTGGCCTATGAGTGGAACCGGCTCACCGGCGAGAAGGTGTGGACCGTCAACTCCGCCCGGGGCGGCAGCTCCATCAAGCTCTGGGTGCCCGGCAAGGGCTGCTATGAGCGGGCCAGAGCCGTCTTCGGCTACGCGCTTCAGGTCTACAACGCCGAAATCAGCGCCGGACACTACACCCGGGCCCACAAGCTCTGCTTCTGGCTCCAGGGCGAGTCCGACGCCGGAACCATGCCCACGTCCGAGTACCTGAGCAAGTTCAAGCTGATGCGCAAGAACCTGAAAGCGATAACGGGCTTCGAGCGCATGGGCCTCATCTCCGTGCGCGGCCTCAATTCCGGGGCCTCCGCCAGCAGCTACCGCAGCAGCCGTGACATGGTCATGAGCGACCCGCGCATCATCCAGACCTACATGACCAACACCAAGAGCTTCACCGACGTGTGCATCGTCAGCGATGTGAACGAGCGCTGGGTGACCAACAACGGCGTCAAGACCTATTTCCAGAAGGCCTACGGCAGCGCCCTGAGCTATAAGACCCACGGCAAGACCCCGGCCCTGCCCACCAAGGTCTCCCAGGTTCACAACGACATCCACTATATGCAGGTGGGCCACAACGAAAACGGCCTCACCGCCGCCCGTGGCATGTACAAGTGGATGACCGGCACGGCCAAGGCCACCGGCGTCAAGTGGCGCAACGCCACCGCCCACCCCGTTTCCAGCGTCAGCGTGGCCAAGGGCAAGTCGGTGTTTGTCTCCCCCTGCGTGGTGGATGTGGCCGCCTCCAAGGGCGTCCGGTGGAAGACCAGCTCCGGTCTGAGCTACAACTCCAAGACCGGCAAGCTGAAGGTGACCAAGGACGGCACCCAGACCTTCACCGCCCTGGACGCCGACGGCAAGGTGATTTCCACCCTGTACGTCAACAAGACGAGTGACCTCACCGCACCCGCCCTCCAGAGCGCGTCCAACGTCAAGGGCAAGAAAATCGCCGTCGCCTGGAGCAAGAGCGCCTCCGCGACGGGCTATCAGGTGCAGTACGCCCTGAACGCCAAGTTCACCGGCGCCAAGTCCGCCAACGTCAAGGGCGCGGCCACCGTCAAGACCACCCTGACCAAGCTGGCGAAAAAGACCTACTATGTGCGCGTGCGCGCCTACAAGAGCGGCGCCAAGACGACCTACTCCGGCTGGAGCAACGCCGTGAAGGTCAAGGTCAGCAAGTAATCGCTTCAAACAGGCAAAAAACGGGGCCGTCCTGAGAAGGGCGGCCCCGCTGCCTTGCTGTCTGTTCTGAGACGCGAACAAGCCCTGTCCGTCGGAGCACTCCGGGGCAGGGCTTGTATCGTTTTGAGAAAAGAGAGAAAAGAGAGGAGGCGTGGTGCAGCGGTTTCTTCGCTGTCCACGCCTGTATCTTAGCAAAGGAGCGCCCAAAGAGGTTAAACGAAGTTTGAAGCTTCTGTGAAATAATTGTGAACAGGAAAAAAAGCCTTGTTTACAGCGGCAGAGTTGTGCTACCATGGGACAAACGCCGATTCTTCAGGAATCACTGGTTTCATCCAGCGCCGAGGTTGGATGGAATCAGGGGTTCCGTTATCAAAGGAGGCGCGAAAACCATGAACAAGCGCGAGCGCTACTGGAGAAAGCGCGTCGCCGGTGCCCTGGGAGGCGCGCTGGCCCTGCTGGGGGCCGCGGCGGCGCTGCTGCGGTGGCTGTTGTGAACGTGTGACCGAGGAGGATTGCTATGAGACTGCTGATTGCCGAGGACGAGGCGGACCTGAACGAGGTCATCGTCAAAAAGCTGCGGGCCGAGGGCTTCAGCGTGGACGCCTGCTTTGACGGGGAGGAGGCCCTGGCCTACCTCACCGGGGCGGACTACGACGCGGCCATTTTGGACATCATGATGCCCCGCATGGACGGGCTGGAGACCGTGCGGCAGCTGCGCGCGGCGGGCAGAAGCACGCCGGTCATCTTCCTCACCGCCCGGGACACCATCGCGGACAAGGTGACGGGCCTGAACCTGGGGGCCAACGACTACGTGGTCAAGCCCTTCTCCTTCGACGAGCTCATCGCCCGCATCGGGGCCGTCACCCGGACGGTCAGCGGCAGCGCCACCACGGCGGTGCGGGTGGGCGATTTGGAGCTGGACACCGCCACCCACGCCGTGAAGCGCGCCGGAGAGCTGGTGCACCTCACCGCCAAGGAGTACCAGCTGCTGGAGTACCTGATGCTCAACCGGGGCCGGGTGCTCAGCCGGGAGAAGATTCTCAACCACGTCTGGGGCTACGATTACTACGGCGGTGAGAACATCATCGACGTGTATATGAACTATCTGCGCAAAAAGGTGGATTTGGGCCATGAGGTCAAGCTGCTCCACACCGTCCGGGGCATGGGCTATGTGCTGAGGGAAGAGCCGTGAAGCGCCGCTCCCTGAAATGGAAGCTCACCGGCTGGTTCACCCTGTTTCTGACCCTCATCAGCCTGGTGATTCTGGCCACGGCGGCGGCGGCCTACCGCATGTCCGACCTCCAGAGCACCCGGAACAGCCTGATGGAGGTGGTGCACGAGCGCGCCCGGCACATGGGCGGCCCGCGGCCCGACAAGGGCGCCGCGCCCGGCGACCGGAGCGACCTGCCCGAGCCGCCCCAGCGGGACGGGGACTACCTCCAGGATGAAATCCAGCTCATGGTCTACTACGCCGACGGCTCCCACGCCTACGGCCTGTTCCTCCACGACGAGCTGGACGAGGTGCCCTTCTGCGAGGCAAAGCAGCCCCAGACGCTGGACATGGACGGCAAAACCTACCTTTACTACGACGAGGCGCTGAAAAACGCCGACCAGGAGGGCATGTGGGTCCGGGGCGTCACCTACCTCCGGGGCAGCGGCCTGGACCTGCTCCGGGGGCACTGGTATGTGCTCATTGTGCTGCCCGTGCTCATCGCCCTGGCCTTCGCCGGGGGCTACTGGCTCACCGGGCGCTTTCTGCGGCCCGTGCAGGAAATCAGCCGCACCGCCGAGGAAATCCGGCTCAGCGGCGACCTGGGCAAGCGCATCCCCGTCTCCGACACCGGGGACGAGCTCTCCGAGCTGGGCCGGACCTTCAACGCCATGTTCGACCGGGTGGAGGAGAACTTCCGCTCCGAGCAGCGCTTCACCTCCAACGCCTCCCACGAGCTGCGCACGCCCGTGGCGGTCATCATGGCCCAGTGCGAGTACGCCCTGGAGGAGGAAAACCAGAGCCCCGAGGAGCTGCGAACCGCCCTCTACGCCGTGCAGAAGCAGGGCTACCGCATGAGCCATCTCATCGAGACCCTGCTGGTGTTCACCCGCATCGAGCAGAGCACGGAGAAGTACCCCGTGGCGGCGACGGAGCTCTCCGGGCTGACCCAAAGCGTGTGCGAGGACTTCCAGCTCATCGCGGACCGGGGCATCACCGTCACCGCGGACTGTCCGCCCCGCGTCAGCGCCCGGGTGAACCGGGAGCTCTACCTGCTGCTGCTCAACAACCTGATGACCAACGCCATCCGCTACGGCCGGGAAAACGGCTCCGTCGCCCTGACTCTGCGCCAGGAGGGCGAGGCGGTTGTGCTGGAGGTGGCCGACGACGGCATCGGCATCGCGCCGGAGGAGCTGCAGCGCATCTGGGAGCGCTTCTACCGCTCCGACCAGAGCCGCAGCAGCCGGGGTCTGGGCCTGGGCCTGCCCCTGGTGAAGCAAATCGCGGAGTACCACGGCGGCAGCGTGCGCGTAGAGAGCGAGCCGGGCCGGGGCAGCCGCTTCACCGTCCGGCTTCCGGCGAATTGACAAAGCCGCGCCGGGCGTGGTATACTCCAAACCAATCAGCAAGCCCCCAAATTCGATACTATTTGTAAAGAAAAGAGAGGATTTTACTATGAGTAAACGTGTGGCCGAGGCCCTGTTCCCCCACATCACCAAAACCCCCGCGGACTGGGAAAAAGCCTTCCCGGCGCGTCCGGAGGGCACCGCCTGCACCCGCTTCGCCCCCAGCCCCACGGGCTTCATGCACATCGGCGGACTGTACACGGCCCTCATCAACGACCTGTACACCCGCAGCCACGAAAAGGGCGTGTTCTTCCTGCGCATTGAGGACACCGACCAGAAGCGCATTGTGGAGGGCGGCGTGAGTGAAATCATCGACACCCTGCGCAGCTTCGACGTGCTCTTCGACGAGGGTCCCGTCAGCGAGAGCGAGGACCAGGGCGGCTACGGCCCCTACCGTCAATCCCTGCGCCGGGAAATCTATCAGACCTACGCCAAGGATCTGGTGGCCCGGGACCTGGCCTACCCCTGCTTCTGCACCGAGGAGGAGCTGAGCGCCCTGCGGGAGCGTCAGGAGGCGGAAAACGCCCTCCAGAAGGGCTATTGGGGCAAGTGGGCCGCCTGCCGGAGCCTCACGGAGGAGGAAATCCTGCAAAAGCTCTCCGAGGGCCGCTCCTGGGTGGTGCGCCTGCGCAGCCAGGGCCAGGAGGGCCGTTCCCGGGTCTTCCACGACCTGATTCGCGGCGACATCTCCATGCAGGAGAACCTCATCGACACCGTGCTCATCAAGAGCGACGGCCTGCCCACCTACCACTTCGCCCACGCCGTGGACGACCACCTGATGCACACCAGCGAGGTCATCCGCGCCGACGAGTGGATTGCCTCCATCCCCGTCCATGTGGAGCTCTTTGAGACTCTGGGCTTCCCCGTGCCCGGCTACGCCCACCTGAGCCCCATCATGAAGCTGGAGGAGAAGGCGGACGGCGGCGTGTCCAAGCGCAAGCTCTCCAAGCGCAAGGACCCCGAGGCCCGGGTCCACTACTACGAGGAAATCGGCTACCCCGTGGCGGCGGTGCTGGACTACCTGCTCACCATCTCCAGCGCGGACTACGAGCCCTGGCGGGAGCAGAACATGGACGCGCCCATCTTCGACTTCCGGCTGGACCTGACCAAAACCGGCGTGGCGGGCGCCCTGTTCGACTTCAGCAAGCTCAACAGCGTGGCCAAGAACCGGGTGGCCCACATGAGCTGCGAGGCGGTTCTGGAGGCCGTCAAGGACTGGGCGGCGCGCTACGACGGGAAGCTGAGCGCATACATCGCCGCCGACGAGGAGCGGTTCCTGCGCTCCGTCCACCTGTGGCACGACAAGCGGCTGGACGTGGCAAAGTGGTCAGACCTCATGGAGCTGTATCCGTATCTCTACGACGCGGACTTCGACCCCGCCGCCGAGCCCATTCCCGAGAAGTTCCAGGCCCACATGGCCCACATCCCCGGGATTCTGCGGGACTATCTGGCGAGCTTCGACTGGAACGACGACGGCAAGGACTGGTTCCAGAAGGTCCGGGACATCGCCCCGAAGTACAACTACGCGGTGAAGACCGGCCCCTACAAGAAGCATCCGGAGCTTTACAGCGGCTCCATCGCGGATGTGAGCTCCTTCATCCGCTTCGCCGTCACCGGGCGGCTGAACACGCCGGACCTGCATGGCATCCTCCACATCCTCGGCCAGGAGGAGATGGAGCGGCGCGTGGAGCGGTTTTTGGCGCGGCTGTGACAATTGAACGCGAAAACGGCCCCCGGCATGAGCCGGGGGCCGCTGCTCAGTCCTTGAAGCACCGCATTTTCAGTTCGTAGGTGAAGGTGTCCTTTTTCTTGTTGGTGAGCACGATGGTCACAAAGGCCCAGTCCGGATACTCGCCCTCGCTGTCCATGCCCGAGGGAACATACACCGTTTCGCCGTTCTTGAACGTGTACCTGTCATCGCCGTAGGTGTCCAGGTAGGTGCAGGTGCATTTTTTGACCTTCCAGCCCTTGGCGGCCTTGAACGTGACCTTGACCTTATTCTTTTTCAGCTTCAGAGTGGCGTTGAACTTGTTCTTCTTCAGGTTCACCTTTGTGCTGTCCACCTTCAGCTCCTTCAGAGCGTTGGGGTACTTTTTGACCACATAGGTGGCCTTGAATTTCTGCTTTTTGCCGTTGATGAGCATGGTGGCGGTGACGGTGCTCTTGCCCGCCTTCTTCGGCTTCAGCTTGCAGTTGTTGAGGTATTTCCCGCTCTTCGTCACCCCGAGCACCTTGGTATTGGAGGACTTGATGGAAACGACCTTCTGTTTTTCGAGTCCTTCGGATTTGACGGGGACCGGAGCGCTGCCTGCCACCATCTTCTCCGGGAGGAGCTTGGGCTTGCCGTAGTGGAGGTAGATGTCATAAGACTCCTCATCGTCCTCGCTGTCCGTCCTCGCCAGGAAGTGTATGGTGGCGTATCCTCCTTTGGGCAGCTTCACGCTCCCGCCGTTTGTGATTTCGTAGGCTTCCTCGCCCACAACCGAATCGCCGACTCTGACATTGGCCCAGGCTGTCACCAGTTTCCAGCCCTCCCAGAGCGACCACTGGATTTTGACGCTTTTCTTGTTGCAGTTGAGCTCGCTGTACTCCTTGGGGAAGGCAGCCAGGTCAACGGTTTTTCCGCCCACCGTGAGATTGGCGATGGCGTTGCTGCCGCTTCCGTCCTCCTCCGCGGCCAGCGCGGTCATGCCGGTGCTCAGTGCGCTGAACACCAGCAGCAGGGCCAGCAGGGTGCTGAGCAGTTTTTTCGCGTTTTTCATTCAAATACACCTCTTTCATCTGATGGTCCGCAACCGGGATGGTTCTGACACTATTATTATCCACTTTTTGAAAGGTTCTGTCAAGGGCCAGGCACCCCGGCCCACACCAAAGACACCGCGCACGCGAAAACGGCCCCCGGCATGAGCCGGGAGCCGCTGTTTCTCAGGGGATTCTCAGTCGGTGACGCACCTCATACCGAGTTCGTAGGTGAAGCTCTCCTTCTTCTTGTTGGTGAGCACGATGGTCAAATAGACCCAGTTCGGATACTCGCCCTCGCTGTCCAGACCCGTGGGAACCGCTACCGTCCCGCCGCTCTTGAACTTGAACATCTCATCGCCGTAGGTGTCCGAGTCGCAGCCGGTGCATTTTTTGACCTTCCAGCCCTTGGCGGCCTTGAACGTGACCTTGACCTTTTTCTTTTTCAGCTTCAGAGTGGCTCTGAACTTGTTCTTCTTCAGGTTCACCTGATCGGCGCCCACCTTCAGCTCCTTCAGAGCGTTGGGGTACTTTTTGACCACATAGGTGGCTTTAAATTTCTTCTTTTCGCCGTTGATGAGCACGGTGGCGGTGACAGTGCTCTTGCCCGCCTTCTTGGGCTTCAGTTCGCCGCTTGCGAGGACTCCCCCCATCTTCACCACCCCGAGCACCTTGGGGTTGGAGGACTTGAGGGAAACGGGCTCAACCTCGTCGAGTCCGTCGGTCTTGACATTGACCGGGTAGCTGCCCACCCACAGGGTCTCCGGGAGGAGCTTGGGCTTGCCGTAGTGGAGCTGAATCTCGTAATACTTCTCATCGTAGTTCTCCTCGCTGTCCGTCACCGCCTTGATGTGTACGCTGATGGCTTTGCCCTTGGGCAGCTTCACGGCCTCGCCGTTGCTGATCTCGTAGGAGTTCGGTTTGGCGCCTATGACCCAGGCACTCACCAGATGCCAGCCCTCCCCCAGCGACCACTTGATTTTGACGCTTTTCTTGTTGCAGTTGAGATTGCTGTACTCCTTGGGGAAGGCAGCCAGGTCAATGGGTTTTCCGCCCACCGAGAGCGCGGTGATGGCTCTGCTGGTGCCTCCGTCCTCCTCCGCGGCCAGCGCGGTCATGCCGGTGCTCAGCGCGCTGAACACCAGCAGCAGGGCCAGCAGAGTGCTGAGCAGTTTTTTCGCGTTTTTCATCCAAATACACCTCTTTCGTCTGATGGTCTGCAAACGGGATGGTTCTGACGCTATTATTATCCACTTTTTGAAAGGTTCTGTCAAGGGGCAGGCGCCCCGGCCCACGCCAAAGACACCGCGGACGCGAAAACGGCCCCCGGCTTGCACCGGGGGCCGCTCTCACGCGGCAAATCCGCTTTGCTTCATCACTTAGTGATGCCGATTTCGTACCAGAACGTGTCCTTGCCACGGGTCAGCTGGAAAACCACCCAATTGTTCGCAGGCAGCGTTCCGCCGCTCTTGACGTTGACGCGCTTATTGCTTTTGTAATCGTAATAGCTGCACTTCGCCTTCCAGCCCTTGGCAATCTTGTACTCCAGCTTGACCTTGTTCTTGCTGACGATTGTCTGAATACCGAACTTGTTCTTCTTCAGGTTGATGCTCTTGCCGTCCACCTTCAGCTCCTTCAGGGCGTTGGGGTACTTTTTGACGGTGTAGTTGGCGCTGAGGGTCATCTTCTTTCCGTTGACTTTGACGACCACGGTGACTTTGGCGCTGCCGGGCTTCTTGGGCAGCAGGGTGCAGTTGCCCAGAGAATCTCCCTTTTTCACCCCGAGGACAGCCTTCTTGGAGGACGTGATGGAAACCAGCTTAGAGGCGCCCCTCAAGCCCGACCAGCTGGGCCAGTACTCCGACCTGCCCATCCAGATGGTCCCGCCCTCCAGCCTGGGCTTGCCGTTGAAAATATAGACGGTATAGTACTTGATTTTGCCGTCCTTTCGGGTCGCCGACACATCAACAAAGATGGAATCGCCCTTCTTCACCTGCACCGAACCGCCATTCTTGACTGTATCCCTTTTATCCCCGAATGCCGACACCTCGGCGCTCCAGCCGTCGTTGAGCTTCCACTCCACCTTGGCGGAGGTCTTTTTGTAGTTCAGGATGTCGTAGCTTTCATACTTGGTGAAGTCCACCTTGGTGCCCCCCACCACAAACGAGGAGAAGGGGGTCTCGGCAAGCGCCGTTTCCTCCGCGGCCAGCACGGTCATGCCGGCGCTCAGGGAGCAGAACACCAGCAGCAGGGCCAGCATCGTACTGAACAGTTTTTTCATGCTCTTCATTCAAATGCACCTCTTTCGTTTGATTGTCCCCAAAGGGACGGTTCTGTAGGCGCAGTCCGCAGGCGAAGTGCCCCGAACGGGGTAGAATCCTGACGGATTTCCAAGGGCTGCAACGAAGCTCTGGGCGGTTCTGCGCCCCGAACTGTGCAAAGAATTTTGAGGATTGCTATAATCTGCTTCTTGAAAGAATCTCTCAAGAAGCACCCCCCTTGCAGCGCGCCGCGGAGGGCGGAAACAGCCCCGGCTTGTGCCCGGGGCCGCTCCAGTCACGCGGCAAATCCGCTTTGCTTCATCACTTGAGGACGTCCATATCAAACCAGAACATGTCCTTGCCCTTGGTCAGCTGGAAAGCCACCCACTTGGGAGTAGGAACCGTGCCGCCGCTCTTGAGGTTGACATACTTCTTGCCATTGTAATAGACGCACTTCACCTTCCAGCCCTTGGCGATCTTGTACTCGACCTTGGCCGTCTTCTTGCCGGTCTTCACCTTAGCATAAGTTTTGTTCTTCTTCAGATTGATGGTCTTGCCGCCCACCTTCAGCGACTTGAGGGCGTTGGGGAACTTTTTGACGGTGTAGGTGGCCTTGAAGGTCTTTTCCTCGCCGTTGACTTTAATCTTGGCCGTGATAACCGCCTTGCCGGGCTTCTTCGGCACTAAGTCGTAGCCGTAAATGCTGGTGTTGTCCTTCTGCTTCTTCACAGCCAGAACCTTCGTGTTGGAGGACTTGACCTCCACCTGCTCCATATTGAAGCTGCTGCCGGTCCAGACTGGCTGCTCATTGACGCCCATCCACACGGTTGTGCCCTTCAGCGCCAGCTTTTCCCGGATAATGTCAACGCCGCCGTAGAAGGACTTGCTGTAGTCGTCGGTGTTCGCAAACACGACGAGCGACAGGGTGTCACCCTTGTCGATCTTGACCGTGTCGCCGCTTTTTACTTTCGTTTCCTTGTATTTGCCGTTGACATACTTGCCGTAATACAGCTGGTAGATCTTCCAGCCCTCATTGAGCTTCCACTGGATCTTGGCGGTGGCCGCCGTGTAGTTCGTCACAACGGAATACGCGGCCTTGCTGAAGTCCACCTTCCTGCCCCCCACCGTGAAGGAGGCAAAGGGATTCGGGGCCACGGCAATCACCCCTCCTTCCGGTCCTTCCGTCTCCTCCGCGGCCAGCACAGTTATGCCGGCGCTCAGGGAGCAGAACACCAGCAGCAGCGCCAGCAGGGAGCTGAGCAGCCGTTTCATTTTTTTCATACGAAACACCTCTTTTTCAAAAATTGGTCAGCGCAGAGGCTTTGACATCACTTTTATCATAAATCTTTTCAGAATATTTGTCAAGGGCACATTTTACCGTTTTTTGTACACATTTGTCCCAATATTGCTCCGCAGCCGCCCCCCTGGCGCCGCCGCGGTCAAAAATCCTCTGTTTCCTCCGCATTGACACCGCCGAGTCCGGGATGGTATAATGTCCAAAAGTCCGGCGAAGGGAGGCGGAAGCATGGTCTATGTGATGGCGGACATCCACGGGATGCAGGACTACTTCGACGACGTGCTGGAGCAGATTCAGCTCCGGGAGGAGGACACCCTGTACATTCTGGGGGACGTGGTGGACCGGGGCCCCGACGGGATTCCCCTGCTGCTGCGCATCCTGCGCATGGAGAACGTGAAGCTGCTGCTGGGCAACCACGAGCACATGATGCTCCAGGCCCTGGAGCACCCCACGCATCAGCACCTCAGACTTTGGTATCACAACGGCGGTGAGTGCACCCACGAGGACTTTCTGCGCTGCTCCCCCGCCGAGCAGGCGGCGCTGCTGGACTTCCTCCGGGGGCTGCCCCTGAACCTGTCGCTGACCGTGGCCGGGCGGGCCTATCTGCTGGTGCACGGCGCGCCCGCCGACTGGTACGAGCCGGGCCGCAGGTCCCATTTCCGCTCTCAGGCGGAGTTCGCGGTCTGGGAGCGCCTTCAGCCCGGCTCCTGGCGGGAGGAGCACCGCACCCTCCTCTTCGGCCACACCCCCACCCGCTTCTATCAGCATGTCTACCCCCTGGAAATCTGGCGCTGGAAGACCATGGTGGGGCTGGACTGCGGCTGTGCCATGGGCCGCCGGGGACGGCTGGCCTGTCTGCGCCTGGACGACCAGGCGGTGTTCTACTCCCGCGGCCAGCTTTGAGCCGGAGCCCTACCAATTCGATTGTCATAGGAGGAATTTGCAATGAAACGCAGGAATCAACCCCCTCTGCGCCTGCTGCTGGTGCTCGCCATGGCCCTGGCCCTGCTGCTGGGCTGCCTGAGCGGATGCGGTGAGACGAAAACTCAGCCGGAGGCGTCCTCGTCTGCCTCTCAGGCGCAGGAGGCGTCCTCCGCCCCGGCAGAGGCGTCGGCGGGCGCGGCTTCCGCCCCGGAGACAGAGCCGGAGGCATCGGTTTCCGTGCCGGAAGCGGAGCCGGAGGCGTCCGCCTCCACCAGCGCGGAGGCAGCCGCGTCAGCGCAGGCGCAGCCCCTTGAGAAAGAGGAGCCGGACGCGGAGACCGCCGCGCTTCTGGACGGCGAGGACCACGCGTTTGAACAGGAAATCGCCTATCGCTACTACAACGGCGGCGAAACCAAAAACGAGCTGGCCGACACGGAGCGCAGCCAGCTGCTGAGCACCGCGGCATGGGATTTCGACGAAGAGGGCCACGGCGTCTTCGTGGTGGGTCTGGACTCCAGCATGTCCCACACCTGGGTCTTCGTGGAATCCACCTCCGATTACGGCGAAACCTGGAGCGCCGCGGGTGTGTACAGCGTCATCACCTGGGTGGAGGACGTGAAGGTCGCCGGAAACCGGGTCGTGCTCTCTGTGGGGAACGGCGTGACGGAGTCCCGACACAGCCTCGTGTACTCCGACGACCTGTGCCAGACCTTCTATGAGCGGGACACCATCGGCTTTGCGCCCTCCGCTGTGACCGACGCGCTGGAGCAGGACGGCTCCAACGTGGGCATGGACCTTCTGAGCATCGACAGGGACGGCTCCGTGGTGCTGGGCTGGTATCTGAAAAACCACGTCAGCGTCTCCGAGTTTGAGGACTTCGACGAGAGCGCGCGGAACCGGCGCGACTGCTTCCTGATTGGCAGGACCGACGCGGCGCTGACCCAGTGTCAGGTGCTCTACGCCGCCGCAAACGAGTGAGTCCGGCGGGACCGGGCTCCGGCCATCGCCCGCACTGACCTCCGGCCCGCAATGGGGTCGTAAAAGAGGGAGCGGGCACGGCCGGAAACCGGTACACCCTTGAAAAATGGGCTGTCTCACCAGCCCCCTGACAGAATGACGCCGCGGGAATGGGTCAGAGGACCCGTTCCCGCGGCGCTGTTTTGTGCGAAGTCTCAGGCTTTGCCGCCGCGCTTTCATTCACTTTTTCTCTCCAAATCCGGGGGCAAAAATGGTTTTGTCAATGGCGGGGTGTCCTCGTAGCGCAGCGGATAGCTCTCGCTGAGCTTGCCGGAGGGGTTCACCTCGCCGGTAATCACTTTCAGCACGGCCCCGGCGCCCGCCTGTCCGCAGAGGTAGCCGTGCACCACGGCTTTGCACTGATCCAGCCACGGCATCTCAATGGCGGAGCCCGCGGAGAGCACCAGAATCACGTTGGGATTGGCGGCGGAAACGGCGCTGAGCAGGTCAATCTGGCTCTGGGGCAGCTTCATGTGGGCGCGGTCCAGACCCTCGGACTCGGAAATCTCGTCCAGGCCCAGATACAGCAGAACAAACTCCGCTTTTTTCGCCAGCTCCACGGCCTTCGCCTGCATCTCCGCATTGCCGGGACCGCTGCGGGGATAGCCCGCCTCGAAGCCCACCACGTCCAGCGCACAGCCGCAAATCACGTCCATGGTGTTGTCCAGCTTCGTGCAGTTCACCACGGAGGAGCCCGCGCCCTGATACCGGGCCTTCTGGGCAAACTCGCCGATGACCGCCACCTGTGCGCCCTTGGAGAGGGGCAGGATGTTCCCCTCGTTTTTCAGCAGGACGATGGAGGGCACGCCCAGCCGCTCCACGGTGCGGGTGGACCAGAAGTCCTTGCCGGAGAGGAGGTAAGCCTTCTCCTCCAGGGTCATTTTTGCGATAATATCGGGGTAATTCATCCGGAAACCGCTCCTTTCTGTTTGATTGAGCACAAATCCCGGCCGCTTTGGTTCCCAGGGAAAAGGGGTCCTTAGAGCTGCTCCCGGCGTCTGTCGGGAGCAGCTCAGGGGGAAAAGGGAAAGAATAATGAAGAAGCTCGGATTCGTCCTCATCCGGCTCCCGGCAGATGCCGGGGGCCGCGTTGGTTTACACGTTCTTCGCAGGTTCAGCGACGCTTACGCCGCGCCCTTCTTCCGCGCACTGTACTTGCGCAGGAGCAGGAACTCCCAGCCGACCAGCAGCAGGCCCACAACCACATTGGCGGCGGTCAGAGCGGAGCGCCACATGGGCGTGCCGGTGGCCTTGGCGTAGTTCTCGTCGGTGTAGGAGCGGCTGTTGACCACCACATAGAGGATGCGGTGGGCGCTCTGGCGCAGCCGCTGCTGGGCGCCGTTGGTGGCGGTGAACTGCATGTCGTTGGTGGCGGTGGGATAGTTCACCAGCATCAGGTCGGTGCCGTTGCGGATGGCCTGGTCGGCGCTCATGTAGTTGTAAACGCCGAAGTAGTCCGTCTCCACGAAGCCGCGGAAGCCCCACTCGTCCCGGAGGCGCCGTGGGCGATGTCGCCGGTCTTGGCGAAGTCCACCAGATTGGCGGTGGCCTTCTCAATGCCGCCGTTGGTGTAGGGCGGATTGACATAGACCTCCACCACGTCCTTGCCGGCCACGGTGCCGTTGTTGGTCACGGTGACGGAGAAGCTGGCGTTGGTGCCGTCGAAGCTGACGTCACTCATGGTCTGGGTGAAATCGGTGTAGCTCAGGCCGTAGCCGAAGGGGTAGACCACGCTCTTGTCGTAGTCGATGAGGCCCTCGGCGGCGGCGTCCTCGTTCTTGGCCAGAACCACGCCCTCCTCCACGATTTGGCTCACCAGCTCGGTGGCCTCCGCCGTGGTCTCGGCGGACAGGTCGCTGCGGGCGCTGACCAGCTCCAGCATGGTGCGCATGGGGCCGGTGCAGATGAGATTGACCACGATCAGCAGCGCGAGCACGATGGCGATGAGCGCCTGGCCCCGGATGAGCCGCTTTTGCGCCTTTTCCTGCTTTCCAGCGGCAATGGCTGCCCAGCAGGAGTTGTTGGAGCAATCGGAGAAGAGGATTGCCGAGCTCACCCAGACAATCGAAGCTCTGAACCAGAAGATCGCTGAG
>CACZUK010000067.1 GCA_902784305.1 Oscillospiraceae bacterium | reverse complement strand
GCCGCAATGCCGATGATACTGGTCCTGATGATGGTTTTTTCCCGGTCGCCGGTCGTCCCAACGGCCTGTTCCAGTTCCTGAAGATTCTTCATTGTTTGTCTCTCCCTTGCAGGGCCGCGGCGACAGCGTCCCGAACCAGCTTCATGTCCGTTGTCGGCTCAAATCGGGCAATCACACTTCCCTCCCGGTCGATGAGGAATTTGGTGAAATTCCACTTGATATAGGCTTTTTCCCCGTATTTCTTGTTGTTCAGGTCTGCAAACTTGTTCAGTGCGGCGTTTTTCAGCCCCTTGCCGAAGCCCACAAAGGGTTTCTCCGAGGCAAGGAAGGCGAACAGCGGCTCTGCGGTCTCTCCATTCACATCCACCTTGGCAAATTGGGGAAACTCCGTTCCAAATTTCAGCGTGCAGAACTGGTGAATCTCATCCGCACTGCCGGGTGCCTGATTTGCGAACTGATTGCAGGGGAAGTCCAGAATCTCAAAGCCCTTTGCTTTCAACTCCCGGTACATTTCCTCCAGCGGCTCGTAGTGGGGCGTAAATCCGCAGCCGGTGGCTGTGTTGACGATCAGCAGCACCTTTCCCCGATACTGCTCCAGACTAACCTCATTTCCCATCCGGTCCTTTACGGTGAACTCATAGACTGTTTTCATGATGCGCATCCTCCTTTTGCTTTGTGGCTCCGTGGTCTTGATTCTCCAACAGCTCATAGAGCAGACCGTAAAGCTGCTGCGCCTTTTCCGGTGACAGGGCAATGCAGCTTCCCACTCTGACAGGGATGTCCCGAACCTGCTCCTGCAAGTCGCGGCCCGCCTCAGTGAGGGTAATCACCACGACCCGGTCATCCTCCCGGCTGCGCTGACGCTCCACATACCCTGCCCTTTCCAGCTTCTTCAGCAGTGGAGAGAGGGTCCCGTTGTCCAGTCGGAGCCGCTTTCCAATTTCTGTGACAGACACTCCGTCCTTCTCCCACAGCACAAGCAGAACGATGTACTGGGTGTAGGTCAGGCCCAGAGGCTTCAGCAATGGCGTGTAGAGTCCGGTGACGCTCCTCGCAGCGGCATAGAGAGGAAAGCAGAGCTGATTGGACAGCAGCATGGACTCATGGTAGTCAGGACACATGGACCATCACCCCTTTGTGTTGTATTCAAATATATTGTATCAAATACAGTAGATCATGCCAACAGATTTTTTAGATGGGATAGAAAACTGATGTTGCAGTAGATGCCTTATAAAGACAGGGGACTAGTGAAGCAGCCCTTTAAGGCGAGAATAACGTCGCCCACCGTGTAACTGTTCCCCTGACGAATGACAGTTCGTAAGTGGAATTCTTACACGGTGGGCAAGCTAATGCGTATCAACTGCCAAAAAACATCTAAATATCATCAAATATCATCTAATTCCCACAATCATCCTCTACGCCCTCCTTTACCATCCCAAAAAGTTACCCTCATACCACCAACAAACTACACTTTTTTAATCGCTCTGTAATTCTTATTCCATTGATATTCCAATATCTTCGATTCCCGAAATATTTTTCATCTAAAAAAGTATAATATAACCGTCGATTCCTTCCGAAACCAGCGGTTTTCACGTTATTCTGTTGAGGCTCAAAAAACGGCCTCTTGACCTGCGTTCAAGAGTCTAGATGGATGTAACAGTGATAAAAAGTTGCGGCTTCCATATGGCTTTTCACGTCCGTCAATCTACCTAAAAATTCTTCTAAAACTTTTTTATCTTTGTGATTTATGCCATCTACCCCGGATAAGTTGGAATTTTACGTCTATATGTCCCAGTTTATCAACTATTCTCAAATCTACATCTCTTCTACATCCATCCGTCAGCTTTACCCGCTGCTAACTCCCTCTCTAACATCCAACTGATTCCCCTCTCCCCCACTATTTCTACCATCTCAACAAGTAATTTTTCCGTCCTTCCGAAACTTTGTCGTCCATACCAAAAGCGATTATAGTAGTTCTCTAACTCCTCCATTTTGTTCCAATTTTCCCACTATCTCCCCTCATTTATATGTGTTTTCCGCCATTTTTTATTCGCACTTTCCTTAACTGCCCCAAATAGTTACCTATGCAGTTTCAAAATACACCACTTTTTTAATCGCCCTGTAATTCTTGCCTCAAAAAGTTAAAAAAATAAGGCAGAAACCGAAGTTTCTGCCTTATTTCTGGTGGAGATATGCGGGATCGAACCGCAGACCTCTTGAATGCCATTCAAGCGCTCTCCCAGCTGAGCTATACCCCCAACTCTGTCTTGAACTCTTGACTTTCGCCGTTCGCTCTCGACTTGTTTATAATAGCACGAACCCCTAAGAATTGCAAGCATTATTTTATCGATATTTTACACAATTTCTGTCTATTTTATCCGATTATAATGCAGCAATATTACCACATTTTCCCATCACCCCCTTTTCCGCGCCAATTCCCCCCAGCAGAATGCTCCATAAATCCCCGGGCACTGGCAGCAAATTTCTGATATAGACAGAATTTCTTGAAGTTGCGCTTGACTAACTCCCTTCTTTTTTAAATAATAATGCTATAAGAGTTTGCGTCTGAGCAATCGGGCGTCAGGTACTTACCCCCGTCGGGACTCCCGACGAATCTAATTTTCAGGAGGAACCATGTTATGAAGTATGTTTGCCCTATCTGCGGTTATGTCCATGAGGGTCCCATGGAGGAGGGTTTTGTCTGCCCTCTGTGCAAGTGCCCCGGTGCGAAGTTCATTGAGCAGGGTGCCGAGATGACCTGGGCCGCCGAGCATGTGGTCGGCGTCGGCAAGGACGCTCCCGAGGAGATCGTCCAGGGCCTGCGTGAGAACTTCACCGGCGAGTGCACCGAGGTCGGCATGTACCTGGCGATGGCCCGCGTGGCTCACCGTGAGGGCTATCCCGAGGTCGGTCTGTACTACGAGAAGGCCGCCTGGGAAGAGGCCGAGCACGCCGCCAAGTTCGCCGAGCTGCTGGGCGAGGTGATTTCCGACTCCACCAAGCAGAACCTGAAGGTCCGCGTGGAGGCCGAGAACGGCGCCACCGCCGGCAAGTTCGAGCTGGCTAAGAAGGCCAAGGCTCTGAACCTGGACGCCATCCATGACACCGTCCACGAGATGGCCCGCGATGAGGCCCGTCATGGCAAGGCTTTCGCCGGTCTGCTGAAGCGGTACTTCGGCGAGTAATCATCTGCTTCGCTGCACAAACACAGAGGGGAGGAGCTTCGGCTCCTCCCCTTTTGCGCTCTGTACTCACACTTCAACCCTCACATGACAGAATTTCTGCACGTCAAACAGGCCCAAATCCGTCATTTTCAGCTCCGGAATCACCGGCAGAGCCATAAAGCACAGGCTCATAAACGGGTCCAGCTCCCTGTGAACCCCCAGCGTCTCATAGGCCAGCTCGTCCAGCTGCGCAATGCGCCGGGCCACCTGCTCGCCATGCTGATCCGTCATCAGACCGGCAATCTCGTGGGCCAGGCTGTCCTGCACCACGCCGTCCCGGACGATCGCCATGCCGCCGCCCAGCTCCACCAGACGGCGCACAGCCACCTCCATATCCCGGTCGCTGTCGCCCGCCACAATGATGTTGTGGGAATCGTGGGCCACACTGGTGGCAATGGCTCCGCCCCGGAGCCCGAAGCCCTCCAGCAGGCCGACCCCAACGTTTCCAGTGCCCTTGTGGCGCTCCACCACTGCCAGCTTCACAATGTCCTGCTCATCCCGCGTCCAGGCGCCGCTCTCGTCTCTGGTCACGCGGGCGTGTCCGGCCTGGGTCAGAACCGAGTGCGGCACCAGGCGGATGGTGCGCACTTCATCGCTCTCCAGAGGCAGGCGCAGCCGCTGCGCGGAAAAGTTCCGGACGTTCATCCGGCCCCCCACCTTCTCCGGCGGCACATGGGCCATCTCAGGCAAATACTGACCATCCTTTGCCACAAGCCGCCCTTCTACCCAGACGCTGTCCACCCAGAGGTCGTGCAAATCCTCAAACAGCACCAGATCCGCCCGCAGACCAGGCGCCACCGCGCCCCGGTCCTTGAGCCCGTAGCAGTTGGCAGCGTTCAGGCTCGCCATGGTCAGGGCCGTCAGAGGGTCCAGTCCGTGGGCAATGGCGATGCGCAGCGCGTTGTCGATGTGCCCCTCCATCACCAAATCCGCGGACTGCCGGTCATCCGTGCAGAAGGTGCAGCGCCGGAAGCTGTCCTCATCCACCGCGCTGAGCAGGCGCACCACGTCCTTGGTGGACGTTCCCTCCCGCAGGAGCACGTACATCCCCCGGCGCACCCGGTCCCGCAGCTCCTCCGGGGTGGAGCACTCGTGGTCTGTGCTCACACCCGCGGCGATGTAGGCGTCCAGTCTGGCTCCCTTTAGCCCCGGGCTGTGTCCGTCAATCATCTTTCCCCGGGCCGTCATGATTTTGTCCAGGATGTCCCCATCCGCGGCGCACACACCCACAAAGTTCATCAGCTCCCCCAGGCCCAGAACCCGGTCCAATCCGATGCGCTTTTGCAGCTCCGGCGCGTTCAGCACCGCTCCGGCGTTCTCGAAGGGCGTGCAGGGCACACAGGAGGGCAGCTGCAAAAACACCTGGAGGGGCAGCCCCTCGGTGGCCTTGAGCATGTAATCAAAGCCGTCCAACCCGCAGACGTTGCAGATTTCATGGGGGTCCGCCACCACCGTCGTGGTGCCGTGGGGCACCACCAGTCTGGAAAACTCCTCAGGGGACACGTGACTGGACTCAATGTGCACATGGGCGTCGATAAAGCCCGGAGTCAGGTATCTGCCGCCTGCATCTACAGTCTCCCGCGCCGGGGGGAATCCTTCGCCGCCAAAGCCCGCAATGCGCCCCTCGGCGATGTACACATCCGCCGGAAACACCTGACGTTGGTACACATCCACCACCTTACAATTGCGAATACACAAATCCGCCTGTTCGCGGCCCATCGCCACGTCAATCAGGCGCTTTAAGCTCTGCCGTTCCATACGCTCCCTCCTTCTGTATGCTCCTCCACGCCGCCGGGTCCTTTCGCAGGGACTCCGATGGCTTCGGCGAAATACTTCTTTCAAAGAGCATACCATTATTGTTTCCAAATAGCAAGCATTTTTTTCGCAAAAATCAAAAACGCCCCGCTTCTTCCTCCTTCCCCTTCCGACAAGGCGCCAGGCAGCGTGCCACGGCATGGGCATATACATCAAGGGAATAAAGCAAGGCCGTATTCATGGACAAAGCACATGGATACGGCCTTTTTCAGCTGATTTATGATTGCAATGTTCCCGACCCGTTCCCAGTCTCATCCCGAGCCACGGTTGCGTCGCCCCCCGCTGCGTCATCAGGTCTGACCGTCCGGAATTGGGCAGCGCCATGTTCTACCGCTGGGCGCGCTGTAATATCCACACCTTGTGGGTTATACATTTCGTAAACCGAACATCCGTTTTTTGTACGTTCCCGGCTGCGCTGTCCCGTTGCGGACAACCGCCTCCATGCCCGGGCAGAGCCGTCCGGATTTCCCCGGTTTCGTCCAAAAAACTCCCCCGCCGAAGCGAGGGAGTCCGTTATCGCTGCATTTGTTCCATCATTTTCCGCAGAATCCTGGACAATTGCTGCTTCTCCTCAGCGTCCAGCCCCACACACTGACACATCTGCTCCGGCAGCTGTGCCGCCTGCTCCCGCAGACTCTGACCGCGCTGCGTCAGCGCCACGATGAGGCTGCGCTCGTCCGCCTCCGAGCGGCGGCGGGTGATCAGACCCTTGGCCTCCAGCTTCTTCAACAGGGGCGTCAGGGTGCCCGAATCCAGAAACAGACAGCATCCCAGCTCCTTGACCGTGACGCTCTGCCGCTCCCAGAGCACCAGCATGGCGATGTACTGGGTGTAGGTCAGGTCGATGGCGTCCAGAAGGGGCTTGTAGCGCCGGATAATCTCCCTGGAGCAGGCATAGAGGGGAAAACAGAGCTGATTCTCCAGCAGAAGCGAATCATAACAGGGCTCACCCATGTCTGTCACCTCTTTCCTTCCCGGCCCCGCGGTCCATCACCGATTCTGGTCGTAGGCCTCGCGCACCGCCCGGGCGAGCTGGTCCGCACAGGAGGTGGGACGGCGCCCGCAGGTGTTGCCCAGCAGCTTCTCCTCAATCTGTTCCACCGTCATGCCGTCCACCAGCTTGGAGATGGCCTTCAGGTTCCCGTTGCAGCCGCCGGTGAACACAATGTTGCGCACCACGTTGCCCTCCAGGTCGAAGGCGATGTTCGTGGAGCAGGTATAACGGGTCTTGTAATTGCAGCGCATCGGGGAATCCTCCTTTGATTTTTCAAAATTTGATTGTGTGCAACTGATTATAGTCCGATTATACCGCCCTCTTCCCTCCTTGTCAAGCCCGGACTGCGCCCGGAGCGGGGAAATCATTTTTTGCTTCAACAATCATAAAATACCACAGTTCTTCTGCGTTTTTGTGTAGAGGCCAACCGCGTCTTCTCCCGGAACGGGTTCTCTTCCCGCTTCAACCGCGTTTTTCAGGCCAATCAAGCCCGACCCCTACGGGAAAGCAGGAAACCGCAGCCATCCCCAGAAAGCATCCCTCTAAGCTTGATTTCCGTGCGCGCCTGGATACAGTCCCCCTGCACTCTGTCACGGAACGATAAAAAAATCTGACTGAGCACTCAGCTGCTTTCAGCATAATCGAACAGAAACCGAATAAAACACATTATCCCCTCGTCATTGAATACCGTTTCCCATATGGAGCGGAACGGGGCACCGACGGGAGAAAACAACAAAAAAAGTTCGGGGTGCAGGGGGACTTTTCAAAGCTCCCCTGCACCCCGAAGCGATTAAGTATTCACATCAGTGGTGCGGAAGGTTTTCAGATTGCCGCTCTTGCCCAGGCGGCGCTCCATCTCCTCTGCTACGTCGTCGGTGGTGACACCCACCGCCTCCATGGTCACGAGCAGGTGGAACAGCAAATCCGCGCATGCCGAGCACATCCACTCCCCTTGCTCCGCCTTCGCACTCAGGAGTACCGACGAAGTGGCCTCTCCCACCTTCTTGAGGATTTTATCCAATCCCTTCTCAAAGAGATAAGCCGTGTAGCTCTCTTCCTCATTCCGGTCCCGGCGCTGGGCGATGATTTCCGCCAGCGCATCCAGCTCCATCCCCTGTGAAGCACAGCGGATGTTCACCTCCGCCATCACCGGGTCAAAGGGGACGCTCTGATAGCACAGCAGTACCGTCAGATTATAGAGCAGGTCGTTGAGCTCTCCCACCAACTCCGCCTTGTCCCCATTTTTCGCGGCAATGACCGTCTCAAAGGCCTCCTCACCGCATTTTTTCAGGATGGTATCCTGACCCTTGCGGTAGAGATAGTTCGTATAGGACTTCTCCCCCGCCGGATTGCGCCTGCGCTCCAGCGCCACGGCAAACTGGGCCTCCATGGCCCTCTGGAGCCGGCTCATGGCTGCTCCTCCCAGATGTCGTTGAAAAAGCAGCTGCGCCGCCCCGTGTGGCAGGTCGGCCCCACCGGGTCGCAGACATAGAGCAGGGTGTCGGTGTCGCAGTCGGTGACGATTTTCTTCACATAGAGGAAGTTGCCGCTGCTCTCCCCCTTGTTCCACAGCTTCTGACGGCTGCGGCTCCAGAACCAGGCGGTTTTCGTCTCCAGCGTCTTCAAATAGGCCTCCTCGTTGGTGAAGCCCAGCATCAGGATGTCCTTGGTGGCCCGTTCCTGGATAATCACCGGAATCAGCTCAGATTTTTGGAACAAATCTCTGGTTTCAATCATTTTTTTACCTCATCGCACGGGGATGTCCCGGCCGCGCAGATACTCCTTCACCTGCGGTACGCTCAGCTCCCCAAAGTGGAACAGGGACGCCGCCAACGCCGCGTCCGCGTCGGCCTGTTCAAAGACCTCCGCGAAGTGCTCCAGGGAGCCGCAGCCGCCGGAGGCGATGACGGGTATCCCCACCGCGTCGGTGACGGCCTTGGTCATGGGCAGGTCAAAGCCCTGCTTGGTGCCGTCGGCGTCCATGCTGGTGAGCAGAATCTCACCGGCGCCCAGTCGCTCGCCCTCCACGGCCCACTCCACCAAATCCTTGCCGGTGGGGATGCGGCCTCCGTCTACCACGACCTCCCAGCCGTCCCGGCCGTCCTGCCAGCGCCGACCGTCGATGGCCAGCACCACGCACTGGCTGCCGAAGCGCTCCGCCGCCTCGGTGATGAGGGACGGATTCTTCACCGCGGCGGAGTTGACGCTGATTTTGTCCGCGCCGCAGCGCAGAAGCCGCCGAAAGTCCTCCACCGTGCGGATGCCGCCGCCCACCGTCACGGGGACGTAGACCTGCTGCACGGTGCGCCGGACCACGTCCTCCACGGTGGCGCGGGCCTCATGGGTGGCGGTGATGTCCAGAAAGACGATTTCGTCCGCCCCCTGCTGAGAGTACCAGGTGGCCAGCTCCACCGGGTCGCCCGCGTCCCGGATGTTCACAAAGTTGACGCCCTTGACCACCCGGCCCTCCCGGACATCCAGGCAGGGAATGATGCGTTTTGCCAACATGTTCTTCCCCTCCTTACGGCTCGTCCTGGCTGCCCGCCTCGGCCACGGCCCGGGGCAGGTCCACGGTTCCGGCGTAGTAGGCCTTGCCCACAATGGCGCCGTAGACGCCCATCTCCCGCAGCTTCACCAGGTCCTCGTTGCAGGACACGCCGCCGGAGGCCACAATCTGGCAGTCCACCGCCTCGCTCAGGCGGCGCAGACTCTCATAATTCGGGCCGGAGAGCATACCGTCGGTGTCAATATCGGTAAAAATCAGGGTTTTGACCCCCAATTTCTCCATATTTTTCGCAAACTCCACGAAGTGCACGCCGCTCCCGGCCTCCCAGCCGGAGGTGCGCACCTCGCCGTCCTTGGCGTCCACGCCCACGGCAACGCGGTCCCCGTAGGCCGCCACCGCCTCCCGGACAAAGTCCGGGTCCGTGACCGCCGCGGAGCCGATGACAAAGCGCCAGACCCCCAGCGCGTCCACGGCGCGCAAATCCTCCATGGAGCGGATGCCGCCGCCCAGCTCCACCTTCATGCCGGTCTGGTCAATCACCCGGCGGACGATGTCGCCGTTGACCCGCACGCCGCTGCGGGCGCCGTCCAAATCCACCATGTGGATGACCCGGGCCCCCGCGGCGGCAAAGTCCCGGGCGACCTCCACCGGGTCCTCCGCCACCTGGTGGACGGTGTCAAAGGCCCCCTTGTGGAGCCGGACCACCTTCTGGTCCTTCAAATCAATGGCCGGTTCAATGATCATCGGTTCAGCCCTCCAAAGTTGCGCAGGATTTGCAGACCCACCTCTCCCGACTTCTCGGGGTGGAACTGGGTCCCAAAGACGTTCCCCTTCTGCACCGCGGCGGTCACGTCGGCACCGTAGTCCGTGGCGGCGATGACCGTCTTCGGGTCAGACGCCCGGCCGCAGAAGGAGTGGACAAAGTACACATAACAGCCCTCGTCCATCCCGGCGAAGAGCGGGGACGGATTCGGAAAGCGCAGGCTGTTCCAGCCGATGTGGGGCAGCTTGAGGTCCGTCTGAATCCGCTCCACCGTGCCGGGCACGAAGCCCAGACCCGCGGTGGGCCGCACCTCGTAGCCCGTCTCAAAGAGCAGCTGCATCCCCAGGCAGATACCCAGAATGGGCTTTTTAGCGCTCTGGACGCGGATGCAGTCCGTAAGGCCCGTGCGGTGGAGCTTTTCCGCCGCGTCGGGGAAAGCTCCCACGCCAGGCAGGATGATGGCATCAGCCCCCTCCAGCACCTCGGCCTGAGCCGTGACCTGAGCGGAGAAGCCCAGATACTTCAGGGCATTGCTGACGCTCATCAGGTTGCCCACGTCGTAGTCCACTACCGCGATGTATCCCATGTTCTCACTCCTCGTCCTCGAATCGCACCCGGATGGAATTGGCGTGGGCGGTCAGGTGCTCCGTCTCGGCGAAGCACTCCACCTCCCGGCTCAGCCGCTTCAGGGTGGGTCGGTCAAACTCCAGCACGCTCATGGTCTTCAAAAAGCTGTCCACGGACAGGGGGGAGAAGAACCGGGCCGTGCCGCTGGTGGGCAGGACGTGGTCCGGGCCCGCCAGATAGTCCCCCAGGGGCTCCGGGGTGTAGCTGCCCAGGAAGACCGCTCCGGCGTTCTGAATCAGCGGCAGCAGCTCCCGGGGCCGGGCGGTGCAGATTTCCAGGTGCTCCGGCGCGGCCAGATTGGCGATGCGGGCGCAGTCCTCCAGCGTGCCGCAGACAATGGCCGCGCCGAAGTCCCGCAGGGACTGCTCCATAATCTCGCTGCGGGTCAGATAGCCCATCTGCCGCACGATTTCCGCGTCCACCGCCTGAGCCAGCTCCATGCTGGTGGTCAGCAGGATGGCGGAGGCCATCACGTCGTGCTCCGCCTGACTCATCAGGTCCGCGGCCACGTATTTGGGGTTGGCGCTCTCGTCGGCAATCACCAGCACCTCGCTGGGCCCGGCCACCATGTCGATGTCCAGGTTGCCGTAGGCCAGACGCTTGGCGGCGGCCACATAGGCGTTGCCCGGCCCCACCAGCTTGTCCACCCGGGGGATGAAGCCCGCGCCCCAGGTCAGGGCTGCCACCGCCTGGGTGCCGCCCACGCCGATGACCCGGTCCACGCCAGCGATTTTGGCCGCCGCCAGCACCGCCTGATTCAGGTTCTCCGTGGGGGGCGTGACCATGACAATCTCCTCCACCCCGGCCACCTTGGCGGGCACGGCGTTCATCAGCACTGAGGAGGGATACGCCGCCGTGCCGCCGGGCACGTAGACGCCCACCCGGCTCAGGCCGCGCACCACGCGCCCCACCCGGCCGCCATCGGGGCTGTTCCACTCCGCGCTTTTGGTCAGCAGGTGCTCGTTGTAGTCGCGGATGTTGGCCGCGGCGTGCTCCATGGCCTGAATCAGGGCCGGGTCACAGGCCGCGTAGGCCGCCTCCAGCTCCCCGGAGGTGAACTCCCGGGGCTCCGCGTGGTCAAATTTCAGCGAGTACTCCCGCACGGCCTCGTAGCCGCGCTCCTTCACGTCCGCCAGCACCGCGGCGGCGGTCTTCACAATGCCCTCGTTGGCCTCCGCGGCCCGGGAGCGCAGATTCTCCAGAAGCGCCTGCTCCGCCGCGCCGTCCGCCTTGACAATTGGTATCATTTTGCCGCCTCCCCGCGATATTTCTCACATTTTTCGATAAAATCCAGAATTTCGTTCTTGTACAGCTTCATGCTGGCCGTGTTCACGATGAGCCGGGCGGAAATGGGCGCCACAGTCTCAATGGGCACCAGGCCGTTGGCCTTCAGGGTCGCTCCGGTCTCCACGATGTCCACAATCGCGTCCGCCAGGCCCAGAATCGGGGCCAGCTCCACGCTGCCCTCGATTTTGATGACCTCCACATCCATACCCTTGGCCGCGAAGAAGCGGCTGGCCACGTTGGGATACTTGGAGGCGATGGTCCGGTTCTTGTAGCTGGCGTAGAAGTCCTGCCCCTCCGGCACAGCCAGGGCGAAGCGGCACTTGCCGAAGCCCAAATCCATGACCTCGTAGAAGGAGCCGCCCTTCTCCAGAATCGTGTCCTTGCCCACGATGCCCAAATCGCACACGCCGTGCTCCACATAGGTGATAACGTCCGGCGCCTTGGAGAGCACCGCGTCCAGCGGGTAGTTGGGCAGGGCGTGGATGAGCCGCCGCCCGGGGTGGCGGATGGGGGTGCAGTCCATGCCCGCGCGCTCAAAGAGCTCCACGGACTTGTCCTGCAAGCGGCCCTTGGTCAGGGCGATGCGCAGTCGATTGCTCATGCTCTCTCCTCCCCCGCGTCCACGCGGATGCTGCGCTGTCCGGACTCATCCAGCACCAGCACGGTTTCGATGCCCTTCTCCCGGGCCAGGTTCAGCGTGCTCTCCAGCCGGAAGCAGGGGGAGAGTTCACTGCTGCCCTGGGGCAGCGTGTCCACCAGGTGCAGCGCCTGAGCCAGACAGGAGGGCTCGTAGTGAATCACGGTCTTCACCTTGGGAATCTCCGCCTCGCCCAGACAGGCCGCCACCTCGTCCACATCCACGGCAAAGCCGATGGCCTCGGCGCTGCGGCCAAAGGCGGCACAGAGGTTGTCATAGCGCCCGCCGGAGAGCACCGCGGTCCCCGCGCCCTCCACATAGCCCCGGAAAATCACGCCGGTGTAGTAGTCAATCGGATGAACCATGCCCAGGTCAAAGCGGAGATACGGCCCGTAGCCCGCCGCCGAAAGGCTCTCGTAGAGCGCCCTCAGATGGGCAATGGCCGCGTCGGGACGGCCCAGCAGGGCCTCGGCCTCGTCCAGCACCTCCGCGCCGCCGAAGAGGTAGGCCAGCCGCTCCACCGCGCTGACGGAGCGGGTGTCCGACCACTGGCTCAGCAGGTCCTTGAGGGCGGCGTAGTTCTTGTCCTCCAGCAGGCCCCGAACCTGCTCCACCGTTTCCTCGTCCAGGCTCAGCTCCTCCATGAAGGAGGAGAAAATGCCCGCGTGGCCGATTTCCACATGGAAGCGCTCCACGCCGCAGCAGCGGATAGCGTCTACAGCGGCGGCAATCATCTCCAAATCCGCCTTCGCGCCGGAGGCCCCGATGAGCTCCACGCCCACCTGGGGAATCTCGCCCCGCTCGCCCTTGTTGCCGGAGCTGGAGCGGTACTTCACCTGATTGTAGTAGAAGCGCCGGGGCAGCACCATGTCCTTGAGCTTGGTGGCCGCCACCCGGGCGATGGGGGTCGTGCTGTCCGGCCGGAGCACCAGCAGCTTTCCGCTGCGGTCCACCAGCTTGAGCATGGACTCCTGGGGGATGGAATTCCCCGCCAGGGTGAACACGTCGTAGAACTCCACGTCCGGCGTCATGATTTCCGTGTAGCCCCGCTGGTCAAATAGCTCTACCAGCCGATTTTGTACACGGGTACGCTCCACGCACTCGCCAAAGAGCCGGTCCCGGGTCCCCTCCGGGGTGTTGGGTATGTATTTCATCACTCTGTACTCCAATTTTACAACAATAGAGGCCCCGCACAATGGCGCCCACTGTGCGGGGTCCCTTCGGCGCACCGGTCTGACGGCGCGCTGTACTTTAATACGCTAATACATTAACACAAGCCTTCCGCCTTGTCAACGGTGGATTTGCCCAAAAGGCGCGTTTTGGTGTATTACAGGTCAAAACGGGTCTCCCAGTGCTCCGCGTCTCTGGCCTCCAGGCACAGCCGCAGCTGCGCCTCCGAGCTCTTCCGGGGATGGAGCCGGGGCAGCGCGTCCAGAGAGAACCAGCCGCTGCTCAGCGTCTCCACGTTGGCCTGAAAGGCCTCCTCTTTCAGACGGCAGAGGTAGTAGAACCGCTCCACGCTGAAAAACTGAAACGGCTCGTTGTGCTGACTTTGGTCATGGACCGCCACCAGTCGCAGAACCTCCACCCGGGCACCGGCCTCCTCCCAGGCCTCCTTCACGGCGTTGGCCGCCGGGGTCAAATCGTATTCGCACCAGCCCCCGGGCGGCGCCCAGGTGTGGTCCAACTCCTCCACCAGCAGCACCTCGTCCTTTTCATTGAAAATGACGGCGCGGCTGTCGATTTTCGGGGTCTGGTACACGCTTTCCCGGACAAATCTGTCCCGAATTGCCCCAAAGTCCTCCGGCGCGG
>CACZUK010000066.1 GCA_902784305.1 Oscillospiraceae bacterium | reverse complement strand
CGAACTTTCTGAATCCAAAGAGAACGATTTAACCTCGTTTTCTCCGGTTTTTCGCTTGTTTTGACCCGCTCTCGTCGAGTGCTTGCCTATCATAGCACATCATTCGGCACTTGTCAACAGGTTTTTTCAGTTTTTTTCGGGAAATAGTACACTGAGCCGTGTGTTTAACCTTTTTATGTTTTTATTTCTGGTAAATCACCAAATCACCTTCTATGTGACATCTTGTATACTCATATTTAACCCTAAAAGAATATAGGACTTGACGCACTATTAGCATTATGCTACAATAGTAAGAAGATTAAAATATAATTCACCATGTATTTTCTTCTACAAAAATTATATATGTTTCTGAATGGAGATTAAGGTTGAAACATAGGAAAAAGCCTGCAAAATAGCAAAAAAACAAAAAAGCGCGCAAAACCCTAAGCCCAGATACTGAGCTGCAAACAGATTGGCGGTTAATCCGCAAGCTAACGCCGGGAAGGTTCTGCTCACAAGCTTAGAATACAAGATTGCGCTTCCAAAGTCAAGACGGTTTCATGACTTTTGGTGCCTTGGAGCGCAGCGGAAAGGAATGGTCATAAAAATGAAAACTCGAGTAGTACGAATTATATCCTTCATCCTTTTGATAACTCTCACATTGACTACTATTAATATTCAGAATGCTTTTGCCTATACAATTACCTTAGGTGATTACTATTATCTTCAAAGTGCATTAAACAGCAATATGGTAATTGACGTTAAAGGCGGAAGTAAAAAAGATGGTGCTAATATTCAGTTGTATAAGAGAAATGGAACTGACGCTCAATTATTTAGAATAGCAAGAAGCGGAAAAGGATATTGTGCAATAATTAACAAAGGTTCAAATAAAGCAATAGATATTTCTGGGGGGAATACACGCACTGGTACTAATATTCAGCAGTGGTCTCAGAATGGCACTGATGCACAAAAATGGAAATTATACAATGCTCCAGGCTATTCAGATGGATACATTTGTATTATGAACAAGTGTGGAAAGTATGTTGATGTTTGTGGTGGTGTTTCGAAGAATGGAACCAATATACATCTTTGGGATGAAAATGATACAAAAGCTCAAATCTTTAAGCTTGTGCCGTATGTTCAGACTATATACAAGACATATTCGCTTAATTCATTTAATTCTATTGATCAATGGAAGAAAAAAATGCAAGCTGCTGAACGTTCTGCCATGGGTATTTCATCAGGCTACTACGATATGAACGGTAGCTACCGAAGTAATACTAATATGATAACAGGAATAACCATTCTTTCATATAGGACAATTAAAGTATCTTATTATAAATTTGGAAAAAAGATTACTAAAACAGTGAAATTACCTTCAAAAATAAGATTCAAGCTCCATAAACACGAATACCAGAAAATAGTGTGGTTTGATTTTACAAATCTTTCACTTACTGAAACATGTTCGTGTGGTGCGCGTTTTAATTATACATGGGAAGTTCCCTATCCAGAAATTAACTGATTTTATCAAAAATTCATCTTTTGCCACCATATTTTACATACATCCATTAAGATTGAAAAGAGCCACTAGTGTGGTTCTTTTCTTTACTATTAAAGTATCTACATGTATAATCACCGTAAAACTGTAACTGTTCTATTGAATTAATACAACTTTCTCCATGCTGTTTAATCCCCGCCCTTGCTTTTTTGTGGCAAATGGGCTATGATAGGTAACGGACTCTCAAGGAGAAAGGATGACCTCTGTTTTGACCTACGCGCTGCGAATGCCGGTCCCCGGCTGATACTATTATATTAAACCGGAACGGACCCTGACGGCGCCGCCGTCCCCATGAGCAGAAAAAGGAGATTCCCATGCCCATCAAGATTCCCGACTCCCTGCCCGCCACCTCCATTCTGGAGGGGGAAAACATCTTCGTCATGACGGAGTACCGGGCCCTGCACCAGCAAATTCGCCCGCTGAAAATCATCATTTTGAACCTGATGCCCACGAAAATCGTGACCGAAACCCAGTTTCTGCGCAAGCTGAGCAACACGCCGCTTCAGGTGCAGATTGAGTTCCTCCAGACGGCCACCTATCAGTCCACCCATGTGGACCCCTCCCATCTGGAGACCTTCTACACCACCTTTGACCAGATTCGGGACCGCTACTACGACGGCATGATCATCACCGGCGCGCCCATCGAGCACGTCCCCTTCGAGGCCGCTCACTACTGGGAGGAGCTGTGCACCATCATGGACTGGAGCACCACCCACGTCCATTCCACCATGCACGTCTGCTGGGGCGGCTTCGCGGGCCTCTACTACCACTACGGCGTGCCCAAATATGACAGAGATACCAAGCTGTTCGGCGTTTTTCCCCACTCTCCGGTGCCGGAGAAGACCCATTCCCCCCTCTTTCGGGGCCTCGATGACGTGTTTTACTCCCCTCACTCCCGGGCCACGGAGGTCCACGAGGAGGACATCCGCAAGGTGCCGGATCTGGAGATGATGTCCACCTCCCCAGAGGCAGGCGTGTTCGTGTGCAAGAGCGTGGACAACAAGCGCTTCTTCATCCTCGGCCACCCGGAGTACGACCCGGACACCCTGGCCAACGAATACTGGCGGGACGTGAACAAGGGCCTGGACATTCAGGTGCCCGTCAACTACTTCCCCGACGACGACCCCGGCAAGCCGCCGCTGGTGACCTGGCGCTCCACCGGCGCACTGCTGTACACCAACTGGCTGAACTACTACGTCTACCAGACCACGCCGTATGACCTCAACGAGCTGAAAGAGGAACAGAAAAAGAAGTAAAAAATCCGCAGGACCACCCCGGTTCTGCGGATTTTTTCACTTTTCTTGGATTTTTTTCACGTCGCCCCGGTCCACCACGACCCGGTATCCAACCCGCTCCATCCGCCGCTCCAGACAGCTGCGGCACTGCGCCGCCTCGTCGCCGGTGCAGATTTTGTTCTCGTAGAGCTTGTATTTCTCCCGCACGTCCACGGGGGAGAGGTTCGGCATGACCACATTGGCGCCGGCCTGCATCCCCAGCTCCCGGCCCAGCGGGTGAATCGTGCCCAGCGCCGTGGTGGCGGGCAGCAGCACCCGGGGGAACATGAGACGCAGAATTGAAAGCAGCCGCAGCGTCAGCAGAAAGCTCCCCGGCGCCTCGTCCCGGAAGGGGGTGTCGTTGTGGGGCAGAAACGGCCCGATTCCTATCATATCCGGCTGTAATTCCTGCAAAAAGCGCAAATCCTCCAACAAATGCTCCGGCTTCTGGCCTGGCGCGCCCACCATGAAGCCCGCGCCCACCTGAAAGCCCAGCTCCTTCAAATCTCGCAGGCAGCGCTTGCGGTTGGCGCAGCTCAGCGGCTCCGGGTGCAGGTAGCGGTAGTGCACCTCGTTGGCGGTCTCGTGGCGCAGCAGGTAGCGGTCCGCTCCAGCGGCGCGGTAGGCGGCGTAGCTCTCCCGGGGCTTCTCGCCGATGGACAGGGTCACGGCGCAGTCCGGGTGGGCCGTCTTGATGCGCCGCACCAGCGCGCAGACCTTCTCGTCCGTCCACCAGGGGTCCTCGCCGCCCTGGAGCACAAAGGTGCGGTAGCCCAGCTCCCAGCCCAAATCGCAGCAGTCCAGAATCTGCTCCGCCGTCAGGCGGTAGCGCTCGGCTTTGCAATTGCTCCGGCGGATTCCGCAGTAAAAGCAGTCGTTTTTGCAGTAGTTTGTGAACTCAATCAGCCCCCGGACGTACACGTCCGCGCCGTACCACTGCCGCCGCACCCGGTCCGCCCGGCGGGAGAGCTCCAGACGCACGTCCTCGCGCTCGTCGGTGATGAGGGCCAGCAGGTCCGCGTCGGGAAGAGTTTGGGTCTGTTCCAGCGTTTCGATGAGGGTGTTCATGGCCGTTTCTCCCTCCGTTTCGTAGTTTTCTCTTATTACAAATCGTATCCTATTTCACCCGCAGCTTCTCCGCCAGCTTCCGGTCCGGGTCCACATACGCCGTCTGATACGTCGTGTAAATCACCATGCCGGGCCGCGCACCCGCGGGCTTCTTCACATAGCGCACCTGGGTGTAATCCACCGGGACGTGGCTGCCCTCCCCGGCCTGAGAGTAGGTCGCGGCCAGAATCGCCGCCTCGGTGACGCTCTCCAGGTCCGGGTCCCGGCCCTCGCACCAGAGGATGACGTGGGCGCCGTGAATCTTCTGGGTGTGGAACCACCAGTCCCGGCGCTCCGCCTGCTTGCAGGTGAGCTGGTCGTTCTGGGTGTTGTTCCGGCCCACGCTGATGCGCAGCCCCGCGGAGCTGCGAAACTCCAAAAAGCTGCCGCGCACCCGTTTCGGGGCCTTTTTCCCCTTTTCAGGCCGTTTTTTGCGCACATAGCCGGTGTCCTCCAGCTCCTGCCGGATTTCGGCCAGGTCCCGCTCGCCCTCGCAGCGGCTCACGGCCTCCAGCACGCTGTCCAGATATTCCAGCTCGCGGCGGCCCTTGTCCAGCTGCTCAGAGAGGACCCGGTCGGCGGTCTTGGCCTTGTTGTAGCGTTTGAAGTACTTCGCCGCGTTCTGCTGGGGCGTCAGCAGGGGGTCCAGCGGGACCCGCACGGTTTTCAGCTCCGGGTCGTAGTAGTTCTCGCACTCCAGCACCTTCGCGCCCCGCTCCATGCGGTACAGATTCGCGGTAATCAGCTCCCCGAAGACCCGCAGCTCCTCCCGGTTCTCCGCGGCGGCCTTTTCCTTCTCCTGCTGGGCGATTTTGCGGGCGGTGCGGCTGCGGGCGTTCCGGAGGGTCTTGAGCAGCTCCTGTCCCCGGGACCGGACCCGCTCGGCGCGCTCGCGCTCCTCGTAGAACTCGTCCAGCAGGGCGGAGAAGCTGTCGTAGCGGCGACACTCCATGCTCAGGCCGTACTGATAGAGCCAGAGGCAGGAGAAGTCCTTCGGCGCGCCGTCCCGGTAGAGGGCGCAGGGCGTGAGCCTTCCGGCGCGAAGGGCCTCCAAAAAGCCCCAAAAGCTCCGCAAAAACTGGGTTTTCTGCCCCTTGTCCAGCTCATTGAGTCGCACATCCACACCGCCGCCGCCCTGAACGGCCAGCTCCCGGCACAGCAGGGGCGAGAGGCCGGAGAAGTGGTCCAGCAGCCAGTCGGTGAGCTTGCGCTCCCGGGGCGCGGCGCTCAGAAGGTCTTGCAGGTCCTCCTCGGTCAGGCTCAGGGGGTTGACCTTGTCCTCCCGAACCGGGGGCAGGCGGTAGAGCAGGCCCGGCAGCACGGGCCGCAGCTCGCTCATCTCCGGGTCCACCCGGCGCAGGCAGTCCACAATGCGGCCGTCGCCGTCTGTGAGAATCAGGTTGGCGCGGCGGCCCATACACTCCAGAATCAGCTCCATGGTCACCGGGTCGCCCAGCTCGTTGTGGGTCTTCACGGACAGGCGGACCAGCCGCTCCATGCTGGGCTGGGTCAGCGCCGCGATGCGGCCCCCGGTGAGGTGCTTGCGCAGGAGCATGCAGAACATGGGCGGGTTCGCCGGATTCTCCCGGCGGCTCTGGGTCAGCTGAAGCCGGGGGTGGGCGGGATTCGCCGTGAGCAGCAGGCGCACGTTCCCCGTGCTGGCGCGCAGCATCAGAATCACTTCGTCCCGTGCGGGCTGAAAAATCTTATCAATTCGGGCACTTTCCACCACCGGCCGCAGCTCGTGGACCAGACCGGTGAGGGTGGCGGCGTCTAAGGGCATAGCAAACCTCCCCTTCCTCTCTTCTCATGCGGACGCGCTCCGGGGGCGTCAGGCGTCAGCGCCGCGCTCCCCGACGATGACGGCGAACAGCTCGTTGATGCGCTCCCGCTGTCCTTGCAGCCAGAGCCAGCCGAACAGGGCCTCCAGACCGGTGGCCTGGGCGTACTCCCCCCGTTTCGCGTTTTTGGGGATTTGGTGGACGTTGGCGTTGCGGCCCCGGCGGTAGACCGCCGCCTCGGCGTCGGTCAGATGGGGCAGCAGCTTCTGCACCGCCGCGGCCTGGGCGGGGGCCTTCACCATGGCCACGGTGGCGCGGTGGAGGTTGCCGATGGTCTCCAGGTCCTGGCAGCACAGCCAGCCCCGGCACAGCAGCTCATAGACCGCGTCGCCCATGTGGGCCAGGGCCAGGATGTTGCGGGTGTTCACGTCGGTTTCGTTCAGTTGGATGGTAAAATAGTCCTTCATAGGTGATACAATCCTTAAAATGCTTGCTGAATCATTGACTTTTCCAGCCCGCTCAGCTATAATAAACATGGGTACCGAACAAGAAGTAACCGCACCCGTTTTTTAGAAGCAGCCGCGCTCAGTGCTGGGGAGGCGGTTGCTTCTTTTTTGCGTTTCACGCCCCCGGGCGGTCCGCTCGCACTGCCCCTTTCGTGCCGTTGTTGCCGCTGACGCACGGGTGCCGTCTCCGAGGCGAAGCGCGCAGAGGTTTCGGAGTTCTCAGGGGGACTTTTCAGAGTCCCATGAGCGGGGTCAAGGATTCGAGCTCCTTGCGGGATTCGCAGCCGCGCCCCGATTGTTATACCAGAACATCGCAAAGGCCGCGCCAATGATGAGCACATAGCCCAAAAAGCTCCAGCCGTCCGGAATATCCCCAAAAAGCAGGAAACCGATGGCCGCGGCGAACAAAATCTGGGAGTAATCGTAAACGGACACCTCCCGGGCAGGGGCGTGGGTGTAGGCGGCGGTGATGGAGAACTGACCGCCCGTGGCGGCCGCGCCCGCGCCCAGCAGGCACAACAGCTGCGGCGTGCTCATGGGCACAAAGTGGGTCACCACCCAGGGCAGCAGGGACACGCACGAAAACGTCGAGAAGAACAGCACAATCACCGCGCCCTTCTCCCCCCGCAGACCCAACATGCGCACGAAGGTGTACGCCGCACCCGCGCCGATGCCGCCCGCCAGTCCCGCCAGCGAGGGCAGCAAATCCAGATTCGCCACCGTGGGCTTGATGATGAACAGACTGCCCGCGAAGGCCGTGCACACCAGCGCCAACTGCACCGGGCTCAGCTTCTCCCGCAGCAGCAGAAAGGAGAACAAAAGGGCGAAAAACGGGGACATTTTGTTGAGCATGGAGGCGTTTGAGAGCACCAGATGGTCCACCGCATAGAAGTTGCCCAGCACGCCCACGGTGCCGCAGAGGGAGCGCAGCAGAAACAGGTGCAGATTCTCCTTTTTCAGGTGAATCCCCTCCCCGCTGCGTTTGAGCAGCGCCAGCGCCGCGAAGGCCGCCACAAGGTTGCGGAAAAAGCTCTTTTCCACGCTGGGCAGGTCCCCGGCCAGGCGCACAAAGGCGCTCATCCACGCGAAGCAGAAGCCCGCGCAGAGAATGTACAGGATGGCTTTCGTCTTCTCTTTCATGGTCACGCCTCCTTCGCCGCCCCGGTCGCAGTTTTTCCTGATTTGACACCGTTCCGGGCGTCGAACCATCCGGAGCTTCGCTGCGCCCCGGGGACTTTTCATCGTTCGGAACCTGCGCTCCCGCGTCCTTCGGCCCGTTCCGACTGCTCTTGCTGCCTTTACTCTGGGCCGCTGCTTTTGCAGCCTTTACTCTGGGCCGCAGTTCTTCCAGCCCTTTCCCTGGGCCGCTGCTTTTGCAGCCCTTACTCTGGGCCGCTGCTTTTGCAGTCCTTTCTCTGGGCCGCTGCTCTTGCTGCCCTTTCTCTGGACCGCTGCTTTTGCAGTCCTTTCTCTGGGCCGTTGCTCTTGCTGCCCTTACTCTGGGCCGCGGCTCTTGCTGCCCTTACTCTGGGCCGCTGCTTTGGAATCCCGCTCCGGGCGGCTCTGCCGGTCAGTATACCACGCTTTTTTCCAAATGGAAAGGGCCGCGGGCCCGATTTCCCCAAAATCCCCCCGGTCAGAGGAAAAACCGTTGCGCTTCACCGCTTTCCTGTGTTATAATCTCCCTGACACACACTACGGAGGGATAACCTATGCTGAACATTCTCCACTCCGGCGCCTACTACGCGGGCGGCCGGTTCCTCCCCGAGGCCGAGGGCCGCGCTGCCGGGATGCAGGCGCCCGAAGAGGCCAAGAAGGGCACCATGGCCTACGGCGTGCTCCAGAGCCACAACACCGGCTCCGACATGACCAGTCTGAAAATCAAATTCGACGCCATGGCCTCCCATGACATCACCTATGTGGGCATCATCCAGACCGCCCGGGCCTCCGGCCTGACGCAGTTCCCCCTGCCCTACGTGCTCACCAACTGCCACAACTCCCTGTGCGCCGTGGGCGGCACCATCAACGAGGACGACCACGTCTTCGGCCTGAGCGCGGCCAAGAAGTACGGCGGCGAGTTCGTGCCCGCCCATCAGGCAGTCATCCACTCCTACATGCGCGAGCGCTACGCCGGGGGCGGCAAGATGCTGCTGGGCTCCGACTCCCACACCCGCTACGGCGCCTTCGGCACCCTGGCCATGGGCGAGGGCGGCCCGGAGCTGGTCAAGCAGCTGCTGGGCAAGACCTACGACATCGCCTATCCCAGAGTCGTGGCCATCTACCTCACCGGTGCGCCCCGGCCCGGCGTGGGCCCCCAGGACGTGGCCCTGGCCCTCATCGGCGCCACCTTCACCAAGGGCATCGTGAAGAACGCCGTCATGGAGTTCTTCGGCCCCGGCGTGCACAATCTGGCCATGGACTACCGCTGCGGCATCGACGTGATGACCACCGAGACCTCCTGCCTGTCCTCCATCTGGAGCACCGACGAGACGGTCAAACGCTACATGACCGCGCTGGGCCGCGCCGAGGACTTCCGGGTCATGGCACCCGCCGACGGCGCGTACTACGACGACGTGATTACGGTCGAGCTGGACAAGGTGGAGCCCATGATCGCGTTGCCCTTCCACCCCTCCAACGCCTACACCATCGCGGACTTCAAGGCCAACATGATGGACATTCTCCACCAGACCGACGAGGCCACCATGCGCCAGTTCAAGCTGAAAAAGGCCCCGAAGAGCCTGACCGAGAAGGTCCGGGACGGCAAATTCTATGTGGATCAGGCCGTCATCGCGGGCTGCTCCGGCGGCACCTATCAAAACCTGATGCGGGTGACCGAGATGCTGCGGGGCCGCACCCTGGGCGACGACGCCCTCTGGCTGAGCTGCTACCCCGGCTCCATGCCCGCCTTCCTGGCCCTGAGCCGCAACGGCGCCGTCTCCGAGCTGCTCTCCGCCGGCGTGAGCATTCGCTCCTGCTTCTGCGGACCCTGCTTCGGCGCGGGCGACGTGCCCGCCAACGGCGCCTTCTCCATCCGCCACTCCACCCGGAACTTCCCCAACCGGGAGGGCTCCAAGCCCGGCGACGGTCAGCTCAGCTACGTCGCCCTGATGGACGCGCGCTCCATCACCGCCACCGTGCTCAACGGCGGCGCCCTCACCGCCGCCACGGAGCTGGACAGCGTCCCCGCCGACCCCGCCTGGGAGCCCTACGACTACGACGAGAGCGCCTACCGGAACCGGGTCTACTGCGGCGTGGGCCATCCCAAGCCCGAGACGGAGCTGGTCTTCGGCCCCAACATCTCCGACTGGCCCGAGCAGATTGCCATGCCCGAGAACCTGCTCCTCACCGCCGCCAGCGCGATTTACGACGCCGTCACCACCACCGACGAGCTGATTCCCTCCGGCGACACCTCCTCCTACCGCTCCAACCCCCTCAAGCTCTCCGAGTTCGCCCTGAGCCGGAAGGACCCCGCCTATGTGGGCCGGGCCAAGGCGATTCAGGCCGTGGAGGCCAAACGCCGCAAGGGGGACATCGACGACGAGGTCACCGCCGCCCTGTCCGGTCACGACGCACAGACCACGGGTCTGGGCTCCTTCATCATGGCCCTCAAGCCCGGCGACGGCTCCGCCCGGGAGCAGGCCGCCTCCTGCCAGCGGGTGCTGGGCGGCGTGGCGAATCTGGCCGCGGAGTACGCCACCAAGCGCTACCGCTCCAACGTGGTGAACTGGGGCATGCTGCCCTTCATCGCGGAGGACGTGGCCGAGTGGAACATCCAGCCCGGCGACCAGCTCTGGCTCCCCGGCATCCGCGCCCTGCTGGAGGGCGACGGCGAGGCGCTTTCCGCCGTGCTGATGCAGAACGGCCAGGAGCGCGCCGTCACGCTGAAGCTGCCCGGCCTGACCCGGGAGGAGCGGGACATCATCCTATCCGGCTGCCTCATCAACTACTACCGCGACTGAGAAAACCGCGCAGGAATACAAGTTCCGCTTTACAGCCCCCGGTTTTGTGCGCTATAATGGGGGCAGACAGGGAAGCGCCGACGTGCCGCGCCTCAGGGGGGCGACGCGGGCGAACGCCGTCCCGGCGGATGCGGGATTTGCGTGCAAAAAAGCCGCAAATCCCCCGTCCTGAGACGAAAATGGGCAGGTCTGCGGTTCCACATTCCACCAAACCGGAAAAGAGAAATGGGGAATTGAAATGAGTGCTGGCGTCATCAACCAAATGATTCTGCTCTTCGGCCTGATGGCTGTGGGCTACGTGTGCAACAAAACCGGCGTGCTGGACGAGATTGCCAACGCAAGGCTCTCCAGCTTCCTGCTCAAGGCGGCGCTGCCCGCCACGATTGTGAACAGCGCCATCGCCCAGAGCGACCTGGATCGCTCGGTGGTGCTCTCCACCATGGCAGTGGCCATCGGCGTGTTCATCGTCACCCCGGCCATGAGCTTTTTCCTGACCAAATTCTTCAAGATGGAGGCCACCTACCAGCTCATGCTGAACTACAGCAATCTGGCCTTCATGGGCTTCCCCATCATCGGCGGCGTGTTCGGCGCGGACTGCATCTTCTACGGCGCGGTGTTCCTGATGGTGTTCAACCTGCACATCTTCTCCTTCGGCGTGATGACGCTCCAGGGCGGCGGCGGCGACCTGAAGACCATCGGCAAAAAGCTGCTCAATCCGGGCATCATCTCCGCGGTCATCGCCTTCTTCATCGTCATGCTGCACATCCACGTGCCGGAGCAGGTGACGCTGCTGGTCAGCGGCCTGGGCAGTGTCACGACCCCCATGGCCATGATTGTCATCGGCTCCCAGCTGGGCCCGGTGAACTTCCTGGAAGTGCTCAAGAAGAAGGAGCTCTACCTGATGGCGCTGCTCAAGCTGGTGATTTACCCGGTGGTGGTCTTCGCCCTGCTGAGCCTGATTCTGGGCCCCACCCACCTGCTGACCAAGATTTCCACGATTCTGGTGGGTCTGCCCGTGGCGGGCAACGTGACCATGCTCTGCTCCGAGTACGGCGGCGACACGGCCCTCTCCGCCCAGGGCACCTGCGTGTCCACCCTGTTCAGCCTGCTGACCATCCCGCTGATGCTCAGCTTGCTGGGATAACCAATTTACATAAAAGCCGCCCCTTTCCGCGTGGAAGGGGGCGGTTTTTTGCAGTTTTATCGGCGCACCGCGGCCATATGCGCGGCGAATTGGTGCGCGCTGCGGGGGGTGCGGCTGGGGTGGCGCACATCCCACTTGACGGCCTCGTCGTGGAGGGTCTTTTCGTCCAGCTCCAGCCCTCTGGCCCGGGCCAGGTCCGCGGCCATGTCCAGGAACCGGGACTTGTTCAGCTCCGTGAAGAGAATCCGCAGGCCGAAGCGCTCGGCCAGGGCGGTTTTGTCCTGAATCGTCTCGTTGGCGTCGATTTCGTCGCCGCTGCGGTCGGAGAAGTTCTGCCGGACCAGGTGGCGGCGGTTGGAGGTGCAGTAGACGGCCACGTTCCGGGGCCGCGGCTCCAGACCGCCCTCCAGAATGGTCTTGAGGCTGGAGAAGGTCTGGTCCTCCCGGTCGAAGGAGAGGTCGTCGATGAAGACGATGAACTTCTGAGAATGCTCACCCAGCAGCCGCACCAGCCGGGGCAGCTCGGACAGGGCGTCCCGGGGCACCTCCACCAGACGCAGGCCCTCGAACTCCGGCATGCCCAGCATGGCCTTGACGGTGGCGCTCTTGCCGGTGCCGCTGGCGCCATAGAGCAGCACATTGTTCACCTGCCGCCCGGCCATCAGGGAGCGGGTGTTCTCGATGACCTGGCTGCGCTGGCGCTC
>CACZUK010000065.1 GCA_902784305.1 Oscillospiraceae bacterium | reverse complement strand
GACCGCTCTGGGGCTTGACTTTTGGGCGGGAGCGGGTACAATAATCGGTGTCCCCCTCGCCGGGCGTCCCCTGTTCCGGGGCGACGCCGCCGCCGTGCGGAGGGGCGGCATTGTTTTCTGAAACATCAACGAATTTGGAACGGCAGACCGCCCGTGACCGCGCTCCGGGCAGTCCGGCGCACACGCGGCCTCCGGCCCCCGCGCTGAGCAGAAAGGACGCTATGCAGGATCACATCTTTGTCAAGGGTGCCCGCGCCCACAACCTGAAAAACATCGACCTCTCCATCCCCCGGGACAAGCTGGTGGTCATCACCGGCCTGTCCGGCAGCGGAAAAAGCTCCCTGGCCTTCGACACCATCTACGCCGAGGGCCAGCGTCGCTATGTGGAGAGCCTGTCTTCCTACGCCCGGATGTTTTTGGGTCAAATGGAGAAGCCGGACGTGGACTACATCGACGGCCTCTCCCCCGCCATCTCCATCGACCAGAAGACCACCTCCCAGAACCCCCGCTCCACCGTGGGCACCGTGACGGAGATTTACGACTATTTGCGGCTCCTCTGGTCCCGCACCGGTACCCCCCACTGCCCCAAATGCGGCAAGGAGATTCGTCAGCAGACCATCGACCAGATCGTGGACCAGGTCCTGGCCCTGGAGGAGGGAACGCGCATCCAGATTCTCGCGCCGGTGGTCCGGGGCAAGAAGGGCATGCACGAGAAGGTGCTCGAAAGCGCACGGAAGTCCGGCTACGTCCGGGTCCGGGTGGACGGGAGCATCTACGATTTGTCCGAGGAGATTCAACTGGAGAAGAACCTCAAGCACGACATCGCCGTGGTGGTGGACCGGCTGGTCATCAAGCCGGACATCGAGCGGCGGCTCACCGAGTCCTGTGAGAGCGCCTGCAAGCTCTCCGGCGGTCTTGTGCTGGTGGACCTGCCCCGGGAGGGCCGGGAGCTCAGCTTTTCCCAGAACTACGCCTGTGAGGACTGCGGCATCTCCATCGAGGAGCTCAGCCCCCGGGCCTTCTCCTTCAACAACCCCTACGGCGCCTGCCCCGTCTGCACAGGTCTGGGCAGCCAGCTCCGGGCGGACCCGGCTCTGGTCATCCCCAATGAGAACCTGTCCATTCTGGGCGGCGCGATTCAGGCCAGCGGCTGGAACAACATCGCCGGGGACGGCATTTCCCGGATGTACTTCGACGCCCTGTCCAAAAAATACAAGTTTTCCCTGTCCACGCCCTGGAAAAAGCTGCCCAAAAACGTGACGGACGTGATTCTCCGCGGAACGGGCAAGGAGAAGCTGACGCTGCACTACGACCAGCCCCGGGGCAAGGGCACCCTCTTCCAGCCCTTCGAGGGCATCCTGAACAACATCGAGCGGCGCTACAAGGAGACCAGCTCCGACGCGGCCAAGGGCCAGCTGGAGGAGTGCATGAGCGAGCGCCCCTGCCCCGCCTGTCAGGGCCGGCGGCTGCGGCCGGAGGTGCTGGCGGTGACGGTGGGCGGCAAGAGCATCGACGAATACTGCGCCCTGAGCGTGGACGCGGCCATCGACTTTCTGGACCGGCTGGAGCTGAGCGCCCAAAAGCAGCACATCGCCCGGCAAATTCTGAAGGAAATCCGTTCCCCCTGCGCTACCTGACGCTGGACCGGAAGGCGGGCACCCTCTCCGGCGGCGAGAGCCAGCGCATCCGGCTGGCCACGCAAATCGGCTCCCTGCTCATGGGTGTGCTCTACATTCTGGACGAGCCCTCCATCGGCCTGCACCAGCGGGACAACGACATGCTGCTGGACACCCTGCGGCATCTGCGGGACCTGGGCAACACCCTGATTGTGGTGGAGCACGACGAGGACACCATGCGCGCGGCGGACTATCTGGTGGACGTGGGACCCGGCGCGGGCATCCACGGCGGCCAAATCGTGGCCGCGGGCACCCCGGAGGAGGTCATGGCGACCCCCGGCTCCCTCACCGGCGACTATCTGGCCGGGCGCAAGAAAATCTCCGTGCCCGTGGAGCGCCGGAAGGGCAGCGGCCACTTCCTGACGGTCAAGGGCGCCCACGAGAACAACCTGAAATACATCGACGTGAGCATCCCCCTGGGCACCTTCACCTGCGTCACCGGCGTGTCCGGCAGCGGCAAGAGCTCTCTGGTGAACGACATTCTCCACAAGCGTCTGGCGGCGGACCTGAACCGGGCCAAATGCCGGGCGGGCCGCCATCTGGGTCTGGAGGGCGAGGAGTTTCTGGACAAGTGCATCTGCATCGACCAGAGCCCCATCGGCCGGACCCCGAAGTCCAACCCGGCCACCTACACGGGCCTGTTCAACGACATCCGGGACCTCTTCTCCCGCACCGAGGACGCCCGCAGCCGGGGCTACGCGCCGGGCCGCTTCTCCTTCAACGTCCGGGGCGGGCGCTGCGAGGCCTGCGGCGGCGACGGTCTGGTGAAAATCGAGATGAACTTCCTGCCCGACGTGTACGTCCCCTGTGAGGTCTGCGGCGGCAAGCGCTACAACCGGGAGACGCTGGAGGTGCGCTACAAGGGCAAGAACATCTGGGAGGTGCTGGAGATGACTGTGGAGGAGGCTCTGCCCTTCTTCCAGCCCGTCCCGAAGATTTACAACCGCCTAAAGACCCTGTGCGACGTGGGCCTGGGCTATGTGAAGCTGGGCCAGTCCAGCACCACCCTCTCCGGCGGCGAGGCCCAGCGGGTGAAGCTGGCCACGGAGCTGTCCAAGCGCTCCACCGGCGCCACCTTCTACATTCTGGACGAGCCCACCACCGGCCTGCACACCGACGACGTGCGCCGCCTCATCGAGGTGCTCCAGCGTCTGGCGGACGCGGGCAACACGGTGCTGGTCATCGAGCACAATCTGGATGTCATCAAAACCGCGGACCACATCATCGACCTGGGCCCGGAGGGCGGCGCGGACGGCGGACAGGTGGTCTGCACCGGCACCCCGGAGGAGGTGGCGGCCTTTGCCGGCTCCTACACGGGAAAATATCTGAAAAAGGTGCTTAAATGAGTCAAAAATCCCATTTTGCAGACAATCAACCCCTGCTGTACGGCCTGTTTGCCCTGTACCTGGCCGCGCTGCTGCGCCTGACAGTGCTCCGGCCGGGCTTTCTCCTGCCCCAGCCAGAGGTCCGTCTGGTGAACCTGCTCCCCCTCAACGCCTACCGTTACTGGGTGCGGGTGGGCTCCTGGCGGGTGTTTTGGGTGGATTTGCTGGGGAATCTGGTCTGCTTCTGCCCCTTTGGCGCGTTTCTGGCCCTGCGGCGGCCCGACGCCTCCCTGCTGCGCCCGGCTCTGGCGGGCCTGAGCCTGTCGGTGTGCATTGAGCTGAGTCAATACCTGCTGGGCGTGGGCGTGGCGGACGTGGACGACCTGGTCCTCAACACTCTGGGCGTGGCGGCGGGCTTTGCCCTGACCCGGCTCGTGACGAGGCGGCGGTGGGCATGATTCGGCGGCTGTTTCGCCCGATTCTGGAGCGTCCCTCCCTGATGTGGGCACTTTTCGCGGGGTATCTGGCCGTGCTGCTGCGCCTGACGGTGCTCCGGGACGGCCTGCTGCCCCTGCACCTGTTCCAAGGCGGCGTGCTGGACCTGCTGCCGTTGGCCTACTACGTCCGCCGGGCGCGGCGCAGTCTGCCCTGGCTGCTGCTGCGGGAGTTCGGCGGCAACATCGTGGGTTTCATGCCGCTGGGTGCCTTCCTCACCTGGCGGTGCCCGGAGCGCGGCGCGGTTTGGGCGCTGGGGACGGGCGCGGCGGTGTCCGCCCTGATTGAAGTCTCCCAAATCGTGTTCGGCGTGGGCCGGTGCAGCACCGGAGACGTGGCGCTCAACGCCTTCGGGGCATTTCTGGGGGCAAAACTGATGTATTTTCTGCTTTATTCCACTGAATTAGAAAGGAACTGACGATATGACTAAGCTACTGAGCTTGCTCTCCTGGATGACCGGGACCTATTCGGGCAAGCTGGCGGCCTCCTTTTTGGTGTCCATGCTGCCCATCATCGAGCTGCGCGGCGGCGTGCCTCTGGCGGTGGGCATGGGCCTGTCGCCTCAGGTGGCCATTCCCCTGTGCGTGGTAGCCAACATGATTCCCATCATCCCGGCGATTCTGCTCATCGAGCACATCCTCCACTGGATGCGCCATCACGGCCGGTATCTGCGCAAGCTGGCCCTGTGGCTGGAGCAGCGGGTGCGCCGCAATCAGGACGTGCTGGACAAGTACGCCTGGCTGGGCCTGATGATTCTCACGGCCATCCCCCTGCCCGGCACCGGGGCCTGGACGGCCTCCATGCTGGCGGGTCTGGCGGACGTGCCCGTGCGCAAGGCCTTCCCGGCCATCGCTCTGGGGGTAGTCATCGCCGCGGCGATTATGTCCGTGCTCAGCTACGGCGTGGCGGCGGTGGTGTGAGGCGCGGTTATCCCCTTCCGCATAGACTGAACCGGAGGTGGGGACCATGCTGACAGTGATTCTCTCCGCGCTGGCCGCTCTGGGCGCGCTGACGCTGGTGTGGCTGACTCTGGGGGCGCTGCTGTGCCCGGCGGGCTGGGCGGCTCCGGTGCTGGTGACGCTGCCCCTGCACGGCGAGGCCGAGGGGCTGGAGCAGACCCTCCGGGCGCTGCGCTGGCTCCGGGGCACGGGTCTGCTGGAGGCAGAGCTGCTGCTCCGGGACGAGGGTCTCAGCGCCGGGGGCCGGGAGCGGGTCCGGCTGCTGATGCACGATTACGAATTGTAGTTTTTTGTCGTTATCATACATAGAGAAGGGAGAGCGCCGCCATGGCAGAGGAAAACCGAACCGAACTGGAGCGCATTGAGGGCGCGGTCACGGCGGTGGTCTTCCACAACGAGGAGAACGGCTACTCGGTGGTGCACCTGCGCAGCAACGGGGAGCAGGTCACGGCGGTGGGCACCATGCCGGGCATCTGCTCGGGCATTCAGGTGACGCTGGAGGGCAGCTGGACGAACCACCCCACCTACGGGCCTCAGTTCCGGGCGGAGCGGCTGGAGCAACACCTGCCCACGGAGAGCGAGTCCATGTTCGAGTACCTGTCCACGGGCATCATCAAGGGCATCGGGCCGAAGCTGGCCAAGAAGCTGGTGGACCGCTTCGGCGCGCGGACCTTTCAGGTGCTGGAGTCGGAGCCGGAGGAGCTGGCGAAGATGCGGGGCATCTCCCTCAAAAAGGCCCTGAAGATTCAAACGGAGTTCTTGCAGCGCGCGGGTATGCGGACGCTGCTGGAGTTTCTGGCCCTCCACTCCATGCCCCCGGAGCTGGGGGCGAAGCTGTGGAAGCAGTACGGCAAGAGCGCCCTGGACGTGGTGCGCACCAACCCCTACATTCTGGTGGATGAGGAGCTGGGCATCGGGTTCCGGGAGGCGGACCGGCTGGCGGCCTCCATCGGGGTGGGGGCGGACGACCCCCAGCGCATCGAGGCGGGGGTCTACTATGTGCTCACCCACAACCTGGATTTGGGCCATGTGTTCCTTCCCCGGGAAAAGCTGATGAAGGCCGCCGCCCAGCTGCTCTCGGCGCCGGAGCTGGAGGTGGACGAGCCGATTCTGACCCGGGCCATGGAGTCTCTGGAGCTTCAGGGGCTTTTGCAGCAGGAGGACATCGCCGGGGTCCACGCGGTGTACCGGGGCGACCTCTACGACGCGGAGACCGCCGTGGCCCAACGCCTGGCGGAGATGTGTCGCCGGGAGCTGCTGCCCCCCAAGGACGTGGGGGCCATCATCGACCGCATCCAGGCCGAACAGGGCATCACCTACGCCCGGCAGCAGCGCGAGGCGGTGGAGCTGGCGGCCCGGGTGCAGGTCATGCTGCTCACCGGCGGGCCGGGCACGGGCAAGACCACCTCTCTGCGGGGGATACTGGCCCTGTTCGACGCCCTGGGCCTGGACACCGCCCTGGCCGCCCCCACGGGCCGGGCCGCCAAGCGCCTGAGCGAGCTGTGCGGCACCGAGGCCACCACCATCCACCGGCTGCTGGAGGCGGGCTACGACAACGAGAGCGGCAAGCTGGCCTTCCAGCGCGACGAGGACGAGCCTCTGGAGGTGGACGCGGTCATCGTGGACGAGGTGTCCATGGTGGATTTGCCCCTGATGGCGGCGCTGCTCAGCGCCCTGAAAAACGGCTGCCGCCTGGTTCTGGTGGGGGACCCGGACCAGCTGCCCAGCGTGGGGCCGGGCCAGCTCTTCGACCACCTCATCCGCTCCGAGGTGGTGCCCACCGTACGCCTGACCGAGATTTTCCGTCAGGCCCAGCAGTCGGCCATTGTCATGAACGCCCACCTGGTCAACCGGGGCCGGGTGCCCCTGATGACCAACCGCAGCAGCAGCGACTTTTTCTTCCTGCGCCGCTCCGACGCCCAGAGCGTGGTGGACACGATTCTGGACCTGTGCCAGCGCCGCCTGCCCACGGCCATGGGCATCCCGCCGGAGCAGATTCAGGTGCTCTCCCCCACCCGGAAGTACCTCACCGGCACCGGGAACCTGAACCAGTGCCTCCAGGAGGCCCTGAACCCGCCCGCGCCCCACAAGCACCAGCGCAAATTCGGCTCCGTCACCTTCCGGGAGGGGGACCGGGTGATGCAGGTGCGCAACAACTACGACGTGATGTGGAAGAGCGAGGGCAGCACCAAGGGCGGCATGGGCGTGTTCAACGGGGACATCGGCGTCATCAGCTCCATCACGGAGCGGGGCGAGGTGGTGACGGTGAACTTCGAGGGCCGTCTGGTGGAGTACACCACCGAGACCCTGCCGGAGCTGGAGCTGGCCTACGCCATGACCGTCCACAAGAGTCAGGGAAGCGAGTACCGGGCGGTGATTCTGGCCGTCCACGGCGGCGCGCCCATGCTGCTGACCCGGGGCGTGCTCTACACCGCCGTCACCCGGGCGAAGGATTTGCTGATTCTGGTGGGAAGAGAAGAAATCGTGTACAAAATGGTGGAAAACGACCGCCAGGCCCGGCGCTACAGCGCCCTGCGCTCCCGCCTCATTGACCAGTGCCGATAAAAAAGGATGTACCCCGCGCCGAAGGGGTACATCCTTTTTCTCTCTCATTTTTCCGTGTTCAGCTCCGCGCGCCCGGAGCGCCGCCACCAGACAAAGTTATAAACCATGCCCAATATGACGATATTCCCGCAGAAAAACAGCCACATCATCAGAATGATGATGGACGCCAGGGACCCGTAGACCATGGAGTAGCGGGAGGTGAAGCCGATCATCGTGGAGAACACGTTCGTGCCCAGGGTCAGCAGCGCGGCCCCCAGGAACGCGCCCCGGTGCACCAGCGGCCGCCCCCTGCCCTTTGGCCCCATGACCCAGTAGAGCAGGGCCAGAAACAGCATGGCCACGCCGAACATCAGCACCAGCCGCATCCGGGGCCAGTGGTCCGGGATGTCCACAAAGGGCAGATGGGTGCGCAGAAAGTTCAGAAACCAGTTGCCCGTCAGCACCACCACAAAGGAGAGGTAGATCATCACCACCATCACCACGGAGAACACAAAGGAGAACACCACGCCCCACAGGCTGGTGAACACGTCCCGGCCGTAAATCTCCTCGGAAATGGACATCAGGCCCCGGAACGCCGCCGACGCGGCGATGAGAATGGTGAGGATGGCGGCGGTGAGCATGGTGGTGCTCTGGTGGTGCTGCACATAAAAGAGGTAGCTGCCCACCAGGGAGGCCGTGTCCGCGGGCATCACCGCGGAGATGGAGTGCACCACCGCTGTGGCGTCCAGCGGCAGACGGCCCAGCACGTCAATGACCAGAATCAGCATGGGAAAGAGGGTCAGCGTCAGGTAGTAGCTCAGCTCCGCCGCGCTGCGGGTGACCCGCCGGTCCAGAAACACCTGCACCAGCTCCACCAGGAAGCCCAGGCCCGGAACGCGCTGCCTGAGCATATCATAGAGCACCTTTGGTCGCTGCACGCCCTCACCTCCTTCGCCCTTTTCCCCATTGTACCACAAACGCGCCGCAATTTGAACACTAATCCGGCGCTTTCCTGAAAAAATGCAAAAAACCGTCTGCACACACAGACGGCTTTGCTGCACTGTCAAACAGTTGCTCAGTTGTCCATCGCGTTGAGCTTGATGGTCAGCTGGCTCTTCTTGTGAGCGGCCTTGTTGGCGTGAATCAGACCACGGGCGGCGGCCTTGTCCACGGACTTCACAGCCTGAGTGTACGCGCTACCAGCCTCGCTGCGGTTGCCCTCGGCCACTGCGGCATCGAACTTCTTCAGGACCGTCTTCAGGGCGGACTTCGCGGCCTTATTCTGAGCATTCTTGGTCTCGTTCACCAGAACGCGCTTCTTAGCAGACTTAATATTCGGCAAACCAAACACCTCCTCCAATAGCATTGTGCATAACACGCCTGCACAGTCTAGTATTATAACATTATCCCTCCGGCATTGCAACCACTTTTTTTGGATTTCCCACATTTTTCAACAGCGTGCGGATGGAGCCGGGTCAGGCCCGATGTTTTCGGCCTTTCGCACAGATTTTGACCCGTTTTCCGCCTGAACACGCCTACCTCTGCCGCTCGCCCAGAATCCACACGGCCTCCGGCAGAGCGTCCAGCGCAAAGGGACTGCCGGGATAGAGCACCAGGTCCGCGTCCTTCCCCGGCGTGAGGGAGCCCACTCGGTCCGCAATGCCGCCGATTTCCGCCGCGTCGATGGTGATGGCCCGCAGCGCTCTCTCCTCGTCCAAGCCGTGGCGCACGCACAGGGCCGCGGCCAGGGGCAGGTATTGGATGGGGTTTTCCGGGTGGTCCGTGCAGATGGCCACCTTGACCCCTGCCGCGGCCAGACGGGCGGTGTTCTCCACGCTCTGGTGCAGCAGCTCCGGCTTGCTGCGGTCCCCGATGACGGGTCCCGTCACCACGCGGGCCCCCTCCCGGGCCAGCAGGTCCGCCACCAGATGCCCCTCGGTGCCGTGGACAATCACATAATCCAGGGAAAACTCCTTGGCAATGCGCACCGCCGTGGCGATGTCGTCCGCCCGGTGGGCGTGGAAGTGGGCGGGCAGCTTGCCCTGCACCACAGGCAGCAGAGCCTCCAGCTTGGCGTCGAAGTCGGGGGCGTCCTTGTCCGGGTCGCGCTCCGCGGCGCGCTTTTTCTCGCCGTACTCCTTCGCCTGGGCCAGACACTCCCGCATCAGGGCGGCGGTGGCCATGCGGGTCATGGGCGTCTCCTTCTTCTCGCCGTAGGAGCCTTTGGGGTTCTCGCCCAGGGCGAATTTCATCGCCACCGGGGCCTTGACCACCATGTCGTCCACCCAGCGCCCGGCGGTCTTCACGGCGGCGAACTGACCGCCCACGGCGTTGGCACTGCCCGGCCCGGTGAGCACCGTGGTCACGCCGCCCTCCCGGGCCTCCTGAAAGCAGCGGTCCAGGGGATACAGGGCGTCGATGGCCCGGAGCTGAGGCGTCACGGGGTCTGTCACCTCGTTGCAGTCGTCCTGGTCGTAGGGCAGGCCGTCGGCCAGGAGGCCCAGGTGACAGTGGGCGTCCACCCAGCCCGGGTAGAGCCGGCCGCCCCGGGCGTCATAATCCCCCGCGTCCGGGGCGGGACAGCGCTCCATGGGACCCAGGGCGGCGATTTTCCCCTCCCGGAGCTCCACGAAGCCCTGTGGGACGACCGGGCCGTCCATGGGATGCAGTTCGGCGTTGTAAATCAGCATATTCGGCTCCTTTTCGACAAAAACAGGGTTTGACACCGGGAAAAAATTCCGGTATTCTTAAAACACAGCTCATCATTATCTGATGGACCGCCGCGGCTCCGGACAGCTCCCGTCCGGGCCGTCGCGGTGTGGGAGCGCTCTCCGGAGCGCTCCTTTTTTTCGTTCGGCGTGCCGATGTCTCCCCAAAACAGGGGAAAAGTGCCTCGTACAGGAGACGAGGCACCATAGCATATGTGAGGATGCAGTCTGATTACGGTCCGTCAGGCTCCGCCGCCGTACCGGAACAGGCCCGCGGCCCGATGGTCGGCGGCAACACGCCGAGCGCCCCTCCCGGAGGAGGGGCGGGCGGGGTCAGAGCTTGCGCTCAGAATCAGCAATCAGGCCAGCGCGGCGGTGATGATGGCCATGGAATAGACCTCCATGCCGTTGCAGCCGCGGGACAGGTCGTTGATGGGGGCGTTCAGGCCGTTCAGGATGGGGCCGTAGGCGTCGAACTGGCCCAGACGCTGAGCGATCTTGTAGCCGATGTTGCCGGCGTTGATGTCCGGGAACACGAACACGTTGGCGTGACCGGCCACCTTGGAGCCGGGGCACTTGGTCCGGGCCACAGCGGGGGACACGGCCGCGTCAAACTGCAGCTCGCCCTCGATGGCCAGGTCGGGACGGCGCTCCTTGGCCATGCGGGTGGCCTCGCGCATCTTGTCCACGTCGGGGTCCTTGCCGCTGCCCAGGGTGGAGAAGCTCAGGAAGGCGACCTTGGGGTCGATGCCGAAGATCTTGCCGCAGTCCGCGCACTCGATGCCGGTCTCGGCAATCTGCTCGGCGGTGGGGTGGATGTTGATGGCGCAGTCGCCGAAGGCCAGCACCTCGTTCTCACCGGAGGCGGAGGGACGGACCAGAATGAAGCAGGAGGACACGCTGGAGTAGCCGGGCTTGGTCTTGATGATCTGAAGCGCCGGACGCACGGTGTCGGCGGTGGAGTAGGTGGCGCCGCCCAGCAGGGAGTCGGCGATGCCCATCTTCACCAGCATGGTGCCGAAGTAGTTGGGCTGCTTCATCAGGGGGATGGCCTTTTCCCGGGTCATGCCCTTGTTCTTGCGCAGCTCCACGAACAGGTCCACCATCTCGTCGAACTTCTCATAGTTGTTGGGGTCGATAATCTTCGCGCCGCGGACGTTGTAGCCGGCCTCCTCGGCGGACTTGAAAATCGCCTCGGGCTCGCCGATGAGGATGGGGGTGAGGAAGGTGCTCGCCAGCAGACGGGAGGAAGCCTCCAGAATGCGGGGGTCAGCGCCCTCGGTGAAAACGATGGTCTTCGGGGAAGTGTTCCAGCTTATAGCATTACTCTACCACTTTTGTGAAAGGATTGCAAGAGACAAACTGACACAACTGACAAAAATCCGAAAGAATTTTCTGTAAACCGTGACAATTGTTACAATTTTAACAATCTTTGCGAGTTGCCACTGGCTTTTCCCCGCAGCTGCTTCCTTCTTCCCCGTCGTTCCGGGTAAAATCTGTAAAAAAACAGTCTTCTCTCCATCGCTGGGGATTCTCTTCGATGTAATCCCATATTTCACAATAATCCTGTTCATTGCGGATAATATGGTCATGAAAGGACCTCTGCCAGATGGAGCAGCCGATTCGTTTGCTTACGCAGCCCTTCAGCTGCTGGATGGCCCGTGATACCGTAGGGGCGACCTGTGGTCGCCCGTCCACCTTGTTGCTGGAATCAATGGCTATCATCAGGTGAACGTGGTTCGGCATGATAACATATTTCTCCATTGTCACGCCGGGATAAATGGTGTTAAACCGAACAATTTCCTCTTGTAAAATTGTACCAGCAGCCGAAAGCATTGGTTGTTCCTTCGGGCGACCACAGGTCGCCCCTACGAAAGGATTTTGCTCGTCCCAGAAGATACACATCCTGTTTTTCGTACAAAAAGTGACAAAATTCTTCCCCCGGATTCACTTCTCCCCCCGCAGCTGGATGATTTCATCCCGCAGCGCGGCGGCCAGCTCGAACTCCAGGCGCCGGGCGGCCTCCTTCATCTCCTTTTCCAGCCGGGCAATGCGGCGCTCCCGCTCGGCCTTGCTGAGCTTGCGCTCGGTGGTGTGCTCGTCCACCTCCCGGCCGATGTCCAGCAGCTCCCTGATGTCCTTCTTGATGGTCCTGGGCACGATGCCGTGGGCCTTGTTGAAGGCGTCCTGCTTCTCCCGGCGGCGCTTCGTCTCGGTGATGGCGGCCTTCATGGAGGGGGTCACGCGGTCGGCGTAGAGGATGACCTTGCCCTCGGCGTTGCGGGCGGCGCGGCCGATGGTCTGGATGAGGGAGGTCTCGGAGCGCAGGAAGCCCTCCTTGTCCGCGTCCAGAATGGCCACCAGACTGACCTCGGGCATATCCAGACCCTCCCGCAGCAGGTTGATGCCCACCAGCACGTCGAACACACCCAGGCGCAGGTCCCGGATGAGCTCGGTGCGCTCGATGGTCTCAATGCTGTGGTGCATGTATTTGGCCTTAATGCCGCTGCTTTGCAGGTATTCGGTGAGATTTTCCGCCATTTTGATGGTGAGGGTCGTGACCAGCACCCGCTCGGAGCGCTCCCTGCGCCGGAGGATTTCCCCCACCAAATCGTCGATTTGGCCCTCCACGGGCCGAACCTCGATTTCGGGGTCCAGCAGGCCCGTGGGCCGGATGACCTGCTCCACAATCTGGCCGGAGCGCTCGCGCTCGTACTGGCCCAGAGTCGCGGAGACGTAGATGACCTGATTCACCCGCTCCTCGAACTCCTGAAACTTCAGGGGCCGGTTGTCGAAGGCGCAGGGCAGGCGGAAGCCGTATTCGATGAGGGTGGCTTTGCGGGCGTGGTCGCCGTTGAACATGGCCCGCACCTGGGGCAGGGTCACATGGCTCTCGTCCACAAAGAGCAGAAAATCCTTCGGAAAGTAGTCCATCAGGGTGTGGGGCGGGGAGCCCACCGGACGGCCCTCGATGACCCGGGAGTAGTTCTCAATGCCGGAGCAGTAGCCCAGCTCCTGAATCATCTCGATGTCGTACTCCGTGCGCTGGCGGATGCGCTGGGCCTCGATGGCCTTGCCCTGGGACTGGAAATAGTCCACCTGGGCCTCCAGCTCCTTCCGAATCTCCTCCACAGCCCGCTCCAGCTTGTCCCGGGGGGTGACGTAGTGGGTGGCGGGCCAGATAGGAATGGCGTTCAGGCGGCGCACCACCTTCCCGGTGACGGAGTTGATTTCGCTGATGCGGTCGATTTCGTCCCCGAAGAACTCCACACGGATGGCGGTGTCGGACCAGTAGGCGGGCCACACATCCACGGTGTCCCCCCGGACCCGGAACATATTGCGCTCAAAGGCGATGTCGTTGCGCTCGTAGCGAATGGCCACCAGCTGCCGCAGCAGGTCGTGCAGCTCCATCTGGGCGCCCACCCGGAGGGAGACCATCATTTTGGCAAAATCCTCCGGCTCGCCCAGACCGTAGATGCAGCTCACGGAGGCCACCACAATCACGTCCCGACGCTCCAGCAGAGAGGCGGTGGCGGCCAGACGCAGCCGGTCAATCTCGTCGTTGGTGCTGGAATCCTTCTCGATGAAGGTGTCGGTGTGGGGGATGTAGGCCTCCGGCTGGTAGTAGTCGTAGTAGGAGACAAAGTACTCCACGGCGTTGTTGGGAAAGTACTGCTTGAACTCCGCGCACAGCTGGGCGGCCAGGGTCTTGTTGTGGGCCAGCACCAGCGTGGGCTTCTGCACCCGCTCGATGACCTTTGCCATGGTGAAGGTCTTGCCGCTGCCGGTGACGCCCAGCAGGCTCTGCTCGTCCAGGCCCAGCTCCACGCCCCGGGCCAGGCTCTCAATGGCCTGAGGCTGGTCGCCGGCGGGCGCGTAAGGGCTGACTACCTCAAATTTGGGCACGTCTGTTCCCCCTTTATCAGTCAATCATGCGCGAATCCGCAAAGGACATGCACTCCTCGTCGGTGAATACCAGATGGTCCAGCAGGGAAATCTCCATCTGCTCCAGCGCCTCGCGGCACGCGCGGGTGAATTTGATGTCGTTCTGGGAGGGCGTGGCGATGCCGCCGGGGTGGTTGTGGGCCAGCACCACTCCGGCGACCTGATTGCGCATGGCCACCGCGCACATGCGCTTGATGTCCAAATCCACAAAGGTGTCGCCGCCCTGTCCCAGCAGCTCGCAGCACTTGATCTGGCCCCGTTTGCCCAGGCCCAGCAGGTAGAAGCGCTCCTGCCGCTGCCGGTAGAAGTAGGGCCACAGAAAGCTTGCCCACTTTCCGATGTCGTCCAGCGCACCCTGAGCCTTCTGCTGAATCCGATTGCTGGAGAGGCTGGCGAGGAGCTGGAGGAGCAGCACCGCGTTCTCCGTCATCCCCTCCACCTCCACCAGCGCCTCCGGGGAGGCCCGCATCACGCCCCGCAGGCTCCCGAAGCGCTGGTACAGCCGCTCGGTCAGCGCCTCGGCCTCCCGGGGCTGTACGCCGTAGCTCAGGGTCAGCCCCAGCAGCTTCCGCTCCGGCAGCCTCTCCTCCGACTCCAGAACCGCGCGCCGAAGCTCCTCCAGCCAGACTTCCTTCTCTTGTTTCTCCGCTTTCATCTCTCACATTCTGTCAGCACAGTGCGGAAGGACCTCTCACTCAGCCCGGGGACCGTACTGCTCCAGATACGCCTCCATCCGGGCGCGGATGTCGTCGTCGATGTACACATGGCCGTCCACGGGGCGGTTGTGGAGGTAGTCGATGATCTCCCGCACCGTGACGATGGGGCAGACCTTGATGCCGTAGTCCCGGCGCAGCTCGTCCAGAGTGGAGCAGTTGCCGGTGCCCCGCTCCATGCGGTCCACGGAGACGAACAGATAAGCCACCTTCACCTGGGCCACCTGCCGGAACAGCTCCAGGCTCTCCCGCACCGCGGTGCCCGCCGTGACCACGTCCTCCACAATGGCGATGACATCGCCGTCCTGGGGCTTGTAGCCCACCATGGAGCCGCCCTCGCCGTGGTCCTTGGCCTCCTTGCGGTTGAAGCAGTAGGGCAGGTCCCGGCCGTAGTTCCGGTACAGGGACGCGGCGCCCGCCACCACCAGGGGAATCCCCTTGTAGGCCGGGCCGAAGAGGGCCGTGACCTCCTCGCCCAGGTTCTCGTTCATGCACGCGGCGTAGTAATCCCCCAGGCGGGCGGCCTGGGCGCCGGTCTTATAGTTGCCGGTGTTGACGAAATAGGGGGTTTTCCGGCCGGATTTGGTGGTAAAATCCCCGAAGGTCAGCACGCCGGAGCGCACCATAAAGGTGATAAAATCCTCTTTGTAGCTCATAATTTTCCTCCATTTGCGGGTGGTTGTCGAAAGTTTGTATCATTATACCACTGAACGCGCCCCGGGACAAGTGCCAATTTACGCCTGCACCAGTCCGGCGCAGAGCTTCCGGTACACGCGCCACAGGCTCAGCCGCGCCACGGCCCGCCGCGCCGTCAGGGGGATGCGGCGGCACAGCTTTTTGCCCACCCGGAGGCGCAGCTCGCCCAGCTTCGCGCCCTGCTCCACCGGGGCCTCCACCTGCTCGGGGAGCTTCACCTGGGCCTTGACCTGGTCGGCCTGCTCCCGCCTGACCAGCACCCGGCAGTCGCCCTCGAAGGTGACGGGCACGCTCTCCTCCTCCCCCAGCTTCACCGGCACGGCGGCCAGCGGCTCAGAGGGGGCCGCGTCCACCAGCGTGAAGGCTCCGAAGCCGTAGTTGAGCAGATTTTTCGCCCCCTGGAAGCGCTCGGCGGAGGTCTTGCTGCCCAGCACCACGGCGATGAGCTCCATCCCGTCCCGCTGAGCGCTGGCGGAGATGCAGAAGCCCGCGCTGTCCGTGGAGCCGGTCTTCAGGCCCGTGGCGCCCTCGTAGAAGCGGATGAGCTTGTTCGTGTTGGCCAGATGGAACTCCCCGCCCCGAATCGCGTCCGTCCAGATGCCCACAAAGGGCCGGATGGTGTCGTGACTCAGCAGCTCCCGGCTCATCAGGGCGATGTCATAGGCGCTGGTGACGTGGCCCTCGGCGGGCAGGCCGTTGCAGTTGACGAAGTGGGTGTCCTTCATGCCCAGCTCCTGGGCGCGGCGGTTCATCCGCTCCACAAAGGCGTTTTCCGACCCGGCCTGAAGCTCTGCCAGCGCCACCGCCGCGTCGTTGCCCGAGGCGACCGCCACGCTCTTGAGCAGGTCCTCCACGCTCATCTGCTCCCCCTCTTTCAGGAACACCTGACTGCCGCCCATGCTGGCGGCGTGCTCTGAGGTGGTGGCCAGGTCCTCCAGGTGCAGCTCGCCCCGGTCCAGGGCCTCCACCGTCAGCAGCATGGTCATCACCTTGGTGACGGAGGCCGGCTCCAGGGCCTCGTGCTCATGGCGCTTGTAGAGAACGGTGCCCGTCTCCCGGTCCATGAGCAGACAAGCCCTGGCGGAGACCTCCACAGGGGGGCTCTCCTCCGCCAGGGCGATGGGTGTGGTCAGCAGCAGCGCCAGGGCTGCCAGCGCGGCGGCAAAGCGTTTCATTGCACATCCCTCCTCGCCCCCATTCTATGGGCAGGGGAGGGAAAAATATGCCTGCGGAACCCCGGAATCCCCGGTTCCGGGCCTTGAACCCGCCCAGAAAGCGCTCATCTTGTGGTTCGTTCACAAACCCGACACAAGATTTGCACTTTCTGCACAGGCTTTTCCACAACTGCGCACAGTCGCGCTCAGGGCAGAAGGCCCTGCACCAGAATGACCAGAATCAGCACCGGCAGCACGAACTGCAAATAGCCCTTCAGCACGCCGCCGTGGGACAGGCGGGCGCCCTCGCCGTGGTTGCTCTCGCCCACGAAGTTGTCATAGCCCCAACCCAGCCTGCTCACGCAGAACAGGGTGTAGACCATGGCGCCCACGGGCAGCAGCAGGTTGCTGACGATGAAGTCCTCGGTGTCCAGAATGTCCTTGCCGGGCAGGGGGTGGAAGCCGCTGAGGACGTTGTAGCCCAGCACGCAGGGCAGGCTGGCCAGCAGCACGAACACGGCGTTCCAGAGCACCGCCTTGCTGCGGCTCCACTGGAAGTTGTCGATGCAGCAGGCGATGAGGTTCTCAAACACGGCGATGACCGTGGAGAAGCTGGCAAAGGTCATGAACAGGAAGAACAGGGTGCCCCAGACGCGGCCGCCGGCCATGTTCACGAACACGTTGGGCAGGGTGACGAAGATGAGGGCGGGACCCTGGTCCGGCTGCACGCCGAAGGAGAAGCAGGCCGGGAAGATGATGAAGCCGCTCATCAGGGCCACAAAGGTGTCCAGGGCGCAGATGTTCAGGGATTCGCCCAAAACGGTCTTATCCTTGCTCATATAGCTGCCGAAAATCTCCATGGAGCCGATGCCCAGGCTCAGGGTGAAGAAGGACTGGTTCATGGCCGCCGTGATGACCTTGCCAAGGCCCTTCTCCGTGGCCCGCTGCCAGTCGGGCAGCAGATAGAACTTCAGGCCCTCCGCGGCCCCCTTGAGGGTCACAGAGTGGACCGCCAGCACCAGAATCAGCACCAGCAGACAGCCCATCATCACCTTAGTGATGCGCTCCAGACCGTTCTGAAGGCCCAGGCTCACCACGAAGAAGCCCAGCAGCACCGTCACCGCCATCCACGCGGCCATTTCGGGGGCGTTGCCCAGCAGGGCGCCGAAGACGCCGCCCACCCCGTCCGGGTCCAGCCCGTCGAAGGTGCCGATGGCAAACTTGAAGAAGTAGCTCACCATCCAGCCGGACACGGTGGTGTAGTACATCATCAGCAGATAGCAGCCCAGCATACAGAAGATGCCGTGGATGTGCCACTTGCTGCCCTCGGGCTCCAGCCTCCGATAGGCCGCCAGCGCGCTGCCCTGTCCAGCCCGGCCCACCGCCAGCTCCATGGTCAGCACCGGCGCGCCCATGATGATCAGAAACAGCAGGTAGAAGAGCACGAACACGCTGCCGCCGCACTCGCCCGTCACATAGGGAAAGCGCCAGACGTTTCCGATGCCGATGGCACAGCCCGCGCTCACCAGCAGGAAGCCCAGGCGGCTCCCAAAGCTCTCTCGTTTCATTCTTTCTCTCTCCTCTCAGGCCCCGGACGGGGCCGCCGCCCCTCCGTTTTTGGAAAGGCTATGATTTTTTCATTTTAGCATAGCACATGTGCCAATGCAAGCGCTCCCGCCTCTGATTTTTCCATTTTTGGGCCTTATTTCCCATATTTTTCCTGTTATGGGGTATTTCCATCCAAATGTTGATGGAAATTATTTATCATTTGTAATAATTGTATACAAAAAATACCTTGCTTTTTGATAGAAGTGTGTTATACTATTCTTGTACGAATAGCTCCTTCGGTTCATTTTGCAATCGAAGCAACCCGGAACCACTATGTAAACTGCGACACGTGCCTGGTAGAAAGACGGGTGATAGTATGTTGAGGACCAATCAAGCAGTTCGTACCCTGGACCGTCGGCAGCGCAAGACCCGGACAGCCATTCAGAACGCTCTTCTCTCCTTGCTGCGGGAGAAGCCCATCGAGAGCATCACCATCAGTGAGCTGACGGAGCTGGCGGATGTCAACCGCAAGACCTTCTACAACCACTACGCCAACCTGCAGCAGGTGCGCAGCGAGCTGGAGCAGCAGTACATCGACCTGTTTTTCAGCTACGTCCACGAGGCGCCGGACTCCGAGGCGGATGGGAACCCCACCTGGTTCATCCACTGTCTGGTGCAGTCCATCTGGAGCCAGCCGGAGCGTGCCCGCCTGATTTTCGAGTCGGGGGAGCACATTCATCTGGCCCAGCGCTTTAAGGAGCTGTCCCTGCCCTATCTGGAGGTGCTGGTGACCCGGTACAGCCTGCACGCCAAGTACCTGAACCTGACGGTGGAGTACATCGTCAACGGGCTGGTGGCGCTGCTGAACCAATGGGTCCACAGCGAGCCTCAGATGCCCCCCGACGAGTTCGAGCGGGTGGCCACGTCCCTGGCCTATTCCAGCGTGAAGATGCTGGGCTTCCCGCAGCGGTAGAGGGAGGCATGCCATGTTGTCCTCCTTTCGCAACACGGTGCTGTACCATTACACGGACTTTCTGGCACTGGACAGCATTCTGCGCTGCGCGGAGCTGCGCCTGAACAACATTCTGAACATGAACGACGCCTCAGAGATGCGCCTGTTCATGACGGGACTGTGTCGGGCGGTGTGTCACCGGCTGGATGAGCAGGGGTACAGTCAGAGCGCCCAGGGCGTGCGCCGTCTGTTTGAGCAGGAGTTGAAGAAGGAGTTTGCCTACTCCGCCTACGCGGCCTGCTTCTCCCTGTGGCGGGACGACGCCGCCCAGTGGGAGCGCTACGGCCACGGGGGCCGGGGCGTGTGCATCGCCTTCTACGGCGACGTGCTGGAAAGGCTCACCGGCGGGGTGCTCTCCCTCCAGACGGTGTTTTACCAGGAGGACATGAGCGGCCACGAGCTGGTGGACGTGCTGGCAAAGCTGGCGGAGACTCACGATGTGCTCTCCGCCAGGGACCCGGACGTGCAGGCGGCCATGAACGAGGCGTGGGTGTGCTCCGCGGCCTTCAAGCACCCCTCCTTCTCCTGTGAGAACGAGGTGCGGCTGGTGGTCTCTCCCTTTGACCGGGAGTATTTCAGCGAGCAGCCCCGCTACCACATCTCCCCCGAACGCATCAAGAAGTACTACCCTCTGAACCTGCGGCGCATGTGCAGCCGCAACGGACTGCGCACCGAGGAGCTGATTTCTGAGCTGATTGTCGGCCCGGAGTCCAGCCAATCCCTGCCCATTTTCCAGGACTACCTCCGGGACCGGGGCCTGTGCGATTTGGCCGAGCGGGTTTCTCTGTCCAACTGCCCGCTGCGGCACGGAGCGCCGTAGCATTGCCTCCGGCGGCCAAAGGGGGGCTTTGGAAAGCCCCCCTTTGGAAACCCCGAAACTTCCAACCGCTTCGCCCGTCGGCGGCACCAGCGTAGTTCCAACTGTTGTACCGCTCAAGCCGCCGAGGGTTCCATGATGAGAGAATTTCCCTCTTTTTCCCGAAAAAAACAGCGCTGAATCGACCAATATGGCAGATTCAACGCTGTTTTTCTCTGTTTCACGCGCATTTGCGTCCATGGGAACCAAACCTCGTTTTCAGGTTTTACACACGTCCCCGATGATACCCGTCAGGCGCTTCGGGGTCAAGGGGCCCCGGCCCCTTGCGGGATGCAGGGGCAGAGCCCCTGCCCGCCGGAGGCAGCATCACAGGTCAAAGAACCCGCGTTTCTTCTTCTTGAGCTCCTTGGGCGGCTTGCCGTTCATCAGGTCGTCGAAGTCCTGAAGGGCCTTGCGCTGCTCGTTGGTGAGGCTGGTGGGCACATCCACCTGGACGCTGACCCACTGGTCGCCTTTGCCGCCGCCCCGGAGCATGGGCGCGCCCTGACCGCGGAGCCGGAACTGCGTCCCGGACTGGGTGCCCGCGGGCAGCTTGTACTTCACCCGGCCGTTGACGGTGGGAATCTCCAGCTCCGCGCCCAGCACCGCCTGGGCGTAGCTGACCACCTGACGGTAGTAGATGTCCGCGCCGTCGCGCTCGAAGCGGTCGTCCGGCCGGACGCTGATGAACACCACAACGTCGCCCGCGGGCCCGTTGTTCTTGCCCATATCGCCCTGACCGCGCACGGAAATGCGCTGTCCGTCGTCGATGCCCGCGGGCACCTTGACCTTGATTTTCTTGCGCCTGTAGACCATGCCCTTGCCCTTGCAGGTGGAGCAGGGGTTGTCGATGATCTCGCCGCGGCCGCCGCAGCGGGAGCAGGTCTGCTGGGTGGACATGACGCCGAAGGCGGTCCGGCGCTGCACGTTCACCACGCCCGCGCCGCCGCAGTCCGGACAGGTCCGGGGCTGAGCGCCGTCGGCGCAGCCGGTGCCGTGGCAGGCGTCGCAGTTCTCCAGGCGCCTGACCTCCACGGTCTTCTCACAGCCCTTGATGGCCTCCATGAAGTCCAGCACCAGGTCCGCCCGCAGGCTGTTGCCCTGCTGCGGCGCCCGGGGATTGCGCTGCGCACCGCCAAAGCCGCCGCCGAAGCCGCCGAAGCCGCCCCCGCCGCCGAAGATGGTGGAGAAGATGTCGCCCATGTCGAAGCCGTCAAAGCCCGCGCCTCCGGCCCCGGCGCCGTAGTTCGGGTCCACGCCCGCGAAGCCGAACTGGTCGTAGCGGGCCTTCTTCTGCTCGTCGGAGAGAATCTCATAGGCCTCATTCACCTCTTTGAACTTGGCCTCGGCCTCCTTGTCGCCGGGGTTCATATCCGGGTGATATTTCTTCGCCAGCTTGCGGTAAGAGCGCTTGATCTGGTCCGGCGAAGCGCTTTTGTCTACGCCCAGCACCTCATAATAATCACGTTTTTCTGCCATAACGATACCCTCTTATATGGAAAAGAGAACCTTTCAAAACCCACAACATGGGACGAGGCGCAATCGCCCCGCCCCATGGTCGGTGTTTTGTCCGATTCGGTTACAGTGGCCTTACTGGTCGTCGTCCACGACCTCGTAGTCGGCGTCCTGATAGTCGCCGCCGTTGCCGCCGCCCTGCTGCTGGTTGAAGCCAGCACCGGCGTTGGGGGCATAGCCGCCCTGAGGACCGGCCTGGGCACCCGCCTGCTGATACATCTTCTGCGCGGCGTCGTTGAAGGCCTTGGTCAGAGCCTCGGTGGCGCTCTTGATGGCGGCGGAATCGGTGCCCTTCAGGGTCTCCTGGAGGTGGTTCTTGGCGTTCTCGATGGCGGCCTTGTCCGCGGCGTCCAGCTTGTCGCCGTTCTCGCTGAGGAACTGCTCGGCCTGATAGCTCATCTGGTCGCCCTGGTTCCGGGTCTCGACCTCTTCCTTGCGCTTGGCGTCCTCGGCGGCGAACTGCTCGGCCTCGCGGACGGCCTTGTCGATGTCCTCCTTGGACATGTTGGAGGAGGAGGTGATGGTGATGTGCTGCTCCTTGCCGGTGCCCTTGTCGGTGGCGGTGACGTTGACGATGCCGTTGGCGTCGATGTCGAAGGTCACCTCGATCTGAGGCACGCCGCGGCGGGCAGGAGCGATGCCGTCCAGGTGGAACTTGCCCAGGGTCTTGTTGTAAGCGGCCATCTCGCGCTCGCCCTGGAGCACATGGACCTCCACGCTGGTCTGGTTGTCGGCGGCAGTGGAGAAGATCTGGCTCTTCTTCACGGGGATGGTGGTGTTGCGGTCGATGAGCTTGGTGAACACGCCGCCCATGGTCTCAATGCCCAGGGACAGGGGGGTGACGTCCAGCAGCAGCAGGCCCTTGACGTCGCCGCCCAGCACGCCGCCCTGAATGGCCGCGCCGATGGCCACGCACTCGTCGGGGTTGATGCCCTTGAAGCCCTCCTGGCCGGTGATCTTCTTCACGGCCTCCTGCACAGCGGGGATACGGCTGGAGCCGCCCACCAGCAGGACCTTGTGAATCTCAGAGGCGCTCAGACCGGCGTCGGACAGAGCCTGACGCACGGGGCCCATGGTGGCCTGCACCAGATGGCCGGTCAGCTCGTTGAACTTGGCCCGGGTCAGGGTCACGTCCAGATGCTTGGGGCCGGTGGCGTCGGCGGTGATATAGGGCAGGTTGATGTTGGAGGTGGTGACGCCGGAGAGCTCGATTTTGGCCTTCTCGGCGGCCTCCTTCAGGCGCTGCATGGCGACCTTGTCGCCGCTCAGGTCGATGCCCTCGGCCTTCTTAAACTCGGCCACCAGGTAGTCCATGACGCACTTGTCGAAGTCGTCGCCGCCCAGACGGTTGTTGCCGGCGGTGGCCAGAACCTCGATGACGCCGTCGTCGATGTCCAGAATGGACACGTCGAAGGTGCCGCCGCCCAGGTCGTAGACCATAATCTTCTGGGCCTGCTCCTTGTCGGCGCCGTAGGCCAGAGCGGCCGCGGTGGGCTCGTTGATGATGCGCTTCACGTCCAGACCGGCGATGCGGCCGGCGTCCTTGGTGGCCTGACGCTGGGCGTCGGTGAAGTAGGCGGGCACGGTGATGACGGCCTCGGTGACCTTCTCACCCAGGTAGCCCTCGGCGTCGGCCTTCAGCTTCTGAAGCACCATGGCGGAGATTTCCTGAGGGGTGTAGCCCTTGCCGTCGATGTTCACGCGGTGGTTGCTGCCCATCTCGCGCTTGATGGAGATGACCGTGCGGTCGGGGTTGGTGATGGCCTGACGCTTGGCGACCTGGCCCACCAGACGCTCACCGTCCTTGGTGAAGGCCACGACGGAGGGCGTGGTACGGCTGCCCTCGGCGTTGGCGATGACGACGCTCTCGCCGCCCTCCATGACGGCGACGCAGGAATTGGTGGTGCCCAGATCAATACCGATAATCTTTGACATGATGATTGCCTCCTATATGAAAACTTTGTGTTTACCCGGTTAATTTGCCCGAAATCGGGCGATTTATGACCACTTCCCCGTGGGGAAGACTGGTTTTCGTGTTAATTTGCCACCTGAACCATGGCGAAGCGGATGACCTTGTCACCCATCTTAAAGCCGGTCTGGAAGCAGGCCGC
>CACZUK010000064.1 GCA_902784305.1 Oscillospiraceae bacterium | reverse complement strand
TTCAGGTCCAGCGCGTCGAATTGTTCATAGATTGCGGCCACGCTGCCATATTTCTGAATCAAACCCAGAGCGCCCTTTTCCCCGATGCCCTTGACGCCGGGGTAGTTGTCCGACGAGTCGCCCATCAGGGCCTTGAGGTCGATGAGCCCCTTCGGCTCAAAGCCGTACTGCGCCCGGAAGGCGTCGGGGGTCATGTTCTGGGTGGTGGTGCGGCCCATGCGGGTGGTCACGAGCTTGACCGTGGTCTGGTCTGTGATGAGCTGGAGGGTGTCCTTGTCGCCGGTGACGATGACGCAGCGCCAGCCCTCCTCCTCGCAGCGGCGGGAGATGGTGCCCATCAGGTCGTCGGCCTCCCAGCCGTCCATCTCGTACATGGGCACGCGCATGGCGGACAGGATGTCCTTGAGCACGGGCATCTGGGAACGCAGCTCGTCGGGCATGGGGTGGCGGTTGGCCTTGTAGTCGGCAAAGGCCAGGTGCCGGAAGGTGGGTGCCTTCCGGTCGAAGGTGACGCACAGGGCGTCGGGCTGCTCCTCGTCCAGCAGGCTGGTGAGAATGTTCAGAAAGCCGTAGATGGCGTTGGTGTACTGCCCGTCCCGGGTGGAGAGCAGTTTGATGCCGTAAAAGGCCCGGTTCGCCAGGGAATTGCCGTCCAGGACCATCAATTTCATCGCGTTCACCTCTCGGTCCGGTCCTTCCGCGCGCGGCGCGCCGACGAAGGCCGGGGTCTTCTTTCACAGTATATCATAATAAAGCGCTCGGGCGGAAAAGTCAAGGCCGGAGGGAGGGGAAAGCGGGGCAGCCGCATAAAATCGCGATTGTTTTCACGAAAAAGCCTTGGTTTGTCGCTGTTTCCGCAGGGGTGACCTGTGGACGCCCGGGGATTGACGCGGTTTTCTGTGGAAGAATACCCTCTGCGGGGTACTTCCGCCGCAAGCGGCTGCTGTGCAGTTCATCCCTGCAAAAGATTGCGAAATCCCGACAAATGTGCCGTTTCGGCGGATTTCAAGTGCCGCTGCCCCGGAATGGAAAGCGGGAAACATCCCCTTTTTCCTCCCACAAAACGCCAAAACGGGCCGGGTGGACCCGACCCGCTTGTATGTTAGACACTTAATCCGCGCCCGTTCCCGGCCCCAGCAGCACCGGCTGAAGCTGCTCGCCCCGGAGCGCCGCCTCGATGGTCTGGGGGATTCGCTCCATGTCCGCCACCAGGGAGCAGGGCTTGTGGAGCGGGTCGTCCTGCCGGAAGGGTACCAGAAAGTAGTTCCGGCGGCAGCTCAGCGCGCCCAGATTGGGGAGGGAGGCGGAGAGTCCATCGTTGGTGGACACGGCCAGCACCACAGGCCGGTTGTTGCGCAGATGGGCCTTGGCGGCCATGGTCACACAGGTGTCCGTGATGCCGTGGGCCAGCTTGCCCAGGGTGTTTCCGGTACACGGCGCAATGACAAGCACATCCAGCAGCTTCTTCGGGCCGATGGGCTCGGCCTCCCGAATGCTCGTCAGCGGCGGACACCCGCAGATGCGCTCCAGGGCGCGGCGGTGGTCCTCGGCCCGGCCGAAGCGGGTGTCCGTGGCGGCGCTGTGCTCGGAGAGGATGGGAATGACCCGCCCGAAGCGGCGCTGCACCGCCTCCACCACGGGCAGAACCTGGGCGAAGGTGCAGTAGGAGCCGGTGAGGGCGAAGCCCACGGTGACGCCGCTCATTGTCCCACCTCCTGCCACAAATGATAGATGGTGTCCCGGATGATTTTGCCGGAGGTGGCGGGGGCGACCTTCCCGGGCAGGCTCAAAGCGTGGAGGGCCTTGACGCCCAGCTCCGCGGCGGCGGCGTAGTCCACCCCGCCGGGCCGGGAGGAGAGGTCGATGACCAGAGCGCCCTCGTCCAAATCGTGGAGCCTGGCCCGGTCCAGCACCAGCGCCGGGACGGTGTTGATGATGAGCGCGTAGCCGCCCAGCCAGCCGTCCAGCTCTCCGGTGTGCTCGCTGCAACAGCCAAAGGCCTCAATCCAGGCCAAATCGGCGTATTTTCTCGCGGAAACCGTGACCTTTGCCCCCAGCGCCCGGAGGCGGAGGGCCAGCAGCCGCCCCAGCCGTCCGAAGCCGATGACCAGCACCCGGGTGCCGAAGAGGGTGGTGGGCAGCTCCTCCATGGCGATTTGGATGGCACCCTCCACGGTGGGCACGGCGTTCATCACCGCCAACTCCTCCCGCTGAAAGTAGTCCAGCAGCGTGAGGCCCCGGCTCCGGGCGTACTGCTCCACGGGCAGGTTCACCTTGCCCGCGCAAATAAACTGACCCGGCCGCATCTGGTCCAGCACGGTGCGGATGGGGATTTTCCGGCCGGACAGGGGGGCGTTGAGCATTTCGTCCTCCACGGTGGCGGGCAGGGGCAGGATGACGCAGTCGGCATTTTCCACCCCCCGGAGGGTGTCCGAGCCGCTGAGGGGGCTGGGGGCGGGGCGATGCTCCATGGCGTAGGTCTGCACCCAGTGCCCGTCGTCCGTGAGCAGGCGGGCCAGCTCCACCTGGCGCAGGTCGCCGCCGACCACCCATATGTTCCGTTCCTGTTTCAACATGGCAGCACCTTCCTTATAAAAAGAACCGGCCGGGGGTTCCCAAAGGACCCGCGGCCGGTTCCATGGTCTGCACCATGCTATGCGGTTGTGACGCGGCGGGTGAGGATCAGGACGCCCCGGTGCCGCTGACCATGGCTGCGTTTCCGCTCTCAGACATCGCCGCGTTGCCGCTCTCGGACATCGCCGCATTGCCGCTCTCACTCTCACCGAAGGGCAGCAGGCCGTCCGCGGTCTGGGGCCACAGGTTCAGGTCCACATCCCCCTCGATGCCCTGCACGCGGCCGGTAGAGGAGTACTGCCACAAATCCACGCCGTAGTAGTAGTTGGGCCAGCCGGTGGAGTAGCTGGCATACCACACGGGAAAGTCCTGCAATTGTGCCATATCGTAGAAGAAATAGCCGGTAACACCGTTGCAGTAGAGCATCCCGGTGCGGCCCGCCTCCTCCACGGTGCGCAGGAAGGCCACGGCGCAGGCGGTGACGGCGGTGCCGTCCGCGTCCTTGGTGCGGGAGACCTGCTCGGCGTCCAAATCCTCCTCCACCTGCTCCCAGTCGAAGACGATGGGCAGGGTGACGTTCAAGCCCTCCAGCGCTTCAAGCACGTACCGGGCCTCTTCCACGGCCTCCTCCGGCGTGACGGCCTGGGAGAAGAAGTAGACGCCCACGTCCAGCCCGTTTGCCGCGGCGTTTTTGGCGTTCTGGGTGAACTTCTTGTCCGCGCGCAGCGCACCGGTGGCGAAGCTGCGGGTTCCCACCCGGAGGAAGGCGAAGTCCACACCGTCCGCGGCCACCTTGGCCCAGTCGATGTCCCCCTGAAAGGCGGACACATCCACGCCGGTGCGGGCATTTCCGGCCAGATACCGCATCCGGCCGGCTTCGTCCCTCTGGAAGTCCTCCTCCCGGAACGCGTTGAGGCGCAGGGCGTCGTTCACGACCACATAATTGCCGCTGACCAGAATGGCCTTGGGGTGCGCCCAGCGCCCGTGGATGGAGTCGGAGGAGAGGATGGCCAGCACGGCGGCGATGAACAGCACCAGCAGCAGCGTCAGGGCACGGCGGAGCGGCAACGGTTTCTCTTTCAGTTTCAAAGTGGTTCTCCCTGTCCGGCCCAGAGGTTCAAAAAGTGAGAAATCTTCTTACAAAGTCTCTCTGGAGCCGTACATCTCCTCATAATAGTTCTGATACTCGCCGCTGATGATTTCCTCCCACCAGTCCCGGTTGTCCAGATACCAGCGGATGGTCTTCTTGATGCCGTCGGCGAACTTGGTCTCCGGCAGCCAGCCCAGCTCCCGGTGAATCTTGGCCGGGTCGATGGCGTAGCGCATGTCGTGGCCCTTGCGGTCGGTGACATGGGTGATGAGGCTCTCCGGCTTGCCCAGCTCCTTGCAGATGAGCTTGACGATGTCGATGTTGCGCATCTCATTGTGGCCGCCCACGTTGTAGACCTCGCCCACGCGGCCCTTGCGGATGATGAGGTCGATGGCCCGGCAGTGGTCCTCCACATAGAGCCAGTCGCGCACGTTCAGGCCCTCGCCGTAGACGGGGAGGGGCTTGTCGTTGAGGGCGTTGGCAATCATCAGGGGAATCAGCTTCTCGGGAAAGTGATAGGGCCCGTAGTTGTTGGAGCAGCGGGAGATGGTCACGGGCAGGCCGTAGGTGCGGTGATAGGCCAGCACCAGCAGGTCGGCACCGGCCTTGGAGCTGCTGTAGGGGCTGGAGGTGTGGATGGGGGTCTCCTCGGTGAAGAAGAGGTCGGGCCGGTCCAGGGGCAGGTCGCCGTAGACCTCGTCGGTGCTAACCTGATGGTAGCGCTGAATGCCGTAGGTACGGCAGGCGTCCATGAGCACGCTGGTGCCGATGATGTTGGTGTCCAGGAAGACCTGGGGGTTCTCGATGGAGCGGTCCACATGGCTCTCGGCGGCGAAGTTCACCACCACGTCGGGGTGCTCCTCCTCGAAGAGGCGGTTGACGGCCTCGCGGTCGCAGATGTCAGCGCGGACAAAGCGGAACTGGGGATGGTTCATCACGCCCTTGAGGGTGGAGAGGTTGCCCGCGTAGGTCAGCTTGTCCAGGCAGACCACCCGGTCCTCGGGGTGGGTGTTGAGGATATGGAAAACGAAGTTGGAGCCGATGAAGCCGGCGCCGCCGGTGACGATAATGGTCATATTGATACCTCCATAGGGTGATTGCAGCGTTTGCCCCTGTATTCTAGCACAAATCGGCGGCTGACACAATGGCAAAACGCCCAAATCACAAAAAAACGCCCCGTCAGGCGTGCTGACGGGGCGCGGGGGGGTCAAATCAGCGCTGACCCTTGTCGTAGGGGATGCCCTCGGCCTTGGGGGCTCTGGACTTGCTGGAGGTGAAGGCGAGCACCACCAGGGAGATGATGTAGGGCAGCATGTTGTACAGGGTGCTGGGCAGGTGCAGGGCGACCAGCAGGGCGAAGCCGGAGTAGACGTTGCTCAGGGCGCGGAAGAGGCCGAAGAGCAGGGCGGAGAGGGCGATGCGGGTGGGCTTCCACTGGCCGAAGATCATAACGGCCAGGGCGAGGAAGCCGAAGCCTGCCACGCCGTTCTCGAACTTCCACTCGCTGACGCCGGCGGTGATGTAGACGATGCCGCCCAGGCCGCCCAGGAAGCCGGAGATCATGACGCCGGCGTAGCGCATCTTGTAGACGCTGATGCCCACGCTGTCGGCGGCCTGAGGGTGCTCACCGCAGGCCATGAGCCGCAGGCCGAAGCGGGTGCGGTAGAGCAGCACCCAGGCGCAGACCAGCAGCACGGCGGTGATGAGCATGAACCAGTTGAACTCGAACTTGCCCAGCTTGACGATGAACGCCTTTTTCTGGGAGATGTACTGGATGGTGGAGGAGACGTTGTTGGGGTCCTCCGCAGTGTTGATGGCCTTGACGATGACGGTGGCGGCGGCGGTGCCCAGCATATTCAGGGCGGTGCCCACCAGGGTCTGGTCGGCCTTGAGGTTGATGGCGGCCACGGCCAGCAACAGGGAGTAGAGCACGCCCACCACCGCGGCGCCGAGGATGACCAGCAGAATCATCATGGCGGCGGGAGCGGTGGGGTTGTACTTCATCATCAGGGCGCCGCCCAGGGCACCCATGACCATGGTGCCCTCCAGGCCCAGGTTGATGACGCCGCTGTGCTCGCTGTAACAGCCGCCCAGTGCCACCAGAATCAGAACGGAGGCATAAATCAGGGTGTATTGAATCAGCAGGATCATGACGCTTTGCCTCCCTTCTTCTCAGCACGCTTGCGCAGGGAATTGTTCATACAAATCTTAAAGAAGAGCACGAACGCGCACAGGTAGATGATGATGGCGCTGATGAGGTCGGAAATCTGGGAGCAGTACATGGTCTTGTCCACGTAGGAGCCGCCGCTGGTGATGTGCTGGATGAAGTAGGAGGCGAAGATGCTGCCCACGGGGTTGAGGCCGCCCAGGAAGGCGGCGGCGATGCCGTTGAAGCCCATGCCCGGGACGCTGGTCTGGGCGCAGGACCACTGCTCGATGCCGCTGAGGTAGTAGAAGGCGGCGCCGAGGCCGGAGAGGCAGCCGGAGATGAACATGGTGATGATGGTGTTGCGCTTTTCCATCATACCGGCGTACTTCGCGGCGTTTTTGTTCAGGCCGGTGGCCCGCAGCTCGTAGCCGAAGCGGGTCTTGTCCAGCAGCACCCACACGCCCACGGCCAGCAGGATGGCCAGGGGGATGGCGATGGTGACGTATTTGTTGTTGGAGAACAGGGCGCCCAGACCCAGGGAGGGGAGCAGCGCGCTCTTGTAGCTGCCGGAGAGGGCGATGGTGTAGGTGGTGGAGCTCTCCTTGACCTTGTTGAGGAGCATGTTCACGCTGTAGAGGGAAATCCAGTTGAGCATGATGCACGCGATGACCTCGTTCACGTTGAGGTAGGCCTTGAGGGCACCGGCCACGGCGCCCAGGCAGCCGCCGCAGATCATGGCGGCGGGGAGGCAGACGTACCAGGGCATGTGGAAGGCCAGGGCCAGGTAGAGGCTCGCGCCCGCGCCCACGGTGTACTGGCCGGAGGCGCCGATGTTGAACAGGCCGACCTTATAGGCGAAGAGCACCGACAGGGAGCACATGAGCAGGGGTGCGGCCTTGACCAGGGTGGAGCCGAAGTACTGATTGGCGACGGCCTGGGTGGGATAGGTCATGAAGTTCTTCATGATGGCTGTGATGGCCGCTCCGGCACCGGAGGGGTTGATCACCAGCAGCACGAGGTAGCCGATGACCAGGCCCACGACGATGCAGAGGAGGGAGGCCAGCAGGGTTTGCACGGCGTCATTGGCCAGCAGACTTTTCTTCTCTTTGTTCATCTGCTCAAACCTCCATTTTCTTGGCGCCTGCCATGTAGAGGCCCAGCTCCTCGACGGTGACCTTCTGGGGGTCAAACTCGCCGACGATCTCGCCCTCGAACATGACAAGGATGCGGTCGGAGACGTTCATGACCTCGTCCAGCTCCAGGCTGATGAGGAGTACGCCCTTGTCGGCGTCCCGCTGGGCCACGAGCTGCTTGTGGATGTACTCGATGGCACCCACGTCGAGGCCGCGGGTGGGCTGCACGGCGATGAGCAGCTCGGGATTCTTGTCAATTTCCCGGGCGATGATGGCCTTCTGCTGGTTGCCGCCGGACATGGCGCGGGCGGTGGTGACGGGACCCTGACCGGAGCGCACGTCGTACTGCTCGATGAGCCGTTCGGCGTAGGAGCGAATCTCCTTGCGCTTGAGGAAGCCCGCGGGGGAGGTGAACTCCGGCTCAAAGTAGCGCTGGAGCACGATGTTGTCCTCCAGGGAGTAGTCCAGCACCAGGCCGTGCTTGTGCCGGTCCTCGGGGATGTGGCTCAGGCCGAGGATGGACTTCTGACGGATGGAGGTGCTGGTCAAATCCTTGCCGTCCAGGGTGATGGTGCCGCTCTTGAGGGGCTCCAGGCCGCTCAGGCCGTAGACGAACTCGGTCTGACCGTTGCCGTCGATGCCCGCGATGCAGACGATTTCGCCCCGGCGCACCTGAAGGCTGACGTTGTGGACCGCGTCGTTCTTGTGGCGCTTGGAGGCCACGGACATATTCTTGATGTCCAGCACGACCTCGCCGGGATGGGCGGGCTTTTTGTCCACCTTGAAGTTCACGTCCCGGCCCACCATCATGGCGGAGAGCTTTTCGGGGGTGGTGTCCTTGGTGTTCACAGTGCCGATGTACTTGCCCTTGCGCAGCACGCTGCACCGGTCGGCCACGGCCATGATTTCCGCCAGCTTGTGGGAGATGAACAGGATGCTCTTGCCCTCGGCGGCCAGAGATTTCATGATCTGCATCAGCTCGTCGATTTCCTGGGGGGTGAGCACGGCGGTGGGCTCGTCAAAGATGAGGATTTCGTTGTCCCGGTAGAGCATTTTGAGGATTTCCGTGCGCTGCTGCATGCCCACGGTGATGTCCTCCACCAGCGCGTCGGGGTCCACCTCCAGGTGGTACTTCTTCGAGAGCGCCAGAACCTTTTCCCGGGCCTCGGCCTTCTGCAAAAACGGACCCTTGGTCGGCTCCACGCCCAGGATGATGTTGTCCAGCACGGTGAAGCACTCCACCAGCTTGAAGTGCTGGTGGACCATGCCGATGCCCAGGTCGTTGGCGTCGTTGGGGTCGCGGATTTCCACCTTTTTGCCGTCCTTGTGGATTTCGCCCTCCTCCGGCTGGTAGAGGCCGAAGAGGACGCTCATCAGGGTGGATTTGCCCGCTCCGTTCTCGCCCAGCAGCGCGTGGATTTCACCCTTGCGCAGCTGGAGCGTGATGTCGTCGTTGGCGATGATGCCGGGAAAGCGCTTGGTGATGTGCAGCATTTCAATGGCATAGTTTTCCAACTGATTCTCCCTCCTTCTCTGTATCTGATGGCGCAAATACGCGAAAGAGGGCGAACTCTTTCAAGTCCGCCCTCCTCAAATGAGTGCATTACATGATGCTGCCTTCGCGGACATTGACCTTGATTGCCAGGTCGGGCAGGGAATCCACGGCGTTGCTGACCACGATGTCGCCAACGACCATTTCCTTGACCAGCTCCTTGTAGTCGTCCTCGGTGAAGGAGTCAGACCACTGGGTGGAGGGAGCCAGGCCCACATAGTTCTGGTCCAGGTCCTCGGCGTCCACCAGGCCCAGGTTCTCGACCTGACCCTTGTGCTCGTCCCAGGTGTTGGAGAGGATGATGGAGTCGAGAATCATGGTGATGGTGGGGGCCAGACCCTTCATGGCGGAGGTGACGGTCATGCCCTCGCCGTACTGGTCGATGACGGGCGCCTGGTCGGAGTCCACGCCGATGACCTTGCCGCCGACCTTGGCCGCGGCCTCAGCAGCGCTGGTGTAGATGCCGCCGCCGCAGGCGAAGACGACCTCGGTGCCGCCCTGATACCAGGTATCCATGGCAGCGGTGATCTCGGAGGAGCCGTAGAACTGGCCGCCGTAGGCGTATTCCACGCTGACCTCGTCGGCGATGCCCATCTCCACGGCGGCGCAGTCAGCGCCCTGGAGGAAGCCGTAGCCGTAGCGGATGACGGCGGGCACGGCCATGCCGCCCAGGAAGCCCAGCTTCTTATAGCCCAGCTTGACGGCAGCGTAACCGGCCATGAAGCCCGGCAGCTCCTCCTGGTAGACGGCGCAGTAGGTGTTCTCAGCGTTGTAGTAGTCGGCCACGTTCCAGTTGTCGGGATTGTAGTCGTACTCGTCGGCCAGAGCCGCGCTGAGGATGTCGCCCACGCTCATGTCCAGAGCGATGAACTTCACGTCGGGATAGGTGCTGGTGCGCTCCACCAGGGCGCCGGCGAACAGGTAGCCGGGCATCACGATGATGTTGTAGCCCTCGCCCACAGCGGCGTCCACCATGGCGATACGGGCGTCGTCGGTGTCGCCGTCGGGCTTCTTGTAGGTGAAGTCCACGCCGTTGGCCTCGCAGAAGGCCTTGCAGGCCTCATAGGTGGTCTGGTTGAAGCTCTGGTCGGTGATGTCGCCGGAGTCGGTGATCATCGCCACCCTGTACTCGGAGGCACCCGCCGCCGCGCCGCCAGCCGCGGAGCCGTCCCCGGCCGCGCCGCCGCCGGTGGTTCCGCCGGAGGAGCCGCCGCCGCAGGCAGCCAGGCTCAGCAGCATGGCAAAGGCCAGCACCAGGCAGGTCAGTTTCTTCAGAATGCTCATTCTTATTACCTCTCTCCTGTAAGATTTGTGTTCCCCGAAGCGGGGGGAACGGCCGTGTTCTGAAGCCAGAGGCTTCGCCGCGGGCACACGCGCCCCGAGGAACCCGTGTGCCGCCGTTATCAACAGTATAAACGAAACAGACTGTTTCCGCAAGGTCTTTTTTAAAAAAAATCACAAACCTGCGCGGAAATCGCCGCGGAAACCGGCGCGGGAGCTCTCCGGACTCAGCCCTGGGCCTCGATGAGCCTGACGATGCGGCTGGTGCCCAGGCGCTGGGCGCCCAGGGCGAGGAAGTCCTCAGCGTCCTGGAGGGTGGAGATGCCGCCTGCGGCCTTGATTTTGACCTCCGGCCCCACATGGGCGGCGAAGAGGGCCACGTCCTCCCGGGTGGCGCCCGCGGTGGAGAAGCCGGTAGAGGTCTTGATGAAGTCCGCGCCGGAGCGTGTGACCAGCTCACACATTTTAATCTTCTCCTCGTCGGTGAGCAGGCAAGTCTCGATGATGACCTTGAGCACCTTGCCCCGGGTGGCCTCCCGGAGGGCGCACAGCTCCGCGAGGACCTGGTCCCAGAGGCCGTCCTTCACCCAGCCCAGGTTGATGACCATGTCGATTTCATCGGCACCGTTGGCCACGGCGTCTTTGGCCTCAAAGACCTTGGCGGCGGTGGTGGAGTAGCCGTTGGGGAAGCCGATGACGGTGCAAACGCGGCACCGGCCGGCCAGGTACTCCGCGGCCTGACGGACATAGCTGGCGGGGATGCAGACGCTGGCGCAGCCGTATTTGGCGCCCTGGTCGCAGATGGTCTGAATCTCGGCCCAGGTTGCGGTCTGAGCCAGCAGGGTGTGGTCCACATGGGCCAGAATTTCGCTGTTGTTCATGGAAAGAAGCCTCCTGTCGCATTTGGTAGCTTCATTATACCCAATCGGCGCCGGAAAGTCAAAGGCGTCATGACGGCGGGGGAGGCGGCATACACTGTCCGGGAGGGGGGATGGCATGAGACGAAAGCGGGTCCATCTGTGGGCGCTGAACGGCCTGGACCAGGTCCGCGCCCTGGGGAGCGTCACTCTTTGCTACGTCCTGGGCAGCGTGGCGGGGAGCTGGAGCTCGGCGCTGCTGGAGCAGGAGGGCACCACGGCTCTGCGCGGCTGGCTGGAGGGCTATCTCACGCTGACCACGCAGCAAGCTCTGAGCGTCCGGCTGCCGGGGGTGCTCTGGCAGACGCTGCGCCTGCCGCTGCTGCTGACGCTGCTGCAATTCACGGTGCTGGGGATGCTGTTCATCCCTCTGGTCATGGGAATCCGGGGGTTTTTGCTCTCCTTTGCGGTCACAGGCTTTGTGCGGACCTACACCTGGCGGGGCTTGGCGGCGGCGGCGGTGCTCTTTCTGCCGCTGAACGCTGTGGAGCTGAGCGCGCTGTTTCTGCTCGCCACGGCCGCCTTTCTGCGCGCGGACCGCATGGGCCGGGAGGGAGCGCAGAGCGGCGGCTCCTCCGGCGGGGTGGCGGCCCTGTGTTGGGGGGTGTTGACGCTCTGCGCGGCGGCGGAGCTGCTGCTCTCCGGGCCGTTGAAGCGGGGTTTGACGCTGATTTTGCAGGGGTAATGTGCAATATGCATAAATAAGACTTAGCAAAATGAGAATAGATTATTCAAAATTGACACTTGCATTTTCCGTGACTGAGTGTTATGATAGTCGAGCAGTCAGCGAGAGGGCTGACGCGGACGAGCGGGCGTAGCTCAGTTGGATAGAGTGTTTGGCTACGAACCAAAAGGTCGGGAGTTCGAATCTCTTCGCCCGTATATCGAAATCGAGTAACATTGGAGCGTATTCGGCTCTTGTGAACAGGCCATTTTTAACTGGTTGTTGAAACTCAAGTTTCGCAATACTCAACTTTGTTTTTTTACAACCCTGCATTTTCAAGGGGACGCTGAATAGTTACGTTTTTTTTAACTTTTATGGCAATTTTTCAATTTTCTGGCAATTTGTCACAATGCCCAGGCTTCCGCTTTTTCACCATTGTGTCATCGCCCGGAACGGCTTGCAAAGAAGGGGCACGGTGACTGTGAAGTGAGCACAAACCGGAGTAAAACAAGCATAGGGAAAGAGCGTCCCTTCCGTCATGAAAGCGGAAGGTACGCTCTGTTTGGAGCGAAAAAGCTGCAAAAACGAAAAAGACTTTCGAGAAGATGGTAAATCCGCTTCTTACCCGGCATCGGTCAGGAACTTCTCCCGCAGTGCGTGGCGCTCCGCCGCCCCCACGCCCAGCTCCGCTTCCAGATACCCCTCCAGGCTGCCCCAGCGCTCCTCCAGCGCGGCATAGGCGTTGTTCAGGAACTCCTCCGCCACGCCGCCGGAGAGAAAGGAGACCATGCGGCGCTGATGCTCGTTCAGCTCCCGCCCGGCAAAGGCCGCCTGAACCATGGCGAGCTGACGGGCGTTGTACTCATTGGTCAGCAGGTAGTCCGCCAGAATGGTCTCCCGGTCCACCCCCAGCGCGGTGAGCAGCAGCATGGCGGCCAGGCCCGTGCGGTCCTTTCCGTCGGTGCAGTGCCAGAGGATGGCCTTGCCCTCCTCCAGCTCCAGCAGGAGCCGGAAGAAGCGGCGGTAGCCCGCCCTGCCCCGTTCCGAGGTGAGCAGGGTGACGTAGAAAAACTCGTCAATCAGGTCCATCTCCAGCGTCATGTTCAGCAGCGCCATTCCGTCGCCCCCGTTTCGGGTGTCCAGATAGCGCTTGAGCGCCTCGTCGGTGACGCCGGGGATGTCGCTCATCTCCATGATGGAGAGTGTGTGGTTTTGCGCGCCGCTGATGTGGGGGTCCGGCTGATGGCGCTGCTCGTCCGTGGTGCGAAAATCCACCACAGCGGCCAGATGGTACTCCCGTTCCAGCCTTTGAGCGTCCTCCGGGGACAGCTTCACCAGAGCGGCGGTGCGCAGCAGCACACCGCCGCGCACCCGCTTTCCGTCCGCTGTAAGGCAGCCGCCCAGCTCCCGGGCGTTGCCCACACTGTTCAGCCCGATGCTCTGTCTCATGCCTGCGCGCTCCCCATAGTCTCATAGAGGTAGCGAATGGCCTGCTCATTGGGAATGACCACGCCCCGGAGCAGCTTGTCAATCACGACAGGAGCGAACTTTCTGGCGCCCTCGGAGCTGGAACCCATCACCAGCACCACGTTCAGGGCGTAGAGCAGGCCCAGCTTCTTGAAGTACTCCTCCAGCTCCTTGGGGTCGGTGATGCCGGTGTACTTCTGGAAGAAGAGGTAGCCGGTCTTGAGAATCAGATCCGCCTTCATGCCCACGCTGCGCTCGATGGTTTCGGGCTGGTTCTGCGGCACGGAAATCATGTCCCGGAAGATGCTCACCAAATCGCAGACGGGGGGCGCGACCGTGACCTCGGGCATGTCGATGAGCACCAGCTCGCCGTCCTGAATCATGATGTTGCCGGGGTGCAGGTCGTTGTGGGTCAGGGTGTCGCTGTCCGGGATGCAGTCGATGAGGCTGTCCAGCAGGTCCAGCTCCTCCTGGGAGCACCACTGGGCCAGATTGGGCACCCGGGTGTGAAGCACATCCCGCAGGTCGGTGAAGGTGCCGGGGGCGACGTGGGTGCTGTGGAGGGTTTTGGCCAGGGCGACGTATTTATCCACATACTCCTCCAGCTTCTCCGGATGGGCGGCGATGGCGTGCCCCAGAGTGTCGGACTTCAGCAGCTCAAAGACCACGCCCAGGCAGTCGCCCACCTTGACCACATCATAGGCGATGACGGAGGGCACGCCGTTGACAAAGGCGGTGCGGGCGAAGCTCTGCTCCCGCTCGATGACCTTCAAATCCGTCCAGGGGCGGTAGACCTTGACGATTTTGTCCTCGTCCAGCCGGTAGACGGTGCCGTTGCCGCCCTGTCCCAGCTGCTCGCAGCCCTCCACGCTGATTTGCCGCAGGGCCTTTTTCACGTCCAGAAGCTCGGTGAAGCCGGTGGTCTCAAAGATGTCATAGACCTCGCGGCTGACGTTCTCCACGGTGATGGGAGCGTGAGCCTGCTTGCACAGCTTCATCAGCACCCGCAGTCCGGCGGAGGAGATGTAGGCGAGATTGGCCGCGTCGAGGACGGGCGTCTGCCCGGGGTGCTCCGCGAGCAAGGCGAGCAGCTCCTGCTCCACCGCGACGGCGTTGTTGGTGTCGATGCGCCCGTTCAGGGCGATGACAAAGCGATCGTTGTCCATGGTGCAGCTGACGTTCTTCATGGGGCTCTCCTTTTTGTAAAAGCTGATATTCTTGGACGGCTCCGAAGCGGGCGGAGCCGCTGTGATGATTATATCCACGCGGAGCGCTGAACGCAAGCCTGAATTGCTGTTTGTGCGCATATTTTTCGTCTTTGCGCTCTTTTGTGGATAGATTTGTCCCTGTTTTGGCATCAGGAATGATACCGGACGCCATGCGGCGGCTGAGGAGCGCCGCGAAGTGAAATCATTTTCTCAGATGGCCTGTGCGTTGCCCGTCAGGACACGGACTGGCTCGCCGTCCTGCTGCCCATGCGCACATAGAGCGCAAACAGGGCCGCCGCGAACCCGATTCCCACGGGATAGGCGATTCCCGCGCCCAGACGGAAGCCCTCGGGTGCCATGAGGATGTAGGTCATGCTCACCGCCGACATGAACGTGGCGGGCAGGGCCGTGAGCAGGCTGGCCCAGCGGGCCGGATGGGTTTTGAAAAGATTGCGCTGTTCTGTCAGTTCAGATTTGTATTGGAAAATCCGGTCGTGTAAAATCAATGCAATGGTTCGCTTCTCCGCGGAGCAATCCGCTGCAATCACAGGAACAGAATGAATTGTATCAAAAAGCGGGGTTCTTCACCACAAAAGAGGAATCGTTTGTGAACAAATGCCCCAGGACCATTCGAAAGCTGCTCACATGGGCTTTGACGCTGGCTCTGCCCTGTAAATCTCAGTTTCGCACCTTCAAAACCGTCAATAAAACAGATGATTGCAGCGGTGCGGGGAAGGCAGAACGAACGGTTTTTTCTTCGTATTTTTGTGACAGGAAACGCGGGCCCTTTGACGGGAAATAAGCGATGAACAGGGGGGATGGACGCAGCCGAAGCGTCAGAAAAAACAACGGGAACTGTTCCACAAAATACGATGCTCTGCATCAAAAAACGCCGTATCCACAGCAACAGATACGGCGTTTTTCTGTCAAACCAGCTTTTCAATGACCAGCTCCACCCGACCGTTCCGGACGCCCGCCCGGACCTCGTCAGCGATTCTGACCACAATGGATTTTTCCAGCTGGTCCTCAGATTTTATCCGTCTGAATCTTTTTTTCTGTGTTATTCGATGGTGAGGATGTCCACAAAGCCGGTGACATCAAAGACCTCCATAATGGTCTCGTTGACGTGGGTGATTTTCATGCTGCCCTGTTTGTTCATCACCTTCTGGGTGCTCAGCAGCACGCGCAGTCCGGCGGAGGAGATGTAGTCCAGCCTGGCAAAGTCGAAGGTCAGCTCACGGACCCCGGACAGGGAGCCTTTGACCTCCGCGTCGAGCTGAGGAGCGGTGGTGGTGTCCAGACGGCCCTCCAGGGCGATGGTAAGCGCGGGTCCGTTCGCGGTTTTGTTGATGGTCATAACAGATGTCTCCTTTTCAGAACTGCCGGACGGTTCACAGGCCTCCGGGCGATTTGTCCCGCTTCCCGGAGCGCGCAAAGGGCTCGCAGAAACAGGCGTTTTGTCTATTATAGACGATGTTTCTCAGAATAGCAAGTATTTGCTTCAGGAAACCGTACACGGAATATGGGACCAATTTGGACTATTTCGTCTCCGGCAACGGTGATTTGGCACAGGTGGAACGCTGCGTCACAGTGACAGAAGAGACGAAGATAATTGACGGCGGGGGACGATGCTGATATAATAAACCGAAACGATGAGGGCATTGCTCATTGCCCGGGAGGCGGCTGTGAAGCGCGAGGCAGAGCAGGGCTGATGGTGCCGCCCGGCAATCGTGAACATATTCCACCCATCGAGCCATCGAAAAGGAGAATGACGTAATGAGAAAAACACTGTCTGCCATTCTGTCCGCGGCCATGCTGACCGCCGCGCTCACTGGAACCGCGCTTGCCGCGGACAAAGCCGCGTTGCCCGCCTTAAAGCTGGACGAGCCTCAGAGCATCACTTTCCAGCCCTCAGAGGATGACATCGCCTACGCCGCCTTCACCCCCACCGAGAACGGCAACTACCAGTTCGTCTGCGACACCCCCTACACCGGCACCTCTAAGGACCCGGAGTCCGAGTATGCCTCCTGGAGTGCTTCCATCTATGAGGATACGGAGGGGGAACCGCTGCAGGGCTTCAATTTCGGATTTGACATTGACAGCTCCGACCTGACCGACGAGCAGAAAAAAGAGGTTTTGAAGGTCATGCCCCATCCCGAACGGGTGGCCGCGTATGCGGAGCTGACTGCGGGAAAGCGCTATGTGTTCAAGCTCTCCAACAAGTCCACCACCTCCTTCACCTCCAACCTGACCGTCAGCATCCACAAGCACACCTTCACCGAGCCTGTGACGGAGAAGTCCGGCGTCAGCAACGACCGAACCACCTACGGCGGCGTTTACAAAACCTGCACGGTCTGCGGCTATCTGGACTACACCGAGGTGTTCCCGCAGGTAAATGAATGTATCCTGGAGAAGGAAAAATATGTCTATGACGGCAAGGCGAAGAAGCCCGCGGTCACGGTGACCACCGTGGACGAGAATTATAATCTGCCTGCCAGTCAGTACACCGTCAGCTACAAAAACAACAAGAACGTGGGCAAGGCCACCGTCATCATCAAGTTCAAAGGGAACTACAAGGGAAAAGTGACGAAGACCTTCAAAATTGTTCCCAAGGGCACCGCTTTCACCGGGTACACGGCAAAGAAAAAGGCTGTGGTGCTCCGCTGGAAGAAGCAGAGCAGGCAAACCGGCGGCTATGAGATTCAGTATTCCAACAAGAAGAGCTTCGAGGGCGCCAAAACCGTCACGGTAAACAAGAATAAAACCACCTCCAGGAAAATTAAGGGTCTCAAATCCAACAAGAAGTACTTTTTCCGCATTCGTACCTATACAACGGTGAACGGGAAAAAGTACTGCTCCGGCTGGTCCCATAAGAAGTCCGTGCGGGTGAAGTAAACCAAAGCGTGAAAAACCGGCGCGGCACCCGTGAAAGCGGCGCTCTGCCGTGCCGGTTTGACAGGAGGAACCGTCATGAGAGCAGATTACAAGACAGAAACCATGGACCCCTCCGGGTTTGTGGTGCTGGCGGATTTCGTGCCTCACATTGTGCAGGAAATCCGCTACCATTCCAGCTACAACTTCATCGGGGAGCGCATCGACGGCTACGAGGAGCCAATCGCCCTGCTGACCAAAGAGGCGGCGCGGGCGCTGAAGGCCGTCAGCGGCGAGCTGATGGTACAGGGCTACCGGCTGAAGGTGTTCGACGCCTACCGTCCCGCCTGTGCGGTGAAGCACTTTGTCCTCTGGGGCATTGAGGACCAGGATGTGCGCATGAAGCCCTATTTCTACCCGGAGCTGGAGAAGCAGGAGCTGTTCCAAAAGGGCTATATCGCCAAGCAGTCCAGCCACAGCCGGGGCAGCGCTGTGGACCTGACCCTGCTGGACATGCGCACCGGCAAGGAGGTGGACATGGGCAGCCCCTTCGACCTGTTCAGCGAGGTCTCCCACCCGGACTGTCGGGACATCACCCAGGAGCAGTATGAGAACCGGATGCTGCTCCAGCACGCCATGGTCCGGAACGGCTTTGTGCCTCTTTCCTGCGAGTGGTGGCACTTTTCCCTGAAAAACGAGCCTTTTCCGGACACCTATTTTGAGTTTCCGGTGTCGGCGGAGTACTTGAAGCGGTAAAACGGGACGACTGAATCTGAAACAGCGGAGAAGGGCAGTCGGAATCCATCCGCGTGGAATCTCTCCTTGCAGTCACGCAAAGGACTTGCCGATTCCCTGGCTCATCCGCGCTGTGGTCAGCACGGCATCCCTGCGCGGAGCAGACTCAAGTGTGAAACGTATCTGAAAGGAGACAGAACCATGACAAAACTCAGAAAAATGGCGGCAATCGGACTTACTCTGGGCATTCTCTTTGGCTGCACCTCCTGCGGCAGCAAGCCGGACGGCAGCGCGGCCTCGTCTGCCGGGGAGGCCTCGCAGATGGAAGCGGCGTCCGCGTCCGCCCCGGCGGTCACCGCCCCGGGGACGTGGAGCCTCGCGGGAAACTTCCTTGACGAGAGCGAAAACCATCTGATGATTTACAAGACCTCCGCAAAGGTCGCGGCGGATTATGTGAGAACAAACGGACTGGAAATCACCAAATTCCAGCTTCCGGGCGGAACGCCGGTGGAGCTTTCCTGAGCGCAGACCCCTGTGCAGCGCCCTGATTCAGACGGAAAAGCTCTTTTGCCGGAACACTCATAAAAGGAACATTCCCGGCCGTAAAACTGTGGCTGGGGGTTCCAATTGATTGGAATTGTCAGCAGGGGAGGAGCAGTTCCCCTCCTGTTCGGAATCGGCGCGGTTTTGAGCGGCCTGTACGGCTCAGCATTGGCCGTCAGCCGACGCCGCAGACACGCTCCAAAAAAGTCTTCCCTTATGTCACGCTCCGCTTCTGGCAGCATATTTCCTTCTGAATAGAAACAATTCGGGAGCCGGAATGCAAGCCTCTGCCGAAAAAAGCGTGGCATTCTGCCACGTCCCCTTTCTTTTGTCGGGTTTTTATGATATTCTGATAAGAGAACAATGCGTCAACCGTTCAGACAGACTCAAAAGAACATGACATTGGAAACAAGTGGAAGAACGAGCAGCAATCGGCGCCGTCGTCGGATAACACGACGCCATATTCCGCACAAGATACATCTTTATTACAACACACAACATTTTTCCCATAAAAATCCTCCTGCTTTGATTCAGTATCGTTTGCCTCAATCAAAACAGGAGGATTCTTCATAACAAGGGAATGATGCAGCCGCGTCTTCAGCTTCACGCTGTGCCTCTTCCTGAGGCTCTTAATCTTTACGGTTCGGGTTGACAATCGGGTTATTTTGTATTTATTTCTTGTGAATGATGAAAAATCAACAAAGGACTTGTAAAAAAACCAAAAAATGGTATAACAAAATGGAGGGGATTCAGGAGTGTTCCGAACGGGAGTCCGTTCTCAGGTGAAGCGGCCCGAAGGGAAGCTCCGGGTCCGAAGCTGTGCAGGAAATCAAGGCTTTTTACAGACTGTTCCGGCGGGTACAGC
>CACZUK010000063.1 GCA_902784305.1 Oscillospiraceae bacterium | reverse complement strand
ATGAAACCTTACGACGGCATCATCTTTGACGTGGACGGCACCCTCTGGTATTCCTGCGACAAGGTGGCAAAATTCTGGTCCATCGCCGCCACGGAGTACCTGGGCCGACCCATCCACTGGACCAGGCCCCAACTGGAGCCGCTGTTCGGCCAGCCCATGGACGTGTTTCTGGACACCCTGCTCCCCGGCCTCACCCGGGTCCAGAAGGACGAGCTCTCCCGCAGCCTCTGGGACAAGGAGAACGAGCTGCTGGTCGATGACCCCGGCGTGCTCTACCCCGGCGTGGCGGAGACCCTCAGGGAGCTGGCAAAGGACCACCGGCTGTTCATCGTGTCCAACTGTCAGAAGGGCTACATCGAGGTGGTTCTGGACAGCTGCGGCCTGCGGCCCTATGTGGAGGGCTGGCTGTGCTGGGAGGACACCATGGAGCGGAAGGGCGTCACCATCCGCACCCTGATGGAGCGCTTCGGACTCCAAAACGCCCTCTATGTGGGGGACACCCAGGGCGACGCGGACGAGTGCGCCTGGGCGGGCGTGGACTTCCTCTACGCCGCCTACGGCATCGGCACCGTGGCCCATCCGGAGGCGGAGATTCACGCCTTCCCGGAGCTGCTGGAGCTGGTTTGAGCGCAAGCGGGAGGCAGGGAGACCTGCCTCTCGCCGTTTTTGACACAATGGACGGTCTGGGAGAGAAAAGATTGTCGAGACTGGGTATAGCACTTTGCGCCCGGCTGTGGTAGAATGAAGCTGGTCCCCGGAGAGGGGGCTGTCGGCAGCGCCGACTGTCTTCAAGAGAGAGAAGGAGGACAAGCTATGGAAAAACTTTTCAAGCTGACCGAAAATGGCACTGATGTGCGCACAGAAATCGTGGCGGGTGTGACCACCTTCATGACCATGGCCTACATCATCGCCCTGAACCCCAACCTGCTCACCAACTTCGGCTCCGAGGGCCAGCCCTTGTGGAACGCCGTGTTCATGGCCACCTGCCTCGCCAGCGCCGTGGGCACCTTCTGCATGGCCTTCCTGGCCAACAAGCCCTTCACCATGGCACCGGGCATGGGCCTGAACAGCTTCTTTGCCGTGGTGGTGGCGAACATCGCCGCCATCTGCTCCATCGACTACACCAACGCCTTCCAGGCCGCGCTGTGCATCATCCTGATTGAGGGCATCGTCTTCATCATCCTCAGCGTGCTGAACATCCGGGAGAAAATCGTGGACGCCATCCCCCTGGGCGTGCGCCTGGGCATCTCCCCGGCCATCGGCATGATGCTGATGAACATCGGCTTCGGCTCCAATGTGGGCATCTACGCCGAGGGCAACGAGTATCAGGCCCCCTTCTACATGATGCGGGACTTCTTCGGCGCCCTGACCCCCAGCGTGCTGCGCAACAACATGGGCGCGGAGTTCAAGGTGATGATTCTCACCGTTGTCACCATGTCCGTGGGCCTGTTCGCCATCATCATCCTCTCCCACAAGGGCGTCAAGGGCTCCGTGCTCATGGGCATGCTGGTGGCCAGCATTGTCTACTGGGTCGGCGACTTTGTCGTTCTGGGCGGCAACCCCTTCGCCAGCCTTGCCACCGCCCATTGGGCACCTCCTGTGAAGGATATGGTGGAAATCACCCTGTTCAAGTTCGATTTTAAGGACTTCTTCAGGGTGGGCTGGTTCACCGCCATCACCCTGATTCTGACCTTCTGCATGATCGACATGTTCGACACCATCGGCACCCTGGTGGGCACCGCCTCCCGTGCCGGCATGGTGGACGAGGAGGGCAACATGCCCCAGCTCAAGGAGGCCCTGCTCTCCGACGCCGTGGGCACCGTCACCGGCGCTCTGACCGGCACCTCCACCGTCACCACCTTCGTGGAGTCCGCCTCCGGCGTGGAGGCCGGCGGCCGCACCGGCCTGACCGCTCTGACCTCCGGCATCCTGTTCCTGGCCTGCATGTTCATCGCGCCTCTGGCCGCGATTGTGCCCGCCGCCGCCACCTCCTCCGCCCTGATTTACGTGGGCATCCTGATGCTCTCCGGCCTGTCCAAGATCAACTTTGACAACGTCGATGAGCTGGTCCCGGTGGCTCTGATGCTCATCGCCATGCCCATCTCCGGTTCCATCGGCCACGCCATCGGCATCGGCCTGATTTCCTACACCATCATTCAGGTGTTCACCGGCAAGGCAAAGGACGTCAGCGTGCTGACCTATGTGATTTCCGCCCTCTTCCTGGTGAAGTTCTTCCTGGTGGTGTAATCACAGCGTTTCCGGGGCTGTCAGACCGGCAGGAATGACAGTTTTGGGAAGAATTGAGACAAAAAACGGCTGACAGTTGGACTGCCAGCCGTTTTTTGCCGTTTTTGGAAGAAATGCCGCAAGCCCGGCCTGTCTGGAAGGAAGCTCACTGCTCCGGCGCCTTTCGCTCCGGGACGACGGAGCGGGTGGGCTCCTTGTCTTCCCGGCTGCGGGCGCGGTACTCTCTGGGGGTGCAGCCCTGGGTCTTGCGGAAGAGATTGGAGAAGTAGTGCGCGTCCTGATAGCCCACGGCCTGGCCGATTTGGGCGCTGCGCAGGGCCGTGGAGCGCAGCAGCTCTCTGGCCCGGGCCATGCGCTTTTCGGTCAGATACTCCCCGAAGGTGGAGCCGACCTCCTTGCGGAAGAGGGTGGAGAGGTAGTTGGGACTCAGGCCCGCGGCCTCCGCCACCTGGCTCAGGGAGAGGGCGGGGTCGGTGAAGTTCTGGTCGATGCAGCGCAGACCCTGCCGGATGGAGGGGTGATAGCGGCTCCAGCTGGAGGAATCCCGCAGCTCCGCGCAGCGGACCAGCAGGGCGGTGAGGTAGCGCAGCGTGCCCTCCCGGCCGAAGATGCGGTCGATGGAGGGCATCCCCTCCACGGCGCTGAGCAAATCCTCGGCCTCCAGGTGCAGGCTGTGGATGACATAGGCCTGGGTGGCCATGCGAATACGCATCATGAGGTAACGGCACAGGGACGGAATCTCCAGAGCCGGGGCGCCGTAGGCGTCCGCGCAGCGCAGGGCGAACAGGCGGCCCTCCTCCGGCGTGCCCGTGCGCAGGTAGAGGTCCAGCTCCTCGGACAGGGGGATGGGCGTGGGCAGCTTTTTCAGCTGGAGCTCCAGGTCGTTCTTCTGGATGTCCCGCACATTCTCCGGGTTGAGTATCTGCTGGCCGGGCATGAGATAGGAGTAGCCCAGAATCTCGCAGGCCTCGTCGAAGCACTCGCTCAGAGCGCTGACCCGGGTCACGGGGGAGGAGATGGCCGCCGCCCACTGACCCCGGTCCCCCAGGGAGAGAAAGCTGCGGCGAATATTGCGCACGCAGAAGGAGACCTGGGCGTCCATGCGTCCGGTGTCGGCCTTGATGAGCACGGCGAAGCTGACGCGATGGATGGAAAACAGCTCAAATTGTGCGGATTTGTCGAATAAAACCTTCAAATCCGCCATGGCGCGCTCCACGCGCTCCAGCAGAGCGGTGTCCCGGGCGAGGAGATGCACGCGGCAGAGCAGGAAGCTGTACTCGTCCGCGCGCAGGTCGATGCCCAGGCGCTGGGCCTGGTCGTAGAGCTCGCCCACCGGGAGGATGCCCGTCACCAGGTCCTCGAAGAAGCGCACCCGCTCGTACTCCAGATAGGCGTCCGCCCGCTGGCGCAGGGTCAGCCTGTCCTCCTCCCGGCGCTGTCCGGCCTCCAGAGCGGAGCGCAGGCGCAGCACGGCGGCCATGAGCTCCGGCCCGTCCACGGGCTTGAAGAGGTAGCCGTCCACGCCGATTTCAATGGCGGCCTGAAGGTCCTCCGGGCGCTGGCTGCTGGAGACGATGAGCAGGCGGGTTCTGGGAAACTCCTGCCGGATGCGGCGGCACAGCTCCAGCCCGTTCAGGTAGGGCAGGTCCAGCGCCGTCACCAGCAGGTCCGGCCGCTGCCGGCGTAGCAGGGAGAGGGCGATTTCACCGTCCGCAGCCTCTCCGGTGCAGGTGAAGCCCAGCTGCTCCCAGTTGAGGGCCCAACGCAGGGCGCTGCAGTCGGATGTGTCGCCGTCCACGAAGAAAACCTCAAACATGCACGCACCTCCTGGAGAAGTCGGAATCGGAACGAAGAGCGGGGGGCCAAAGGGCAAATGGGACGGCCTGCGTTAAAACGCAGGCCGTGAGAAGCGCGGAGCTTCCCGTTTTGGGATACAGCCTCAAACCTGGGCCCTCAGGTGCTTTTTTTGATGTTGAGCTTCCACTCCACCTTCTGGGACTGGGCGCTGTCGCCGAGAATCAGGGAGACCAGAGCCTCCGCGCTCAGACGGCCCACAATGCCCGACTCGTGGCCCAGAGAGGTGACGGGCGTGGTGCCCATGTCGCTGTAATAGGTGTTGTCGAAGCTGCACACGGCCACATCCTCCGGAGCGCGCAGACCCAGCTGCTCCAGCACCTGCATCAGGCTGTGGGCGATTTCGTCGTTGTGGCACACAATGGCGGTGCAGTCCTTGCCCTCGTTCTGGAGGTAGTGGGCCAGGCAGCGGGAGCGGCCCGCGTCCATCATCTCCGCCCGCTGCTCGGTGGTGAACCACAGGATGTTCTCCTCCGGGTAGGGCAGGCCGTGCTCCCGCATGGCCGTGAACAGGCCCAGACAGCGCTGGAGGCCCTGCCGGTCGTCGCTCTTGAAGATGCCGCCGATTTTCTGGTGTCCCTTCTCAATCAGGTACTCCACCGCCTGATAAGCACCGCCCTCGTTGTCCTCGCAGACGCACACCGCGCCCAGCTCCGGGTAGCTGGAGTGGAAGAACACCACCGGGATGCCCATGCGCTCCAGCTGCCGGTACAGGTCCAGGTTGGGGTTGGGCAGGGCGCTCTTTACGCCCTCCACCAGCACGCCGCGCACGGGGTTGTCGATGAGAATCTGCAAAATTTCCCGCTCCCGGTTGAGCTTGTTCTGGGTGGCGTAGACCAGGGTGGAGAAGCTGTGCTTTTCCATCACGCTCTGGATGTGGTGGAGCAGAGTGGGGAAGATATAGTCGTCCATGAAGGTGGCGATGACCGCCACGTTGTTTCCGGCCCAGACCGCGGGCGCGTCCAGCAGCCGGGAGCCGCTGCCCTGACGGCGCTCGATAAGCCCCTCCTCGGCCAGAATGCCCAGGGCGCGGCGCACCGTCTGACGGCTCACGCTGTACATTTTGGCCAGCTGCATTTCGGTGGGCAGGCGCCCGGTCTCGCGGTAGACGCCCATGCGGATGTCGTGGTGAAGCTCATTGAGCAGGGTCATATATTTAACTGCCATAGAAATGTCCCCTTTTCGTTATCTGTGGACAAGCCGGTCCGTTTGATTCGTGATTACTCAAAAGTATAACAATTTTCGGGAAAAATAACAAGGGGAGAGAACCATCGAAATCTGGAAACGAACATATATATTTCTAATTTAATCGTAGAATTACAGCAATATTCGCGATTGTATACGGTTATTTTTACCAATTATCTTTTCGTATCTGGCAATATTTTTCAGAGAATAACCGCGTGAAAGAGTAGTTCGACCCCGCGTGACATAAGATAAGCTCATCAATTCGTAAAATATTCAACTAAAACGGGCGGGATTTATACTTAAAAGAAAGCGAGTTGAAAAATTTGATTTGTGCTATCATACAAAGTTGAGCAGAGGTGACGAAACGGACGAGAAGCGGGGCAGGGGACGACCCACTCCCTCCGGAACGGCCTTGACGGGCAGTTTCGGGGTGCGGGACGGTTTTCACGGAAGTTTAACAATCGTCCCCGGGCCGCGGCCTTGCATTTCGGGGAAAAAACGGTATACTGATACCATTGGAAAACGGCAACCGCGGCGCCTCACCGGGGCGCGGCATCCACGCTGCAAAAAAGGAGAGAGAGCATATGAACAGCTTTAGCTACTGCGTGCCCACGCGGGTGATTTTCGGTGCCGGAGAGGTCCGGCAGGCAGGACGGGCGGTCCGGGACCACGGCGGCTCCCGGGTGCTGGTGGTCTACGGCGGCGGCAGCGCCGTGCGCAACGGCACGCTGCAAAAGGTGACCGACGCCCTGGACGCGGAGGGCCTGACCTATTACGTGGAGGGCGGCGTGCAGCCCAACCCCCGTCTGGCCTTTGCCCAGGACCTGGCGGACCGCTACCGGGACAAGGACATCGACTTCCTGCTGGCCGTGGGCGGCGGCAGCGTGCTGGACACCTGCAAGGCCGTGGCCATGGGCCTGTACAGCGGCGGCGAGGTCTGGGACTTCTTTGAGGGCAAGCGCAAGGTGGAGGGCGAAATCGCCGTGGGCAGCGTGCTAACCATCGCCGCCGCGGGCAGCGAGACCAGCGACTCGGCGGTGCTCACCAACGAGGCCGCCCAGGTCAAGCGGGGCTGCAACACCCCCCACAACCGCCCCCGCTTTGCCATTCTGGACCCGGAGCTCACTGTGTCTCTGGGGGCCTATCAGACCGCCTGCGGCGTGACGGACATCATGATGCACACCCTGGAGCGCTACTTCTCCAGCGACGGCAGCGTGAACCAGATGACCGACGCCATCGCGGAGGGCCTGCTCCGGGTGGTGATGGAGAACGGCCTCATCGCCGTCAACGAGCCGGACAACCTCCAGGCCCGCAGCGAGCTGATGTGGGCGGGCAGCCTGAGCCACAACGACCTCACCGGCCTGGGCCGGCCCAAGGACTTCGCCGTCCACCAGCTGGGCCACCAGCTCAGCGCCCTGTTTGACCTGGCCCACGGCGCGTCGCTCAGCGCCATGTGGCCCCACTGGGCGCAGTTTGTGTGCAGAAAGGACCTCCAGCGCTTCGCCCACCTGGGCCGCGCGGTGCTGGGCCTGCGCTGCGACGAGGACGAGCAGTGCGCCCTGCTCACCATCCGGGGCCTGATGGACTACTGGCACACCATCGGCATGCCCATCAGCCTGGGCGGCTGCGTGGGGGTGCAGACGGATCTGGTGCTCCGGCAGCTGGCGGATATGTGCTCATATCAGTCCAGCCGGACCATCGGCAGCTTTGTGAAGCTGGACCGGGAGGACATGCTGGACATCTACACCGCCGCTAATCAGTGAGGTTTTGGCCGTGTTTGGCTATGTTGTGGCGAACGCCGCCCAGCTCAGCCCGGAGCAGGTGGCGCGCTATCGTCAGGTATACTGCGGCCTGTGCCGGACCATCGGGGAGCGGCACGGGGCGCTGGCCCGGCTGAGCCTGACCTACGATTTGAGCTTTCTGGTGCTGCTGCTGGACGCTCTGGACGAGCCGGAGCTGAAAACCGGAACGCTGCGCTGCCCGGCCCACCCGCTGCGGCGTCAGAGCTGGCGCAGCAGCCGGTGGACAGACTATGCGGCGGATATGAACGTGGCTTTGGCCTACCACAAGTGTCTGGACGACTGGAGAGACGAGCAGAAGCTGAGCTGTCTGACCTACGCCCGGCGGCTGCGGGGCGCCTACCGGACCATCCGGCAGCGCTGGCCGGAGCAGTGCCGGGGCATGGAGGAGCAGCTGGAGCGGCTGAGTGCGCTGGAGCGGGCCAACAGCGCGGATTTAGACGCCGCCAGCGCCGCCTTCGGAGCACTGATGGCCCGGCTGCTGACGGCAGAGGAGAGCTTCTTCGCGCCGCAGCTGCGCGCTCTGGGCGAGGCTCTGGGCCGCTTCATCTATGTGATGGACGCGGTGCTGGACGAGGAGGCGGACCGGAAGCGGGGCCGCTGGAATCCGGTGGCCCGGTTTCGGGAGCGGCAGGGAGACTTCCGCGCCCGGGAGACCCTGGAGCTGCTGATGGGAGAGGCGACGCTGGCCTTTGAACAGCTGCCTCTGGAGCAGGATTTGGACCTGCTGCGCAACATTTTGTACTCCGGCGTGTGGTGCCAGTGGGTGGAACGGCAGCGCAGGCAGAGCCGGAAGGGAAAGAACAAGCCTGAGCGTTCAGGGACGGAACAAGGAGAAGGTGGAGAATGATAGACGACCCCTATAAGGTGCTGGGTGTGACGCCGGACACGCCGCCGGACGAGATCAAGAAAGCCTATCGCCGCCTGGCGAAGCAGTACCACCCGGACCTGCACCCCAATGACCCGGAGTGCGCCCGGCGGATGAATGAGATCAACGCCGCCTACGACCAGATCAACAACCCCCAGAAGTACCAGCAGCCCGGCTACGGCGGCGCGGGTCACTCTCAGTACGCCGACCCCTTCTCCGGGGCCTACGACTGGGCCCGCCGCGCCCAGAGCGCCGGAGGGGACGCGGGCGTCGGGGACTCCCCGGAGCTGCGCCGGGCCTGGCAGCTGCTCCAGCAGCAGGCCTTTCAGCAGGCCCTCTCGGAGCTGGAGCAGGTGGAGCCGCGCCGCCGCAGCGCCCGGTGGTACTACCTCAGCGCCCTGGCCAACTCCGGTCTGGGCAACCGGATTCTGGCCCTGCAGCAGATGCAGCAGGCGGTCCGGCTGGACCCGGGCAATCTGGAGTATCGGATGGTGCTCCAGCAGCTCCAGATGACCGGCGGCTTCTACCAGCAGCAGAGCGCCAACTACTGCGTCAGCGGCACCATGGGCTGGTGCGCGTCCATGTTCGTGCTCAATCTGCTGTGCAACAGCTGCTGCTTCCCCGGCGGCTACGGCGGCATGTATTACTGCTGAGGCGGAATTGCGCCCTTTTTCAGCATAAAAAGCCGGATAACAACCGAAACTGTGAGAAAATTGGGAGACACGACAAAGGAGGAGCCACATGGCGTTTGTACACTTGCACGTTCACACGGAGTTCTCCCTGCTGGACGGCGCCTGCCGCATCCGGGAGCTGGTGGAGCGGGTGAAGGCGCTGGGCCAGGAGGCCGTGGCCATCACCGACCACGGGAACATGTACGGCGTGGTGGACTTCTACAAGGCCTGCAAGGCGGGGGGCGTGAAGCCCGTCATCGGCTGCGAGGTCTATGTGGCGCCCCGCCGCCTCACCGACAAGGTCCGGGAGCTGGACAGCGAGGCCCGGCACCTGGTGCTGCTGTGCAAAAACGAGGAGGGCTACCGGAACCTCTCCTACATGGTCTCCCAGGCCAATCTGGAGGGCTTCTACAACCGGCCGCGCATCGACCTGGCGCTGCTGCGGGAGCACCATGAGGGCCTGATTGCCCTGAGTGCGTGTCTGGCCGGTGAGCTTCCCCGGCTGCTGAGCGCCGAGCGCTATCAGGATGCCAAAACCCACGCCCTGATGATGCGGGAGCTGATGGGGGAGGGCAATTACTACCTGGAGCTGCAAAACCACGGCATCGCTGCCCAGGAGCTGGTGCTGGAGGGCCTGATTCGCCTCCACCGGGAGACAGGCATCCCTCTGGTGGCCACCAACGACGCCCACTACCTCACCCGGGAGGACGCCCAGGCCCAGGATGTGCTCATGTGCGTGCAGACGGGCCGGGTGCTGGACGACCCGGGCCGGATGCGCTTTGAAACCGAGGAGTTCTACATCAAGAGCGAGGAGGAGATGCTTGACCTCTTCCCCGACTGGCCCGAGGCGGTGGAAAATACGGCAAAAATTGCCGAACAGTGCCAGATGGACTTTGTATTCGGCCATTATCACCTGCCGGAGTTCCATTACCCCGAGGGCGACACCGCCGACACCCTCTTTGCGCGCTGGTGCCGGGAGGGCTACGAGCGCCGCTATCCCCGGGACCCGGAGGGCTACCGGGAGCGGCTGGAGTACGAGATGGACATGATCACAAAGCTGGGCTTTGTGGACTACTTCCTCATTGTAGCCGATTTTGTGGGCTATGCCAAGGGCCAAAACATTCCAGTGGGGCCGGGCCGCGGCAGCGCGGCGGGCAGCATGGTGGCCTACTGTCTGGGCATCACCGACGTGGACCCCATGAAGTACGACCTCTACTTCGAGCGCTTTCTGAACCCGGAGCGCGTCACCATGCCCGACATCGACATGGACTTCTGTTACCGCCGCCGGGGCGAGGTCATAGACTACGTCAACCGGCGCTACGGCTACGACCATGTGGCCCAAATCGTCACCTTCGGCACCATGGCCGCCCGGGGCGTGATTCGGGACGTGGGCCGGGTGATGGGCTTTCCCTATGCCGACACGGACGCCCTGTCCAAGCTGGTGCCCACCACCCTGCACATCACCCTGGACGACGCGCTCAAGCTCTCCAAGGAGCTGCGCGAGCGCTACGAGGGCGACGAGCAGGTGCGCAGGCTCATCGACACCTGCAAAAAAATCGAGGGCATGCCCCGCCACGCGTCCCGCCACGCCGCGGGCGTGGTCATCACCCGGCGGCCGGTCTACGAATATGTGCCCCTGGCCCGGAACGACGAGGCCATTGTCACCCAGTACATCATGACCACGCTGGAGGAGCTGGGCCTGCTGAAAATGGACTTTCTGGGCCTGCGGAACCTGACCATTCTGGACGACGCCCAGAAGCTCATCCGGGAGACGGAGCCGGACTTCGACCTGCAAACCATCCCGGAGGACGACGCGGCCACCTTCCAAATGCTCCAGGAGGGCAAGACAGCCGGCGTGTTCCAGATGGAGAGCGCGGGCATGACCGGGGTGTGCGTGCAGATGCGCGCCTCCAGCATCGAGGATTTGACCGCCATTGTGGCCCTCTACCGGCCGGGCCCCATGGAGTCCATCCCCAAGTTCATTGCCAGCAAGCTGGACCCGGGCAAAATCAGCTACCTCCACCCCAGTCTGGAGCCGATTCTTGCCGTCACCTACGGCTGCATCGTCTACCAGGAGCAGGTCATGATGATTTTCCAGCAGCTGGCCGGGTACTCCCTGGGCGGCGCGGACATGGTGCGCCGGGCCATCTCCAAGAAGAAGGCCGCGCAGATTCAGCAGGAGGAGCAGGCCTTCATCTACGGCGACGAGAGCCGCGGCATCAGGGGCTGCATCGCCAACGGCATCCCGGAGCACATCGCCAAGGCCATCTATTCCGACATCTACGACTTTGCCAACTATGCCTTCAACAAGGCCCACGCGGTCTGCTACGCCATTGTGGCCTATCAGACGGCCTATTTCAAATGCCACTACCCCTGTCAGTACATGGCGGCGCTGCTCACCAGCGTGCTGGACTCCAGCGACAAGGTGGCCGAGTACATCAACGAGTGCCGGGACATGGGCATCGCCCTGCTGCCCCCGGACGTGAACGAGTCCGGCGCGGACTTCACCGTCAGCGGCGGCAACATCCGCTTCGGACTGGCCGCCATCAAGGGCGTGGGCCGAGCTCTGGTGAGCAGCATCGTCCAGGACCGGCGGGAGCGGGGGAAATTTGCCAATTTCCAGGATTTTTGCCAGAGAATGTTCGGCAATGACTTAAACCGCCGCGCTTTGGAGAATATGATAAAGTGCGGGGCGCTGGACTGCCTGGGCGCGCGCCGCAGCCAGCTGCTGCGGGTGATGAATCCGGTGCTCGACGGCATTGCCGCGGCCCGTAAGCGGAATCTGGAGGGGCAGTTTGACCTCTTCGGCGGCATGGACGAGAGCGCTCCGGTGCCGGAGACGCCTCTGCCCGATGTGCCGGAGTACACCGGGCAGGAGCTCATGCGCATGGAGCGGGAGACCACGGGCCTCTACCTCTCCGGCCACCCCATGGACCACTACCGCAAGCAGGCAAAGGACAGCGGCGCGGTGAGCATTGGCTCCGTGCGGCAGGATTTCGCCGACGAAGAGGGTCCGAAAACCTACCGGGACGGGCAGCGGATGCGTCTGGCGGGAGTGGTCACCACGGTGAAGCGCAAGACCTCCCGGAACAACAAGCTGCTGGCCTATGTGACTCTGGAGGATGACACCAGCGACCTGGAGAATCTGGTCTTTGAGCGCACCCTGGCCGAGAGCGGGGATTTGCTCCGGGAGGGGAACGTGGTGCTG
>CACZUK010000062.1 GCA_902784305.1 Oscillospiraceae bacterium | reverse complement strand
CACGGGCTGTGGAAGAAGTAATCAGGCTTCCTGAGAAAGGCTGAAAATCAAAGCGGCCCCCTCCCGGCGTCGGGAGGGGGTCGTTCTATGGACACAAATCGGGAGGATTTGGAAACGTTGGTCTGTCCCCTGCGAGGGCGCTTGCCGACGAATGGGACAGCAGAAAGGTACGGTCCTCCGCGCCGGAGGACGGGGCTTCACAGCTTCGGTGAGCCCCTTTTCTTTAGCTGGTTGAGTATAGCACACCGGCGGGTCAGAAAAGCGTCCATTCTGTCAACAGATTATGAATAAAATGTAAATTTCAGATACGAAGCAACTGTTCCGCGCCGCCGTCCGCCGCCCTCACGCTTTCATTCTATGCCCGCGCCGGACGGATATGCCTGCGGGAGGGAAATTTCCCGTTTTTAATGAAAAAATCCCCGTCAGAGCGGTCTGACAGGGATTTTTCTCACTTATGAAGGGCCTCCAGAGTGAACTGGCCGGGGCCGGGCAGGCTCATCCGGCGCTTGCGCTCGCTGGAGTAGGTGAGCTTGGTGTGGATGCGCTCCACGTCCGCGTTTTCGATGGCGGTGCGGTAGGAGTGGAGGTTGTCCTCCATGCGCTGGAGCACCTTCGACAGGGCCGGGGCGTTCAGGCTGAACAGCTCCGTCCACATGTCCACGTCCATGGCCGCCACCCGGGTCACGTCCCGGAAGCTGCCGCCCTCGAAGCCGCGGCACTGGAACAGCTCCGCGTCGTCGCACACCGCCGCCGCCACAATGTGCATGAGCTGGCTGGTGTAGGCGATGATGGAGTCGTGCTGCTCGGCGGTGGTGCACACGATGTCCCGGCAGCCCAGGAAGGCGGCCATGCGCCGAATCAGGGCCACATGCTCCGGCGTGCTCTCCGGCCGGGCGGTGAGGATGAAGTGGGCACCCCGGAACAGGGTGGGGAAGGAGTTCTCAATGCCGGAGAACTCCGTGCCCGCCATGGGGTGGCAGCCGATGAAGTCCACCTCGGGGGGCAGACACTCGGCGGCCTCCAGAATGGCGCCCTTGATGCCGCACACGTCGCAGACCAGGCTCCCGGCCTTGAAATCGGAGCGGTGCTCCTGAAGGTAGGCCGTAATCTGCCGGGGGTTCATGCACAGAAAGGTGACGTCTGCCTGAGGCAGGACGGCGGCCGGGTCCAGGCTCACCGCGTCCACCACCTGATGCTCCAGAGCGTAGTCGGCAGTGGCCTGACGGCGCACGAGGCCCGTGACCTGATAGTCCTCAAAGCCCCGGAGGCCGGCGGCCAGAGAGCCGCCGATGAGGCCCAGACCCACAACTGCGATGGTCTTCATTACCGCGCCACTTCCTCCATGACAAAGCATTCAAAGATGTCGCCGACCTTGATGTCGGAGAACTTTTCCAGGGTGATGCCGCACTCGTAGCCCGCGGCGACCTCCTTGACGGAGTCCTTGAAGCGCTGGAGGGTGGCGATGGCGCCCTCGTGAATCACGATGCCGTCCCGGACCAGACGAAGCTGGGCGGAGCGGGTGACCTTGCCCTCCAGAACGTAGGAGCCGGCGACGATGCCCACGTTGGTGATTTTGTAGACCTGACGGACCTCCACGCGGCCCAGCTCCACCTCCTTGAAGGTGGGGGCCAGCATGCCCTTCATGGCGGCCTCGATCTCCTCGATGCACTCGTAGATGACGCGGTACATTCTCATGTCCACCTTGTCCCGGTCGGCCATGGCCTTGGCCAGGGGGTCGGGCCGGACGTTGAAGCCCACGATGATGGCGTTGGAGGTGGAGGCGAGCATGACATCGCTCTCGTTCACCGCGCCCACGCCGCCGTGGATGACCCGGACCTGGACCTCCTCGTTGCTGAGCTTTTCGAGGTTCTGCTTGACGGCCTCCACGCTGCCCTGCACGTCGGCCTTGACAACGATGTTCAGGCTCTTCAGCTCGCCCTGCTGCATCTGGGAGAACAGGTCGTCCAGGCTGACCTTCTTGGCCTGAGGCGCGGCGGCGGCGGCCTTCTGCTCCTCCTTGCGCTGCTCGGCCAGGGTGCGGGCCATGCGCTCGTCGGCCACGGCGTAGAAGTCGTCGCCCGCGCCGGGGACCTCGCTCATGCCGGTGATTTCCACGGGCACGGAGGGACCGGCGGCCTTGAGGCGGCGGCCCCGGTAGTCGGTCATGGCGCGCACGCGGCCCACGGCGGTGCCGGCGATGATGATGTCGCCCTGCTTGAGGGTGCCGTTCTGCACCAGCAGGGTGGCCACGGGGCCGCGGCCCTTGTCCAGACGGGCCTCGATGACGGCGCCCTTGGCGGCGCGGTTGGGATTGGCCTTGAGCTCGCGCATTTCGGCCACCAGCAGCACGTTTTCCAGCAGCTCCTCGATGCCCTCGCCGGTCTTGGCGGAGATGGGCACCACGATGGTGTCGCCGCCCCAGTCCTCGCTGAGCAGGTCGTACTTGGTCAGCTCCTGCTTGACCCGGTCGGCGTCGGCGCCGGGCAGGTCCATCTTGTTGACAGCCACCACGATGGGAATCTCGGCGGCCTTGGCGTGGTTGATGGCCTCCACGGTCTGGGGCATGATGCCGTCGTTGCCCGCCACCACCAGAATGGCGATGTCCGTGACCATGGCACCGCGGGCGCGCATGGCGGTGAAGGCCTCGTGGCCGGGGGTGTCCAGGAAGGTGACGGTCTTGTCGTTCACCTTGACCTGGTAGGCGCCGATGGCCTGGGTGATGCCGCCGGCCTCACCAGCAGCCACGCTGGACTTGCGGATATAGTCCAGCAGGGAGGTCTTGCCGTGGTCCACGTGGCCCATGACCACGATGACGGGGGCGCGGGGCTCCAGATCCTCTTCCTTGTCCTCGGCGGTGTCGATGAGGCGCTCCTCGATGGTGACGACGACCTCCTTCTCCACCTTGCAGCCCATCTCCTCGGCGATGATGGCGGCGGTGTCGAAGTCGATGGTCTCGTTGACGGCGGCCATGACGCCGTTCATCATCAGGGCCTTGACCACCTCGGCGGCGGTCTTCTTCATGCGGCTGGCCAGCTCGCCCACGGTGATTTCGTCGGGAATCTGGACCTTGACCGGGGCCTTGCGGGCGGCCTCCATCTGGAGACGGCGCATCTTCTGCTGCTGCTCCTCCTGACGGCGGCGGGCGCTCTGCTTGCCCTGCTTCTGCTGCTGGGAGCGGCGGGAGTTGATTTTCTGCTTGCCCCGCTCCATCTTGTCCGCGCGGTCGCCCGCCAGGTCGTCCAGATGGGAGTCGTAGCGGTCCAGGTTCACGTCGGCGCTCTTGCGGGTGTTGACCACCTTGCGCTGGGGCACCCGGCTCATGGGCTGCTGCTGGGGCTTGTCGGCCTTCTTGGCCTGCCTGGGCTGCTGAGCCTTCTGGGGCTCGGCCTTGGGCTTGTCAGCCTTGGGCTGCTGAGGCTTGTCGGCCTTCTGAGGCTCCGCTTTGGGCTTCTGAGGCTTCTCGGCCTGTTTGGGCTCGGCCTTGGGGGCCTGAGGCTTTTCCGCCTTCTGAGGCTCGGCCTTGGGAGCCTCCGCTTTGGGCTTCTGAGGCGCCTTTTCCGGCTTTCTGGCCGGAGCCTTGGCGGGCGCGGGCTTCTTCTCGTGGTAGGTCTCCCGGAAGACCTCCTCCAGGCTCTCGATCTGGTTGGTCTGGGTGAGCACCTCAAACACCAGAGAGAGCTCCGTGTCGGTCAGGGCGGCGCTGGTGGAGCTGGGGGCGTGGGCGTACTTGGTCAGCACCTCCATCACCTTTTTGTTGCCCACCGGCTTTCCGTTGAGCGCGAAGTCCTTGGCGACCTCCCGCACGCGATATTTCTGGTCTAAACTCATCGATTGGACACCTCCAATATGATCACAGTCTTCCGACCCCCGGCCCGGCGGACCGGGGCGTCAGCTTCCTATCTCCACCCGTCCCGGAGGGGCGGGATTATTTTTTTCCGGGCTTCTCTTTCTTCTGGCGCTGAGCTTTCGCCTGACGGGCGGCCAGGGCCTCGGCATACGGTGCCAGCTCTGGGTGCTCCGCGGCGAGCAGGGCCGCCACGCGGCTGGCCAGACCCAGGTCCGTCACCGCGCACACCGCGCAGCTCTCCCGGCCCAGGGCCGCGCCCAGCTCCGCCTTGCTCTGCTCCAGCTCCAGCAGGGGCAGCTTCTCCGTGCGCAGATTCTGGAAGCGACGCCGGGTGCTCTCTCCGGCGTCGGAGGAGAGCAGCAGCAGCCGGGCCTTGTGGGCGTTCACGGCCTCCCGGCTCATATCCTCGCCCACAGCCAGGCGGGAGGCCCGCAGGGCCAGACCCAGCAGGCGCAGGGCTTCAGAGCTCATAGACGTGTACCTCCCGCTGCTGCTCCATCTGCTGCTCCAGGGCCTCGTAGACCTCCTCGGGAATCTTCAGGGAGAAGGCCCGGCCCAGGGCGTTGCTCTTGCGGGCGCGCTTGAGACATTCCGGCTTCGGGCACACATAGGCACCCCGGCCCGGCTTTTTTCCCCGGAAATCCAGGGACAGCTCGCCCTCCGGGCTGCGGACCACCCGAATCAGCTCCCGCTTGGGCTTCATCTCCCGGCAGCCCACGCACTGGCGCATGGGAATCTTCTTGGGCATGCTCTCAGTCCTCCGCTTCGGCCTCCGGCACCTCCGGGGACTCCTCCACAGGCGCGTCCACAGGCGCGTCCGCCTCCGGCTCCTCACCGGCCAGGCGCTCGGCCTCCTCCTGCTCGGCCTGGGCGGCGGAGTAGCTCTTGATGTCGATTTTGTAGCCGGTCAGGCGGGCGGCCAGCCGGGCGTTCTGGCCCATCTTGCCGATGGCCAGGGAGAGCTGGTCGTCGGGCACCACCACGCGGCAGGTGTGGGCCTCCTCGTCGGCCTGCACCTCCAGCACCATGGCGGGGGAGAGGGCGGCGGCGATATAGGCGGCCGGGTCGGCGGAGTAGAGGATGATGTCCATCTTTTCGCCCCGGAGCTGGTCCACGATGGCGTTCACGCGGGCACCGGAGGTGCCCACACAGGCGCCGATGGGGTCCACATCCGGGTTCTGGGAGTGGACGGCAATCTTGGTGCGGTTGCCCGCCTCCCGGGCGATGGAGTCGATGATGACGGTGCCGTCGTGGATTTCGGGCACCTCCTGCTCAAACAGGCGGCGGACCAGGGCCGCGTGGGTGCGGGAGGCCAGAATCTGGGTGCCGTGGCGGGAGCCCTGCTTCACGTCGGCGATATAGACCTGGATGCGCTGGTCCACGGTGTAGGTCTCATCGCTGCGCTGGTCCACCGGCAGCAGTTGGGCGTCGGCGCTCACGCCGTTGTGCTGCACCCGGACGGTGATGACGCCGGAGCGGTTGTCGATGCGGGTGATGACGCCGTAGAGGATTTCCTCCCTCAGGCCCTTGAAGCGGTCATAGATCATGTTCCGCTCCGCCTCGCGCACGCCCTGAATGACCACCTGACGGGCGGTCTGGGCGGCGATGCGGCCGAAGTTCTTGGGCTTGATCTCCTTGCTGACGATGTCGCCCAGATGGGCGTTGGGCAGCACCTTCTGCACGTCTTCCAGGGCGATTTCGCACTCGGGGTCGTCCACGACCTCCACGACCTCCCGCTTGAGGGTCATGCGGATGGTCTTCTTCTCCTCGTCCATGACCACCACCAGGCCCAGGCCCCGCTCCTTCTTGGCGGCGCTGGTCTCGGCGGGGGCGGCGGGAGCGCCCTCTCCGTTTTCGCCCTGCTCGCCCTCGGGGGCGTCGGTGCGGGGCTTCTTGGCGTTAAAATTCTTCTCATAGGCGGACACCAGAGCCAGACGGATTTTCTCCATCATATACTCCTTCTTGATGCCCCGCTTCTCCTCCAGCTCGTCCAGAGCCTGGAAGAAGTCCCGTGCGTCCCGCCAGGCCTGCACCTCGGGGGAGACGGCGGACTTTTTACTCATACGCTTTGCCATGTCACAGCTTCAACTCCTTACCTTTGTCGCAGCCTTCAAAAATCCTGACACAGTTCAGGGCGCCGAACCATCCAGAACTTCGTTGTCGTCCTTGACAGGCGTCGGCCTGCCTGCGTCCTCCGCCTCGTTCTGAATGCTTCTGCATCCCTTCCTTTGTGCCAGTATTATTGAATACTGCTCCTTAAAACGAAACATACAGGCGAACCCGGCCGATGTCCTTCTTCGCAAAGGTCCGCTCTCCCTGGGCCGTGGCGATGGTCACATCGCCCTTGTCGTAGCCGGTCAGGGGGCCGTGGTGCTCCTTGCTGCCCTCCACCGGGCGGTAGAGGCGCAGCTCCACCTCCCGGCCCATGCACTGTTCAAAGTGCTCGGGTTTGGTGAGGGCCCGGTCCGCGCCCGCGGAGCCCACCTCCAGCACATAGCTGCCCTCGATGGGGTCCGCCTCGTCCAGCAGGTCGCTCAGCGGCCGGCTGATGGCCTCGCACTGGTCGATGCTCACGCCGCCCTCACAGTCCACCAGCACCCGCAGGTACCAGGTGCCCGCCTCCCGGACGTACTCCACGTCCCAGAGGGTGCAGCCGGCCTGCTCCACCAGGGGCGCGGCCAGCTCGGCGGTCAGTTCACTCACTTTTTTCACGCTTGCACCTCCATTTCTCCTCTTTTGGAGGGAAAAGGCTCAAAGAAAAGAGCGGGGCGCAGGCCCCACTCTTATGGTTTTCACTATCTACACTGCTATCTTACCACTCAGAGGGGGAAAAGGCAAGGGGAAATTGGAAGAAATCTGCACAATTTTCCCCGGTTTTCGCCTCACTCCTCCTCTGTGTGCAGCTCCTCCATCATATGGATGAGCCGGGAGCCCCGGTCGATGGAGTCGTCGGGGATGAATTGGAGCTCCGGGGTGTAGCGCAGGCTCATCCGGTGCCCCAGCTCCCGGCGCAGATAGCCCGCGGCGGACTTGAGGCCCTTGATGACCTGGCCGATGGACTCCTGCTCCAGAGCGGAGACGTAGACCTTGCAGTAGCGCAAATCCGCGGTGGTGTCCACCCGGGTGATGGAGATGATGCCGCGGACCCGGGGGTCCTTCAGGGTGGGCAGCATGGCGGAGAGCTCCTGCTTGATGTCGTCGTTGATGCGGCCGATGCGGTAGCTGGGCATAGAAATCCCTCCTTATTTGCACAGTTCCTCCAGCTCGCCGATGAGCTGGTCGAATACGGTCAAAGCGTCGCGGATGGGCTGCGCCGTGGACATGTCCACGCCCGCCCCCTTCAGCAGCTCAATGGGGGATTTGGAGCAGCCCCCCTTCAGGAAGCCCAGATAATCCTCCACCGCGCCCGGCGCGCCGCTGAGAATCCGCCTGCTCAGGGCGATGGCGGCGGCGTAGCCGGTTGCGTACTGATAAACGTAGAAATTGTAGTAGAAATGGGGGATTCTGGCCCACTCCAGCGCGATTTCCTCGTCCAGAACGATGTCCGGGCCAAAATACTCTTCGTTTAATTTGCGGTAAATATCACAGCAGGTATCCGCCGTGACGCCCTCGCCCCGCTGCACCAGCTCGCTGAGCTTCAGCTCGAACTCAGCGAACATGGTCTGCCGGAACAGGGTGGTGCGGAACTGCTCCAGGAAGTAGTTGAGCAGATACGCCCGGCGGGCCTTGTCCTCCGTGACCTTGAGCAGGTGCTCCATGAGCAGGGCCTCGTTGCAGGTGGAGGCCACCTCCGCCACGAAGATGACATAATCGGAGTACACCGTGGGCTGGCACTGGTTGGAGTACCAGGAGTGGAGGCTGTGGCCCATCTCGTGGATGAGGGTGAAGGCGTCGTTGAGGGTGTCGTGGTAGTTGAGCAGCACATAGGGGTGGACCTTCGGCCCGGCGGAGTAGGCGCCGGAGCGCTTGCCCACGTTCTCCCGCACGTCAATCCAGCGGTTCTGGTAGCCCTGCTCCAGAACGGACAGGTATTCCTCCCCCAGGGGGGCCAGAGCCTTCCGGGTCAGCTCCTTGGCCGCCTCAAAGTCCACGGAAAAGTCCACATCCTTCACCATGGGGGCGTAGAGGTCGTAGAAGTGCAGCTCCTCCACCCCCAGCAGCTTCTTGCGCAGCCGCACATACCGGTGCAGGGCGGGCAGATTCTCCCGCACGGCGGCGATGAGCTGGTGATAGACCGACTCGGGCACCTCGGTGCTGTCCAGCGCCGCGGAGAGGGCGGAGGGGTAGCGCCGGGCGCTGGCGAAGAACCACAGGGTCTTGAACTGACCGCTCAGGGCGGCGGCGGACACGTTGCGGAACTGCCGGTAGACCCCGTAGAGGTTCTCAAAGGCGGACTTGCGCAGGGCGCGGTCCTGGCCCTGCATCATGGGGATATAGGTGCCGTGGGTGAGGGGCCGCTTCTGGCCCTCGCCGTCCACGGCGTCGGGGAAGGTGAGGTCCGCGTCGTTGAGCATGGAGAACACGTTCTCGCTCACATCGCTGAGCTGTCCGGCCTGAGCCAGCAGCTTTTCCTCGGCGGGGGAGAGGATGTGCTCCCGCTTGCGGCGCAGCAGGTCCAGACGGCGGCGGTAGAGGCACAAATCAGGGCACTGCTCATAGAACCGCTCCATCGTCTCGTCGGGGATGGCCAGCAGCTCGTTGGTCTCAAAGGAGGCGGCGGTGCTCAGGGCGGTGATGAGGTGCATGAGCTGGGCGGTCATGTTCTGGTACTTCGCCACCCGGGTGTCCTCGTCGCCCCGGCGCATGACGTAGTTCACCAGCTTGTCAAAGCACAGGCTCATTTCGTCGTCCAGCCGCAGATAGGCCAGCAGCGTTTCGGCGCTCTCGCCCAGCCGCCCGGCGTAGGCGGCAATCTGCTCCGGATAGCCCTTGGCGCGCTCCAGCTCGGCGCTCCAGGCCTCGTCGGAGGGGAACAGATCCTCCAGGGCCCAGGTCTCCTCAACCTTTAAATTCTTGCGTTCCGGTATCTGATTCACAATAGCAACACTCCTTTAAGGAATTACTGATTTCATCTGTCAAAAGCGGCGGGCGGGCTGGCTTTCGTCCAATCGCGGCGGGCCAAACGCGGGCGAAGCGCCCTTTGGGGAAATCCTCTGTGGATTTCAGGCTTCGCGGGCGATAAGTTGGCGAAAACAGCCGTCCGGCGCCGAAGCTGGCTGAAATCAGGGGTTTTTGTTATTCCAGGCTGCGCCGCAGGCTCAGCGCCACGCCCAAAATGCGCAGTACGCCGCCCTCCAGCTCGGAGAGGGCGTAGAGCCGGGGCACCGCGCCGGGGGACTCCGCCTGCACCACCGCCCAACTGCCCTGGAGGTGGAAGCGCCGCAGAGCCGGCTCCAGACGGTCCATGGCACACAGCACGATTTGTCCGCTGCGGGCGGTGGACTGCCGCCGGATGAGCAGCAGGTCGCCCCGCTGGATGCCGCTGCCCCGCATGCTGTCGTCCTGGGCCACCAGGTAGAAGCAGTTCTCCGGGTCCGACACCTCCGCCGGGAGGTAGTGCAGGGGGGACTGCCGGTGGGCGGGCAGCTCCGGGTCCCAGTGCTCCAGCACCGGAATCAGTGGGCCGCCGCCGCCGCTCTGGGGGCTTTGGGCGCTGCGGGACACGTCGTAGCCCTGGAGCCACAGGGGATCCACGTCCAGCTGCACCGCCATCTCCGTGACCACCCGGGCCTTCGGCTCCCGCTGGCCCAGGACGTAGCGGTTGAGGGTCTGCGGCTTCATGTTCAGCAGCCGCCCCAGCCGGTCGTAGTTCAGCTCCCGCTCCTCCATGAGCTGCGCCAGCCGTTTGCCCAGGGTTTCCACCTTCTCCATCCTGACACCCCCCAACAGTATGGGCTTCTCTCCCTATTTTATCAAACCCTATCACCGATTGCAAGAAAAACAGGGGAACAAGCCCTTGACAAAGCGGCCAATTGGTGATAGTATAGAACAAACGTTTGATAGAGGCGCGAAAAAAGGCGGATGCGAGCGCATCCGCCTCTCATGGGAGATTGTGGATTCGAACCACAGTAGGCTTGCGCCAACAGATTTACAGTCTGCCCCCTTTAGCCACTTGGGTAATCTCCCGTATGCAGTTGTTCAGTGGGAAGGACGGACGCCTGGGCGTCCGTCCCTGGTGGGAGATTGTGGATTCGAACCACAGTAGGCTTGCGCCAACAGATTTACAGTCTGCCCCCTTTAGCCACTTGGGTAATCTCCCGCATTCCACTGGAGCTGGTTGACGGACTCGAACCCCCGACCTGCTGATTACAAATCAGCTGCTCTACCAACTGAGCTAAACCAGCGCGTCAGCGGCCTGTGCCGCGATTCAGCTCATTCATGTTAGCAGAAGGAGGGGGAATTGTCAAGATGGGAAACCGATTTTTTTCTTCTTTTTTTCAGAATCCTGGGAGGAGAGGCCAATGAACACCAGCAGAAAACCCAAATACCGCCGCTCCGGGGACTGGCGGCGCTCCGCCTGCGCCCTGCTGCGGGAGGCGCCCCGGCCGGGCAGCGCCCTCACCGGGCGGCAGCGCACCTATCTGCGCTGGTACTATGTGGAGGGGCTCAACCAGCGGGAAATCGCCGCACGGGCCGGGCGGCACCTGTCCAACGTCTCCCGGTGCCTGGCCCGGGGGGAGCGGCATCTGGTCCGGGCCCTGGAGGAGCGGGGAGAGGGGGCGCCGGAGACGGACGCTGAGGCCTGATTCCGGAGAACAGTCCCGTTCCGCGCCGCTGGAACGGGGCTTTTTTTGCTCCTGACCTTGCAATTTTGTTTCGACAATGGTATAATATCAGCATACTCCACCAGTGTGCCCGGAGGAGAGCCGCTGAGTTTGAACAGAGAGGGGGAATTGCCATGGAAATGAGCCGCATCCGAACAAGACTTCGCTCCGAGCAGGGCGCGACCCTCATTTATGCCCTGTTCTTCTTCATCATCTGCGCTGTGGTCGGCTCCGTTGTGCTCACCGCGGGCACGGCTGCCGCGGGCCGTCTCAGCCAGGCCCAGAAGATGGACCAGCGCTATTTTGCGGTCAATTCCGCCGCGGAGATGCTGGAATGGGAGATGAATCAGGACGCGGCCAGGGTCACGGTGGTGACAAAGAGTCAATCAAAGGACACCATCACCAGCACCCTGACCAAGGCGGGCGAAAAATGGAACGAGGGGGAGCGCAGCCGCAGCCGCACTCCGGTGGGTGAACCTGCCACCACCACCTCCGGCACGTCCGCGCCCATCGCGGCGCTGCTTCTGGACGCTGTGAATCTGGCGGACAACACCGCGGTCACCAACAAGACCATCCAGGACATCGAGCTCTCGTGCGACGCGGGAGATACGCTGAAGACCATGGGCGATCTGGGTGTGGATGCCAAATACAACATCACCATCACCCTCCGGGATACCATCGGGGACAAGCCGAATCAGCGCTACTATCTGACCCTGGACTGCCCCGCCCACATCGCGACCAAGACCGATGTGCAGGAGAAGACCACCGAGGTCAAGGTCGAGGGCACGGGCGACACCCGGACCCGCAACGAGAAGCGCGATGTGACCACCACCGTCACAAAGACCATCACCTGGTCCGTGGCGGCCACCATGAAGGGAAAGGGGGCCTGAACATGTGCGCAATGCAGAAAAAATGGCGCAGCCAGGCGGGCGAGTCCCTGGCTGAGGTGCTGGTGGCCCTGCTCATCTGCGTGGTGGGCGTCGTGATGATGGTGGCCATGATTGCCGCCTCCACCCGGGTGGTGGACAAGAGCACCAGGGCCATGCATCAGCAATACGCCCTCACCGACATCGACAGCAAGGACGCCACCGGCAAGGTGACGGTCAAGTGGGGCAGCGGCACGGAGCAGAAGACCAGGACCTTTGATGTCGTGATTCAGAAGCACGGCACGGCTTCGGTTTTCTACGCGCCCAAAGATGCCGGAGTCCAGGGCGGCTGACGCGGAAGGAGGGTGTGCCATGAAGCGCAGAGACATGAGCCGGGGCTTCACCCTGGCCGAGACCATAATGGCCATGCTCATTATGGCCATTTTGGGCCTGATTGTCACCGGAGCCATTTCCACAGCCCTGAACACCTATCAGAAGATTGTGGAGAAATCCAACGCCGAGCTGCTGCTCTCCACCACCATTTC
>CACZUK010000061.1 GCA_902784305.1 Oscillospiraceae bacterium | reverse complement strand
GTGAAGGGCATCGCGGAGCTGGCCCAGAAGGTCTACTGGACCTGGCGGGATTATTCCAGCAACCGCCGCAAGGGCGTGAGAATCACCGTGAGCACCTCCTTTTTCGTGCCCAAGCCCTTTACGCCCTTCCAGTGGGAGAGCCAAATCAGCATGGAGGAGTACCAGCGCCGGGTGGAGCTGCTGCGCACGTCCATCCACAACAAGAGCATCCAGTACAACTGGCACGAGACGGACACCAGCTACATCGAGGCCGTGCTGGCCCGGGGCGACCGGCGGCTGGGCCGGGCCATTGAGGAGGTCTGGCGCCGGGGCGGCAAGATGGACTCCTGGAGCGACTATTTCGACTTCCAGCGCTGGCTGGACAGCTTCGCCGCGGCGCTCGTGGACCCCGATTTCTACGCGCGCCGGGCGCGGGGCCGGGAGGAGCTGCTGCCCTGGTCCCTGATGGACGTGGGGGTCCGGCAGGACTACCTGTGGCACGAGCGCGAGCAGGCGTATCGGAGCGTCATCACCCCGGACTGCCGGGTGCGCTGCACCGGCTGCGGCGCCAACTGCCTGCTCAAGGGCGGCGTGTGCGACGAGGACAGGAGGTAAGCCATGGCAATGCACAAAAACAGGCTGTTGTTCCGCAAAAGCGGCCGGGCCGTGTACATTTCCCACCTGGATTTGATGGCAAACTTTCAGCGGGCCTTTCTGCGCGCGGGCATCGGCGTGTGGCACACCGAGGGCTTCAACCGCCACGTCTATGTGTCCATCGCCCTGCCGCTGAGCGTGGGCTATTCCAGCGACTGCGAGATTCTGGAGTTCAATCTGGAGGACGACATCCCCCTGTCCGAGGTGCCGGGACGGCTCAACGCGGTGCTGCCGGAGGGCATTGAGGTGCTGCTGTGCTATCAGGCGAAAATCCCCCTGAAGAAGATTGTGGATTTGGGCTGGGTGGTCACGATGGAGTACGACAACGGCGTTCCAGAGGGCACAGCGGAAGCGTTTCGGAGCTTTTTGGGGCAGGAGAGCTGCGTCATCCGCAAGAAGTCCAAAAAGGCCAAGCGGGGGTATACGGAGCTGGACATCATCCCCATGGTGAAGGAGTGGACGCTGGAGGAGGGCGAAAAAACTCTGGTTTTTCGCGCACGTGTTGCGGCGCAGAATCCGGGGCTGAATCCGAGTCTGATTCTGGACGCGTTCGCCAATGTTTATCCCGATTTTGTTCCCGATTTCACCCGGTATCACCGGCGGGAGGTGTTCGGGGAAATGGGGGAGGTTTTTCGGTGATTGTTTTAAGGAGGAATCGCTATGCCGCTGCCGAAAGAGGAACGTTACACCTACGCGGATTTGCTGCGCTGGAGCGGACCGGAGCGCTATGAGCTCATCGACGGCGCGGCGTATCTGCTGGCCTCGCCGTCCCTGCCGCACCAGCTGATTTTGGGGGCGCTCTACCGTCAGATTTCCAACCATCTGGAGGGAAAGCCCTGCACGGCCATTCTGTCCCCCTTTGATGTGCGCCTGTTTGAAACCGGGGAGAGCAGCGACGCCGATGTGGACACCGTGGTGGTGCCGGACCTGAGCGTCGTGTGCGACCGGACCAGGCTGGACAGCCGGGGCTGCAAGGGCGCGCCGGATTTCGTGCTGGAGGTGCTTTCTCCCTCCACCCAGCGCCAGGACCGGCTGGTCAAGCTCAACCTTTACCAGAGGGCCGGCGTCCGGGAGTACTGGATTGTGGACCCCGCCTCCCAGACCGTGCAGGTCTTCCTGCTGGAAAACGGGCTGTTTCGCATCACCGAGGTATACACCGCTCAGGAGCAGGCCCGGGTCAATGTGCTCGACGGCTGCCTGGTGGATTTGAAGCAGGTGTTTGAGCAGTAGAGAGAAGCAGCCGGGGAAGAAAAAACGCAAAAAACCCCTTGCATTCCCCGCGACTTTGTGTTATAGTATATCGGTCTGAAAAAGGGCGTTCCTCTGCCGGGCAGGCCCCAAGGGAATCACGGATGGAAATCGGAGGCTCCCAACGAAGTCGGCCGCCAACCGCAAACGGCAAGAACACCTATAAAACAGGAGGATATTACCATGAATCTGATTGAAACCCTGAACGCCCAGAACGTGAAGGCCGAGGTGCCCGTCATCGAGATCGGCTCCACCGTCCGCGTACACATCAAGGTCAAGGAAGGCTCCAAGGAGCGCATCCAGGTCTTCGAGGGCACCGTCATCGCCAAGAAGAACGGCGGCGTCAATGAGACCTTTACCGTCCGGCGTATCTCCTACGGCGTGGGCGTGGAGAAGGTCTTCCCCGTCCACTCTCCCAACGTGGTGAAGGTCGAGACCGTCCGCAAGGGCAAGGTCCGCCGCGCCAAGCTGTACTACCTGCGCGAGCGCGTGGGCAAGGCCGCCAAGGTCGCCGCTTTTTAAGCAAATGCTAACGATTGGAACAGGAGGTATTGTCATGGTTATTGTGCTCTCTTTCGTGCTGCTCATCCTCACCCGCCTCGTCCTCATCGTTCAGGACGTCAAGCGCTACGGCACCGCCCTGCCCGTCGGCCTCATCTGCTGGCCCCTGGCCGCGCCGGTGGCCCTCATCGCAGCCAGCCTGCTCCTGCCCGCCTCGCTGCTCTCCGCGCCCGTCACCCGGCCCGTGGCCTACGGCCTCATCACTGTGGTGATCGTGGAGGAGCTGGCCCTGGCCGTCTGCCGCCGCGTCTGGCAGAACCGCTGGGAGAAGGAGCATCCCGATACAAAATAAGGGGGAACTATGCCAAAACCGAAGAAACGGGGCGGTAGCAACAACCGTTGGGTCAAAAAGCCCAAGCCGCAGAAGCAGCAGGAGACGCAGAGGGAGGAGCTGACCGTCCAGTGGTATCCCGGCCACATGGCCAAGACCCGGCGCATGATTCAGGAGAACCTGCGCCTGGTGGACCTGGTGGTGGAAATCCTCGACGCGCGCATCCCCGTCTCCAGCCGCAACCCCGATTTGGACGCCCTCGTGGAGGGCAAGCCCCGGCTCGTGCTCCTCAACCGCGCAGACCAGGCCGACCCCGCTCTGAATCAGCGCTGGTCCGAGTTCTTCCGTCAGCGCGGCTGCTCCGTGCTCCAGACCGACTGCAAAAGCGGCGCGGGCGTCAAGGCCTTCTCCGGCGTGGTCAAAGCCATATTAAAGGAACAGATGGAGAAATGGCAGGAGAAGGGTATGCTGGGCCGGCCCGTCCGGGTCATGGTGGTCGGCGTGCCCAATGTGGGCAAGTCCACCTTCATCAACCGGGTCGCCAACCGCAAGAGCGCCGTCGCCCAGAACCGGCCCGGCGTCACCCGCGGCAAGCAGTGGGTCAATGTGGACGAGGGCCTGGATTTGCTGGATACCCCCGGCATCCTCTGGCCCAAGTTTGAGGACAAAACTGTGGGGCTCCACCTGGCCTTCACCGGCGCGGTCAAGGACACCGTGGTGGACATCGAGACCCTGGCCCTCCACCTGATGCGGCTGCTGGCCCGGCGCTATCCGGCGGCGCTCAAGGAGCGCTACCGGCTGGAGATTCCCGACGAGTTCGACGCCTGGTCCCTGGTGGAGCAGGCGGGCCGGAACCGGGGCTTTCTCATCTCCGGCGGCGAGGTGGACACCGAGCGCATGAGCCGCGTGCTGCTGGAGGAGTTCCGCTCCGGAAAGCTGGGGCGTTTCACTCTGGAGCTGCCCCCGGAGCGGCGGGAGGAATTGTTATGAAACAGGCGGATAATCCCGTGAATCTCTGGGAAATTGAGACGGAATGTGCCGCTCAGGGCTGGAAGGCCGTCTGCGGCGTGGACGAGGCGGGCGCCGGGCCTCTGGCCGGGGCCGTGTACGCCGCCGCCGTCATTCTGCCCCCGGACTGGGACCTGCCCGGCCTCAACGATTCCAAAAAGCTCACCGAAAAGCGCCGGGAGGCCCTGTTTCCGCTGATTCAGCAGCAGGCCGTCGCCTGGGCCGTTGCCACCGCCTCCGAGGCGGAAATCGACGAGCTCAACATCCTCAACGCCCGGATGCTGGCCATGGAGCGGGCCATTGAGGCGCTGAATCCACCCGCCGACTTCGCCCTCATCGACGGCAACCGCAGCCGGGGCATCACAGTTCCCAACCGCACCGTGGTCAAGGGGGACAGCCTCAGCGCGTCCATCGCCGCGGCCTCCGTGCTGGCGAAGGTGAGCCGGGACCGCTATATGGTCGAAATGGCCCAAAAGTACCCAGAATACCAGTTTGAGCGGCATAAGGGCTATCCTACGCGGGCGCTGGAGCGCCGGGGCGCGGCGGTGCTGGACCAGAACTGGCACTGCCCCTACGGCGAGCTGGATTTGGTCGCCGCCACCGCCACGCACATCCGTTTTGTGGAGGTGAAGAGCCGCAGCTCCGAGGACTTCGCCGCGGCCAGGGAGGCCGTGGGCCCCGCGAAACGGAAGAGGCTGCTGCGCGCCGCCGCCTGCTGGCTTCAGGCGCACCCGGAGGAGCGGAGGCTGTGCGCTTTTGACGTGGCGGAGGTGCTGTTTTCCGGAGAAAAGCACAGGATTCGGTACTTTGCGGACGCTTTTGGGGAGGACGATTGATCGGACGCGCCGGAGGAGGAGCGGCGGCAGTGCCCCGCAGAGGGCAGTCGAGCGCAGAAAACCACATCAATCCCCGGGCGACCACAGGTCGCCCCTCGCCCCTACGAAAACGGCGGTAAACAGGTTCATTGTTGCGGAAACAACGAAGTTTTCAATGCGGTTGCCCTGCTGTGGACAGCGCCCCCTACTTGCGCGGCGTGCGTTTCTGTGATAGAATGACCCCCACGGACGCGGCGGAGGCGATTCCGCACCGCTGAGCGCCCGCGTTTTGATACAAAAAGTTGACAAAACCAGAGGCCCGGGCACGCTCCGGCCCTGTGAAGAGAGGAAGCGAACGAAGATGAAATACAACTCCACCCGCAACAAGCGCCTGCACTTTACCCCCGCTCAGGCCATCGCCCAGGGCCTCAGCCGCGAGGGCGGCCTGTTCGTGCCGTGTGAGATTCCGAGTCTCAGCTGTGAGGCGCTGACGCGGCTTCGGGATATGAGCTATCAGCAGCGCGCGGTGTACATCATGGGCCTGTATCTGGAGGGCTTCCGCGAGGACGAGCTGGATGCCGCCGCCGCGGCCGCCTACGGTCCCGCCAAGTTTGACACCCCCGCCGTGGCCCCTCTGCGGAAGGTGGACGAGGACACCTTCTGCCTGGAGCTGTGGCACGGGCCCACCTGCGCGTTTAAGGATATGGCGCTCCAGATGCTGCCGCACCTGCTGTCCCTGTCCCTGAAGAAGACCGACGAGGACAAGACCGCCTGTATTCTGGTGGCGACCTCCGGCGACACCGGCAAGGCCGCGCTGGAGGGCTTCCGGGATGTGGAGCAGACCAAGATTCTGGTCTTCTACCCCAAGGACGGCGTCAGCGAGATTCAGCAGCTCCAGATGGCCACTCAGGAGGGCGAAAATGTGGGCGTTTGGGCCGTTATCGGCAACTTTGACGACGCTCAGACCGGCGTGAAGCACCTCTTCTCCGACCCGGAGCTGCGCGAGGAGCTGGCCGGACGCGGCTACTTCCTCTCCAGCGCCAACTCCATCAACTGGGGCCGCGTGCTGCCGCAGATCGTCTACTACGTCAGCGCGTACTGCGACCTGCTCCGGGACGGCCGCGTTCAGATGGGCGAGGAGATCAACATCTGCGTGCCCACCGGCAACTTCGGCAACATTCTAGCCGCGTACTACGCCCGCGAGATGGGCGTGCCGGTACGGAAGCTCATCTGCGCGTCCAACAGCAACAATGTGCTGACGGACTTCCTGAAAACCGGCGTTTATGACCGCAATCGTTCCTTCTACAACACGATTTCCCCCTCTATGGACATCCTTATCTCCAGCAATCTGGAGCGGCTGCTCTACCTGCTCTCCGACGAGGACGACGCGGTGGTGGCGGACTACATGGACCAGCTCAGCGCTCAGGGCCGCTACACGGTCCACGGCGGGATGCTGAAGGCGATTCAGGACTGCTTCGCCGGAGGCTGGGCCGACGAGACGGCCACCAAGGCGACCATCGCCGCCATGAAAAAGGACCACGACTACCTCATCGACACCCATACGGCCGTCGCCTTCAAGGTTCTTGAGGACTACCGGAAGGAGACGGGCGACCAGACCTGCACCGTGGTGGCCTCCACGGCCAGCCCGTTCAAGTTCTGCGACAGCGTGCTCAGCGCCCTGGGCGTGGAGGAGCAGGCCAAGGGCGTGGCGCTGCTGGAGCAGCTGAGCGCCGTGTCCGGCGTGGACGCGCCCGCGCCGCTGGCCGCGCTGGGGTCCAAGTCTGTCCGGTTCACCGAGTTCGGGGAGAAGGAGCAGATGCGGGACGAGGTCCGGGCGTTTTTGAAGTAAAAAGGAGTGAAACCCATGGCACTGTACGCAATCGGAGACACCCACCTGTCCCTGGGCGGGAACAAGGCCATGGACAAGTTCGGCGGCCGGTGGACCGGCTATGTGGACAAGCTCCGGAAGGGCTTCGACATCGTGAACCCGGAGGACACCGTGGTCCTGTGCGGCGATTTGAGCTGGGGCATGAGTCTGGAGGAGGCCCGGCCCGATTTGGCCTTCCTCAACGCCCTGCCCGGCCGGAAAATCCTGCTCAAGGGCAATCACGACTACTGGTGGAACACCGCCGCGAAGATGAACCGTTTCTTTCAGGAAAACGGGTTTCAGTTTGAAATTCTGCACAATTGCGCCCTTCCTTATGGGGATGTGGCCCTGTGCGGCACCCGCGGCTGGTTTCTGGACGAGGAGCAGGGCGGCGACAACGCTCGTCTGCGCGCCCGGGAGGCCCAGCGCCTGGAGCTGAGCCTCAGGGCCGCCGGGGAGCGGGAGAAGCTGGTCTTCCTCCACTATCCGCCCCTCTATCAGGGATACCGCTGCCCGGAGCTGCTGGAGGTGCTTCGGCGCTGGGAGGTGCGGCGCTGCTGCTATGCCCATCTGCACGGCGCGTCCATCCGGCTGGCCGGGGAGGGAGAGCGCGAGGGCTGCGACTTCTCCCTGGTCAGCGCCGACGCCCTCAACTTCGTGCCAAAAAAAATTTTGGAATAAGTGGAAAAAACAGTGGCATTCTGCCGCGAAGTCTGCTATAATCAAACGGTGTGGACTTTGCGCGCCGCACCAACTGTCTGTCATACAGAAGAATCTGTCCCCGCCTGCCTCTGGCGCGCGCCGGGACGTTATCAGGAGGAACTGAGCCATGAATCTCAAGAATGTTGAGAAAAAAGAGAAGAATGTGGTGGTTTTGACCATCGAAATCCCCGCCGCCGACTTCGACGCCGCCGTCGAGAAGGTCTACCGCAGCATGCGCGGCCGCCTCAACGTCCACGGCTTCCGCAAGGGCAAGGCCCCCCGCAAGATCATCGAGCGCATGTACGGCGCCGACATCTTCTATGAGGACGCCCTCAACGCCCTGTATCCCACCGCCATCGACGAGGCCATCAAGGAGGCCGGTCTGGACGTGGTCGGCTATCCCCAGGTCAATGTGGACCATGTGGGCAAGGACGGCGTGCAGATGACCGCCACCCTGGGCGTGAAGCCCGAGGTCAAGCTGGGCCAGTACAAGGGCCTGGAGGCCGTCAAGGACTCCGTCGAGGTCACCGACGAGGACGTGGAGAACGAGCTCAAGCCCTTCATCAGCCGCGCCACCACTCAGGAGAGCGTCGAGCGAGCCGTGGAGAACGGCGACACCGCGGTCATCGACTTCGAGGGCTTCAGGGACGGCGTGCCCTTCGACGGCGGCAAGGGCGAGAACTACAGCCTCAAGATTGGCTCCGGCTCCTTCATCCCCGGCTTCGAGGAGCAGGTCGTGGGCATGAACGTGGGCGAGGAGAAGGACCTCAACGTCACCTTCCCCGAGGAGTACGGCGCGGCAGAGCTGGCGGGCGCTGCTGCGGTGTTCCATGTGAAGGTGAACGAAATCAAGGCCGACGTGGTGCCCGAGATTGACGACGAGTTCGCCAAGGACGTGAGCGAGTTCGAGACTCTGGACGAGCTCAAGGCCGACCTGCGCGCCAAGGTCCTCAAGCGCAAGGAGGACGCCGCTCAGACCGCCTTCGAGACCGCCGTCATGGACAAGGCCATCGCCAACGCCGAGATGGAGGTCCCCGACACCATGGTGCAGTACGAGCTGGACCGTCAGATGGAGAACTTCGAGAACCGCATCGCCGGTTACGGCATGAAGCTGGACCAGTACCTGGGCATGATGGGCACCAACCGCGAGGAGTTCCAGGAGAACCAGCGCCCCGGCGTGCTGCGCTCCATCCAGCAGGATCTGGTGCTGGAGGCCGTGGTCAAGGCCGAGGGCATCGAGGCCACCCAGGAGGAGAAGGACGCTGAGGTCAAGCGCCTGGCCGAGGAGAACAACATGGACGAGGAAAAGGTCCGCTCCTTCGTCACCGACGAGCAGCTTGCCAACGGCGTCAGCCTCCAGAAGGCCTCCAACGTCATCGTGGAGTCCGCTGTGGCCGTGGCCCCCTGAAAAGTTCATAACCCCTGAACCGTTTCCCGCCATCCCGGTCATCTCTGACCGGGATGGTATAACCATACCTCCGGCGGGATAAACTGGAAAGCGATGAGCGCGGCGGGGCTCCGGCCTCCGGCAGGTCCGGCCCCGCGGGGTATTCCGCTGCGCATTGTGCTTATTTCCAGCAAGTTTTGCCAACAAAGGAGTATATTATGAGTGCACTGATTCCCTATGTAGTCGAGCAGACCAGCCGCGGCGAGCGCAGCTATGACATCTTCTCCCGCCTGCTCAACGACCGCATCGTGTTCCTGGCCGGTGAGGTGGACGACGCCCAGGCCCAGGTCATCCAGGCCGAGCTGCTCTTCCTGGAGGCCCAGGACCCCGACAAGGACATTCAGCTCTACATCAACAGCCCCGGCGGCAGCGTCACCGCGGGCATGGCCATCTACGACACCATGCAGTATATCAAGTGCGATGTCCAGACCATCTGCTCCGGCATGGCCGCCAGCATGGGCGCGTTCCTACTCTCCAGCGGCGCCAAGGGCAAGCGCATCGCCCTGCCCAACGCGGAGATCATGATTCATCAGCCCGCCGCCGGCACCCAGGGCAAGGTCACCGATATGGAGATTGATGTGGAGCACTTCCTGCGCATCAAGCGCCATATGAACGAGATTCTGGCCCAGAACTGCGGCAAGGACCCCGAGCAGGTCCGCCTGGACACCGAGCGCGACCGCTGGCTCACCGCCGAGCAGGCCAAGGAGTACGGCCTCATTGACCAGATCATCACCCGCCGCTGAGCGATTCAGCGCGTGAGCGAGAGAGGGTGACTGTCTTAGAGACGGAGAGAAAAACCGGAACAATTCTCCGCGATTTCCCCCTCTGAGGCCCCAGCCCTCCCCATAGAAAGGAAGTTTTATGGCCAGAAAACAGGAGACCCATAACCTGCGCTGCTCCTTCTGCGGCAAGCGGCAGGAGCAGGTGCGCCGACTCATCGCCGGGCCGGGCGTGTATATCTGCAACGAGTGCGTCAGCCTGTGCAATGAAATCCTGGGCAACCCCACCGAGGAGCTTCAGGACGACTTTGACAGCCAGGAGCTGGGCCTGGACCGGCTCCCCACCCCCCGCGAGATTCGCGCCGCTCTGGATGAGTACGTCATCGGCCAGGATGAGGCCAAAATGACCCTCAGCGTGGCCGTTTACAACCATTACAAGCGGATTCTGCATCAGGACGACGGCGGCGTGGAGCTGCAAAAGTCCAACGTGCTGCTGCTGGGCCCCACCGGCTGCGGCAAGACATTATTGGCCCAGACCCTGGCCCGCATGATGAAGGTCCCCTTCGCCATCGCTGACGCCACCACCCTCACCGAGGCCGGCTATGTGGGCGACGACGTGGAGAACATCCTGCTGCGGCTGGTGCAGGCCGCCGACTACGACGTGGAGCTGGCCCAGCGGGGCATCATCTACGTGGACGAAATCGACAAAATCGCCCGGAAGAGCGAGAACACCTCCATCACCCGGGACGTGAGCGGCGAGGGCGTGCAGCAGGCCCTGCTCAAGATTCTGGAGGGCACCGTGGCCAACGTGCCGCCTCAGGGCGGGCGCAAGCACCCCCATCAGGAGTTCATTCAGGTGGACACCACCAACATTTTGTTCATCTGCGGCGGCGCTTTCGACGGCATCCAGAAAATCATCGAGCAGCGCACCGACCGCAAGAACATCGGCTTTGGCGGTCAGGTCATGAGCAGGAAGGAGCTTCAGGGCAGCGCCCTGCTCAAGGAGCTCCAGCCCCACGATTTGCTCAAGTTCGGCATCATCCCCGAGCTGATTGGACGCCTGCCCGTGCTCACCACGCTGGAGCAGCTGAACAGCGAACAGCTGGTGAAAATTCTCACGGAGCCGAAAAACGCCCTGATTAAGCAGTATAAGAAGCTGATGGAGTACGACGGCGTGGAGCTGGAGTTCCAGCCGGAGGCCCTGAAGGCCATCGCGGAGGCCGCGCTGGACCGGGGCATCGGCGCCCGCGGCCTGCGCGCCGTCGTCGAGGGGACCATGAACCCGCTGATGTACTCCGTGCCCTCCGACAAGGGCGTGAAGAAGATTGTCATCACGCCCGAGGCCGTGAAGGGGATTGGGGAACCGATTTTGCAGCGCGGAGCGTGAGGGCAGTTTACAATTCACAATGCACAATTGTGTGGTAAACCGATGGTAGTGCCTCTTTTTGGGGGTAATGCGCGGTTTTAGTGTACAATTGTGTGGTGAACCGACGGTAGTGCCTCTGTTTTGGGGGCAATGCGCGGTTTTCAATGCACAATTCACAATTGGTGCGGGTGGCTGCCCGGACAGGAACGACGCCCGGCTGCCCTCAAGGGCGCTTCCGCCGCAAGCGGAAATCGTTGAGGTCCCGGGACATCCGCAGGGGCGGCCTGTGGCTGCCCGAGGTTCCATTTTTCACCCCAAAACACAATCATCACTTCCGCCGACCCCTCGTGGCCGACCACCAGACGCAGGGGCACAGACGGCTTCCTGCGTCTGCGTGCATGACGGCGGCACGCGGCGCATCACGCACGACGGCAACAGTCAATTCACCCAAAAATGTGGAGGATTTGCTCATGAAAGAGGACAAAGTGGACATCATTGACGGGTCCGACGCAGATTTTCTCGTGGACATGCCAACCATGGCCCTCCGGGGACTGACGGTGTTCCCGCAGATGGTCATTCACTTCGACGTGGGCCGGGACAGCTCCGTCAAGGCCCTCGACGCCGCTATGGAGGAGGGCGACACCCTCTTCCTGGTCACACAGCGCGACATGCGCGTGGAGGAGCCCGGTCAGGAGGACCTCTACACCGTGGGCACCATCGTCGCCGTGCGCCAGATTCTGCGCATGAGCGGCGACGCCGTGCGCATCATGGTGGAGGGCCTGAACCGGGGCCGCCTCCACCTCATCCGCCGCACAAAGCCCTACCTCGTGGGCGCCGTGGAGAAGCTGCCCAACATGACCGCCACCAAGACCATCCGTCTGGAGGCCGTCATGCGGCAGACGCTGGAGCTGTTCCAGCGCTACGCCGAGCTCATGCCCAAAATGCCCTCCGAGCTGCTCATGACCGTGCTCACCACCCAGGACGCCTCCTATCTGGCCGACTTCGTGGCCCAGCACACCGGCATGGACTTCACCATCAAGCAGGAGCTGCTGGAGGAGGTTCGGCCCCTCCACCGCCTGGAAAAGCTCAACGCCCTGCTCAGCCACGAGTGTGAGGTGCTGGAGCTGGAGCGCGATTTGGACGAGCAGGTGCAGCAGAACCTCAGCAGCGCCCAGCGGGACTACTACCTGCGCGAAAAGCTGCGCGTGGTTCAGGGCGAGCTGGGCGAGCGCGAGGACGCGGACAGTGACCTGGCCGAGTACGGTCAGAAAATCGAGAGCGCCAAGCTGCCCAAGGAAGTGCGCGAAAAGCTGGAAAAAGAGCTCAGACGCCTGCAAAAGCAGCCCTTCGGCAGCGCGGAGGCCAGCGTCATCCGGAACTATCTGGACGTGTGCCTGGACCTGCCCTGGAACAAGCGCACCCGCGAGCGCCTGAATGTGGAGGCCGTGCGCAAGGTCCTCGACGCGGACCACTACGGCCTGGAGAAGGTCAAGGAGCGGATTCTGGAGTTCGTCGCCGTGCGCACCATGGCGCCGGACCTCAAGGGCCAGATCATCTGCCTGGCCGGGCCTCCCGGCGTGGGCAAGACCTCCATCGCCGCCTCTCTGGCCCGGGCCATGAACCGTAAAATGGCCCGCATCTCTCTGGGCGGCATCCACGACGAGGCCGAGATTCGCGGCCACCGCAAGACCTATATCGGCGCTATGCCCGGCCAGATCATCAAGGCCATTGAAAAGGCGGGCAGCCGGAACCCCCTCATCCTGCTGGACGAGGTGGACAAGCTGGGCAACGACTACAAGGGCGACCCCGCCTCCGCTCTGCTGGAGGTGCTGGACGCGGAGCAGAACGCCACGTTCCGGGACAACTTCCTCGAACTGCCCTTCGATTTGTCTGAGGTGCTGTTCATCACCACCGCCAACGACGTGGGCACCATCCCCCGGCCGCTGCTGGACCGCATGGAGCTTATCGAGCTGAGCAGCTACACCGACGAGGAGAAGCTGCAAATCGCCCGCCGCCATCTGCTGCCCAAGGAGATGAAGCGCCACGGCGTCAACGGCCGCCGCTTCCGCGTCACCGACGACGCGCTGCGGGAAATCATCGCGGGCTACACGCTGGAGTCCGGCGTGCGGCAGCTGGAGCGCCAGATCGCCAAGCTGTGCCGCAAGGCCGTCATGCGTCTGGTCACGGAGGAGGACCTGAAGCGCGTGAGCGTCAACGGCGACGAGCTGGAGCAATACCTGGGCGTGCGGCGCTACCACCGTGAGCGCATCGCCCGCACCCCCCGGGTGGGCGTGGTCAACGGACTGGCCTGGACCAGCGTCGGCGGCGAGCTGCTGGAGGTGGAGGTCAACGTGCTGCCCGGCTCCGGCAAGGTGGAGCCCACCGGCAACCTGGGCGAGGTCATGCGCGAGAGCTGCCACAGCGCGGTGTCCTATATCCGCTCCGCCGCCCAGAGGTTGGGAGTTTCCCCCGATTTCTACAAAAACAAGGACCTTCACATCCACTTCCCCGAGGGCGCCACGCCCAAGGACGGGCCCAGCGCGGGCGTGAGCATCACCACGGCGCTGGTCAGCGCCCTGACGGGCATCCCCGTGCGCAGCGATGTGGCCATGACCGGCGAGGTGACTCTGCGCGGCCGCGTGCTGGCCATCGGCGGGCTGCGGGAGAAGACCATGGCCGCCTACCGCTCCGGCATCAAGACGGTCATTCTGCCCGCGGACAATGAGAAGGATTTGGCGGACATCGACCCCACCGTCCGCGCCGCCCTCCACTTCGTCACCGCCGAGCAGGTGGACGCGGTGCTGGAGGAGGCGCTGGTCAGCAAGCCCATGCCCCTGCCTGAGGAGCGCCGGGTGGAGCCGGTGAATGTGGTGCTCCCGCCGGAGCAGAGCGGGCCGAACGAGCTGGCCCTGAGAAGCTGAGGGATAGGCATGAATTGGAACAAGGCTGAATACGTCCGCTCCGCTGCCTCCGAGCGCGACTTCCTCCGGGATGGCCGCGCTCAGGTGGCCATGGCGGGCCGCTCCAACGTGGGCAAGAGCAGCGTCATCAACACGCTGGTTCGGCGAAAAAACCTGGCCAGAGTGGGAAATTCACCCGGAAAGACCCGGCAGGTGAACTATTTCCTGCTGGATGATACCTTTTATCTGGTGGACCTGCCCGGCTACGGCTACGCCCGGGTCAGTCAGGCCGAGCGGCAGCGCTGGGGCCGCCTGATGGAGGCTTACTTTGCCAAGGTGAGCCTGAATCTGGGCCTGCTGATTGTGGACGCGCGCCACAAGCCCACCGCCGACGACTGCACCATGGCCCAGTGGTTCAAGGACAGCGGCTGCCCCTTCGTGGTGGTGGCGAACAAGATGGATAAGCTCAAAAAGTCCGAAATTGAGCCGAATCTCCAGAGGATTCGGGAGGTTTTGGCGCTGGATGAGGACGTGGTGCTGGTGCCCTTCTCCGCGGAGAAGGGGCTGGGCCGCGAGGAGCTGCTGGCGGTGGTGGAACGACATGTTTTTTGAGGATGAGACGGCGGGAGGGGACTTCCGCTGTCTTTTTTTACACAATTCACAATGCACACTGCCGTGCGCCGACAGGAGCCGCGAATGAAAAATGAGCGACGGAAGTGCCCCTTGAGGGTGCAGGAGCCGAGAATGAAAAATGAGCGGCGGAAGTGCCCCTTGAGGGTGCAGGAGCCGAGAATGAAAAATGAGCGGCGGAAGTGCCCCTTGAGGGTGCAGGAGCCGCGCATTAAGGTATTGCCATTTGGCGCGCGGCAGTGTGCATTGTGCATTATAAACGTTCCGGCTCCAGGATCCGGCCTCACCAACAGCGGTTGATTGAGCCAGAGGGGCCGGGAAATGGGTGACTGCGACCATTCGTAGGGAGTCTGCGTCCGGACGCAGTCCGGGGGGGTTGTAATTTTTGCGGGGAATTGGTATAATAAACCCTGTATATTGAGAAGTCTGAGCGCCGAGCGGCGGTTTGGGGAGGAATTGCACAGAAATGGGTACGTTTTCCACCTTTTTGGAGAATTTTGAGCTGGACAGGCTGCTGATTTGGCTCATGCGGGCCGTGGCCGCCCTGCTGTGCATCAGCATCCACGAGATGAGCCACGCCGCCGCCGCCCTCGCCCTGGGCGACCCCACCGCTCAGCAGCGCAGCCGCATCTCCCTGAACCCCATCCACCACATCGACCCGCTGGGGTTGCTGCTCATGGTCACCGCCGGCTTCGGCTGGGCGAAGCCCGTGCCCGTGGACATGGACCACTTCCGTTCGCCGCGCCTGGGCATGGCCCTCACCGCGCTGGCCGGTCCCGCGTCCAACTTCGTGCTGGCACTGGTGGCGCTGGGTGGGGCCAGCGGCCTGTGGCATTTCGTGCCGCCCGTGTCCGGCGCGGGAGGCGAAGTCCTCAACTGGCTGTTCACGCTGCTGCTCTACACCGGCGTGCTCAGCGTGGGTCTGGGCGTGTTCAATCTCGTGCCCATCCCGCCGCTGGACGGCTCCAAGGTCCTCTTCTCCCTGCTGCCGGAGCAGCGCTACCGCGTGCTGCTGCGCTATGAGCACTATCTCACCATCGTGCTCTTCGCCCTCGTGTTTCTGGGCGCTTTGGACACCCCCCTCAGCCTCGCAAGGGACGGTGTGCTGGACCTGCTCTCCCGCGTGGTGGGCCTGCCGGAGGGCGTGCTCTGATGGACCGCCCGGTCTACCATCTGGAGGGCGTGGTCCACGAGCGCTCGAAGCTGCTGGACTTCGACGGGCCGCTGGACCTCATCCTCACCCTGCTGAGCCGAAACCGGATGGAGATTCAGGACATCCAGATTTCCTTACTTTTAGAGCAGTATTTATCATGGATGGACGCCCAAAAGCGGCTGAATCTGGACGTTGCCAGCGAGTTCGTCGCCATGGCCTCCCACCTGCTGTTCATCAAGACCCGCATGCTCCTCTCTCTGGACCAGAACGAGGGCATGAGCGAAATGGAGGAGCTGATGGCCGCGCTGGAGCAGCGGCGCCGCAGCGAGGACTACCAGCGCATCAAGGCCGTGGTGCCGGAGCTGGACCGCCGCTTCGCCATCGGCTCGGCCAGCCTGACCCGCGGCCCGCTGCCGCTGGAGCCGGAGCGCCGTTACCGCTACCAGCACGAGCCGGAGGACCTTATCCGCGCCCTGCGCTCCCTGCTGGAGCGGAGCGCACAGGAGCCGGTGCCGCCGGAGCGGGCGTTCCGGGGCATCGTGGGCCGGGAGCCCTACCCCGTGGAGCGCAAGGCCGCGGCTTTGCTGGTGCGTCTGCGCCTGGGCAGCGTGGCGCTGGACGACCTGTTTCGGGAGAGCGAAAGCCGTTCCGAGCTGGTGGCCACCTTTTTGGCCGTGCTGGAGCTGTGCAGGATGTGCCGCGCCGAGCTGGAGGACGACGGTCTGCACCTCCGGGCCAGAGCGCCGGGGGCGAGCAGTGGGGAGGCGGAGCCCTCCGAAGCGTCCGCGGAATAATATCCTTTATAAATGTTAGAATACCCCGGGAAAGGGCGGTGAATGTCCGCAAAATGGAAGAGAGAAATCTGGAAAGCCTGCTGGAGGGCATCCTGTTCACCGCCGGGGAGCCCATGGAGTCCGCCCGGCTGCGGGAGGTGCTGGAGGTCCCCCAGCAGGAGCTGGAGGCCGCCGCCGCCGCCCTGGCCGACTACTACCGTTTGGAACGGCGCGGTATCCGCCTGGTGAAGCTGGACGACGCCTGGCAGCTGGTGTCCGCGCCGGAGTACGCCGCGGAGATTCGCCGCGCCATGGAGCGCCGCAAGCCGCCCCGCCTCTCCGCGCCCATGCTGGAGGTGCTGGCCATCATCGCCTACTTCCAGCCCACAACCCGCGGCTATATCGAGCAGGTGCGCGGCGTGTCCTCCGGCCACAGCGTCAACGGCCTGCTGGAGCGCGGTCTGATTGAGGAATGCGGACGCCTCAGCGCACCGGGCCGACCCGCCCTGTTCCGCACCACCAAGCACTTTTTGCAGACCTTCGCCCTCAGCTCTCTGGACGAGCTGCCGGGCCTGCCGGAGCGCGGTGAGGCGGAGGAGCCGGA
>CACZUK010000060.1 GCA_902784305.1 Oscillospiraceae bacterium | reverse complement strand
GAGAGGGGTGTCTGGAAGGGGAAAAAACAAAAAAGCAGAAGCGGAAACTCGTCATTTCCGCTTCTGCTTTCTGGGCAAAATTGTTCTTACAATTAGCTCGTTTTCCTCAAAAAAGAAGTCGTATTTGCTTAAAATAGACAAATCCCGAACCAAAGATTCATCAGAATCCATCAGTTCGGGAAATGCCTGTGTAGAGTGGAGACTACTGGACTCGAACCAGTGGCCTCATGCGTGTGAAGCATGCGCTCTAGCCTGCTGAGCTAAGCCTCCAGATAGAATGAGAAGGGGTTTAAGACACTTCTCATCCGGAATGACCCGTACGGGAATCGAACCCATGTTACAGCCGTGAAAGGGCCGTGTCTTAACCTCTTGACCAACGGGCCAAAGTGCTGTGAGCAAGCGAGTAGCGGCGACTGGATTTGAACCGGTGACACTGCGGGTATGAACCGCATGCTCTAGCCAACTGAGCTACGCCGCCGTATCTCGCTCACAACAAAAAGAATTATAGCGTATCTCCGCCGGTTTGTCAAGGGGGAATTTGCTTTTTTTCACACTTTTCTTTCAGCCGGGGGAGGGAAGGCGCGGGGGAGGGGAGAAGTGGACGAAAACGTTCCGACTTTTGGGAAAAGCAGGCAGAATCAGCCGGATTTCTGTGGTCCCGCACCGCGCCTCAGAGTCGTTCCGGCAGCGCCCCGGCCCCGCGCCGCGCCTCAGAGCCGTTCCGGCAGCGCCCCGGCCCCGCGCCGCGCCTCAGAGGCGTTCCAGCAAGCGCCCCGGCCCCGCGCCGCGCCTCAGAGCCGTTCCAGCAGCGCCACGGCCTGGGCCGCCATGCCGGAGCCGTCCCCGGTGAAGCCCAGCTTCTCCTCCGTGGTGGCCTTCACGTTCACCTGCTGAACGCTCACGCCCATGCGGCGGGCCAGATTCTCCCGCATCTGCGGGATGTGGGGCGCCAGCTTCGGCCGCTGGGCCACGATGGTGGCGTCCACGTTCACCACGCCGAAGCCCGCCTCACGCAGCAGCTCCATGGTCCGGTCCAGCAGCAGCAGGCTGTCCACGCCCTCCAGCGCCGGGTCCGTGTCGGGAAAGGCGTGGCCGATGTCCCCCAGCGCCGCCGCGCCCAGCAGCGCGTCCATCACCGCGTGGGTGAGCACATCCGCGTCGGAGTGGCCCAGCAACCCCATGGTCCAGGGGATGTCCACGCCCCCCAGAATGAGCCTGCGGCCCTCCACCAGCCGGTGAACGTCGTAGCCCTGTCCGATTCTCAGTCCTGTTGACATTTCAAAATCGCCTCCCCGAAGGCCAAATCAATGGGTGTTGTTATCTTAATGTTCTCATATTCGCCGCGGGTCAGAGTCACCGCCATGCCCATGGCCTCCACGGCGGAGCAGTCGTCGGTGATGCTCACGCCCTTCTCCCGGCAGTGCTTCAGCGCACCCAGAAGCAAGTCCGCCTGAATCACCTGAGGGGTCTGCACCGCCCACAGGCGGCTCCGGTCCAGGGTGCGCTCCACCAGATTGTCCTCGGCCTCCTTAATGGTGTCCTTCACCGGCACGGCGGGCACAGCGGCTCCGGTCCGGGCGGCGGTGGTGAGCACCTCCTCCAGCAGGCGCTGGGACACAAAGGGGCGGGCGCCGTCGTGTACCGCGGCCAGCTCCGCCTCCGGCGAAATCTCCCGCAGACCCAGCTCCACGCTTTCGGCCCGGTCCGCGCCGCCCCGGACCACGCATTTGAGCTTTTTGATGCCGTAGCTCCGGCACAGCTCCCCTATGGCGGGAATCTGCTCCTCCCGGGTGACGACCACAATCTCGTCGATGAGGGGACAGGCCTCCAGGGCCTCCAGGGTGCGCGCCAGCACCGGCTTGCCCCCCAGCTGCGCGCCCAGCTTGTCCACACCCTCCATCCGACGGGCGGACCCGGCCGCGGGCACCACCGCGGCGCAGTAGGGCCGCTTCTTCGCCGCCTTTTTCAGCAGTTTGGACAGAAAAACGCCCATTTTTGCTCCTTTCCGGCCCGACACCGGGCCTGACGCAGTCTGTTCTCCCTGCCATTCTACCACAGCCGCCTCCAAAACTCAAGAGCGGGGAGGAATTGCCGCTTGCGTTTCTTCCGTTCCGGTGATATAATCCAGATGAGACGGGGCGGCTACCGGTTTCAGCCGCGCGGCGCCCCACCTTAATAATATAACTCCTAAAGGAGGATGACTTATGCAGTACGAAATCAAGGGCGGCGAGATGCCTGTTGTGGAGGTCTATTGCGACCCCGGTGAGTCCATGAAGTGCCAGGGCGGCGGCATGGTCTGGATGAGCGACAATATGAAGATGCAGACCAAGGGCGGCGGCCTGGGCAAGATGTTCGGCCGGGCCCTGGCCGGTGAGAACCTGTTCCAGAACACCTACACCGCCGTCGGCGCCCCCGGTATGATCGCCTTCGGCACCTGCTTCCCCGGCAGCATCATGGCCGTGGAAATTGGCCCCGGCAAGGAGCTCATCTGCCAGAAGAGCGCCTATCTGGCCTCCACCGCCGGCGTGGAGCTGAGCATCGCGTTCCAGAGAAAGCTGGGCGCGGGCTTCTTCGGCGGCGAGGGCTTCATCATGCAGAAAATCAGCGGCAGCGGCACCGTGTTCCTGGAGATTGACGGCTCCGCCATCGAGTACGAGCTCTCCGCCGGTCAGAAGCTCATCATCGACACCGGCCATCTGGCCATCATGGACGCCACCTGCACCATGGACATCGAGACCGTCAAGGGCGGTGCCAAGAACATGCTCCTGGGCGGCGAGGGCCTGTTCAACACCGTCGTCACCGGCCCGGGCAAGGTGACCGTGCAGACCATGCCCAAGAGCGCGCTGGTCAGCACCATCAGCAGCATGCTGCCCAACAAATAAGCTGTTTTCACCCACTCAGGCCCCGGAGCGCAGGCTCCGGGGCCCTTCTGTTGTGTGGAAAGCCCCGGAAAGGCCCTTGTGCAGGCCGAACTCCTGTGCTATAATGACAGTGCATCAGCCAAAAATCTGCCCACTTTATCCCCGGGAGGGATGAAATATGAAGCAAAATCGTATCATTGCGCTGCTGCTGGCCGCGGCCATGTCCCTGAGCCTGCTGTGCGGCGCGGCCTGGGGCGCGCAGCCGGAGAACCCGGGGGATGGGAGCGTTTCCGCGGCGGCGGAGGTCGCTGAGCCGGAGGACGGTGGACAGGACGCCGTTCAGGAGCAGCCGGAGGACGCCGAAGAGCCGGAGGAAGCCGGGGAGCCGGAGGAAATCCCTGAACCGGACCCGGAAGCGTCCGACGCGTCCGTTTTGCCCGAGGCGGAGCAGACCCCGGAGCCGGAGGCGGCGTCCGGGAGCGCGGAGTCGGAAGAGCCGGAGGAGGTATCCGGGAACGACGAGGCGGACGAAGCTGAGGCGGCGGAGGATGCCTCTGAGGAGGGCGAGGGCCTTCTCTTCCAGGTCAACCCCGCCTGCGAGGACCTGATTCCCCCGGAGGAGCAGGCCCAGGCGCAGTCTGAGGCCCAGGCCGAGGCACAGTCCGGGGAGCTCACCGCCCAGGGCGCGCTCAAGGTCCGCACAAAGCTCAGCGACGCGGGCGCGGACCTGCGCAAGGGCATGAAGCGGCGCAAAAAGGTCATCAAAATCGCTTACCGATGCAAAAGCGGCGATCCCAGCGCGACGGCGAACAGCGTGTTCAGGGAGGCCATGAAGCACACCGGCAAGCCCGACGAGGGGGACTACCTGTACGGCCAGTGGAAGCGATGGGACTGCTATTACAAGTACAGGCGCTCCGGGAAACGCTATACCTATCGGATGAGCTTTTATGTCACCTTCTTTACCAGCGTGGCGCAGGAGAAGAAGACCGACGCGGCGGTGAAGAAGATTCTCAACAAGCTGGCCTTGAAACAGGACAGCAACAAGGTCAAAGTCAGCAAAATCTACAACTATCTCTGTGCAAATGTGGTCTACGACTACGCCGGAGCCGCCCAGGGCGAAAGGAACCTGCTCTGCCACAGCGCCTACGCCGCCGCGGTGAAGAAGAAAGCGGTGTGTCAGGGCTACGCGCTGCTGTTCTACCGGCTGATGCTGGAGGCGGGGGTACCGGCCCGCTACATCACCGGCAAAGGCGGCGGCGAATCCCACGCCTGGAACATCGTCCGGCTGGGCGGGAAGTATTACAACGCGGACGCCACCTGGGACGCCGGTCAGAAGGAAAAAGGCAAGTATTTTGACTACTACCTCCGCTCAAACGCCAACTTCTCCGACCATGTGCGCTATGCCGAGTACCGCAGCAAGGCCTTTTACAAGGCTTATCCCATGTCCGCCCAGGACGGCAATTTCCACATCTGGGAGAAGGACTACACCGTGGATGTCAGCCCCTCCTGCACCCAGACGGGCAGCAAATCCATCCACTGCGCCGACTGCGGCCTCCACAGAAACGAGATGCCGGTGCCCGCCACGGGCCACCAGTGGCTCTACGCGGGTGAGGGGTACAGCCAGTCGCGGGGCTGCGTTGTGGAGTATTATGTGTGCTCCGTCTGCGGGCAGTACGGCTACATAGAGCGGAAGCAGGAGCTGGCCTACGCCGCCGCGCAAGGGACCATCCGCGCCCAAAACGTCACCCGGAGCTGGTCGGCAAAGCCGCAGCGCTTCTCTCTGGGGGCCAGAAGCAGCGGCGGACAGCTGAGCTATGCGTCGAATCAGGAGGCCGTGCAGGTCAGCGCGTCGGGCCGGGTGACGGTTTCGGCGCGCTACGCGGGCCGGGCCGTCATCACCATCCGCGCCGCGGCCACTCAGGACCAGCCCGAAGCCAGCCGGAGGGTCACGGTCACCGTGCGGCCCCGCGCCCCAAAGCTGTGCCGCCTGCGCACCGCCGGAAGGCACGCTCTGTGCGTGAAATGGAAGAAGGAGGCCTCCGCCGCGGGCTATGAGGTCCAGTACTCCACGGACCGGCACTTCAGGCGCAATGTGAAGCGCGTGAAGGTGGAGCAGACCGCCCGCGTCACCCTGAAGGGCCTGAAAAGGGGCAGACGCTGCTATGTGCGTGTGCGCAGCCTGACCGGAGGCGCCTGCTCCGTCTGGAGCGGGAAGAAGAGCGCCGGGGTGAAGTGAGCCCTTGAGGTGCCCGCGCCCGGGTGCCCGGACGCAGCCGCGCCGTGTACAGTCAACCGCCCGGGAGCGCACCGGGCACCCACACCCGGGGCGGGGGAGCGGCGGCGCTTCCCCGTCCGCTGCTTTTTCCTTTGGAATGGAAATAACGGTTGCAAAATAACAAAAAAGATGGTATTCTATTAGATGAAGTAGTATACAATGCAGGAGATGACGGACCGCGCCCGGGACCGGCGCTCATCTCCCGCAGACAGGGTCTGATTCCCGAACCACAGGTCCCGAAAGGCTCATGACAGGATGGTGAATACAATGAAAAGCAGAAAGAGAAATGCGGGCTTCACCATGGCGGAGCTGCTCATTGTGGTGGCGATTATTACGGTTCTGATGGGCATTGCCTTTATTGCCGTCCAGCGCTACTATCGCAGACTCAAGCAATTCGAGGCGGAGAGCGCGGCCAAGGAAATTTTCATCGCCGCTCAGAACCACCTCAGCGCCGCCGAGACCGAGGGCCTGCTCAAGCGCTACCGCATTCCGGACAACGCCAGTGACGCGGAGAAGGTGGGGGTGGACTTCACAGCCACGGATGGGCAGTATTACTGCGTCGCCTTCCCCGGCTCCAAAACGACGCCCGCCGAGATGTGGGAGGTCATGCTCCCCTTCGGCGCCATTGACGAGACGGTTCGCGCCGGGGGCAGCTACCTCATCCACTACGACCTCAGCACCGCCACCGTGCTGGACGTGTTCTACTCCTTCGGAGACGGCAAGCACTTCGGCAAGACCCTGACCACCGACGAGTTCACCGCGCTGATGGGGATACGGGGTGAGGATAAACTGAACAACCGCCGCAACTACACCAACGGCTCCGTGGTGGGCTGGTACGGCGGCGACGGCCTGGCGGCGCATCAGGACTACCTGGCCGAGCCGGTCATCAAGGTCATCAACGGCAACACCCTCCGGGTGGAGGTCAGCCCCCTGAGCGTCCGCACCGGCTACAGCCCCCTTCCGGGCAGAGCCCTGAGCCTGCTGGTCACCGGCACCACCAGCAACGCCATGAAGAGCTTCAAGCTGGTGGAGGGCGGAGAGGATGTGCACACCGTCAAGCAGGCCGACGGCACCTTTGTGGTCACCCTGGACGACGTGACCAGGCAGGACCAGAACTTTAAAAAGGTCTGCGGCAGCGAGACCGCGGACGCGTTCATCCCCGGCGAGGACCTCATCATCCGGGCGGTGGCCTTCGACAACACCATTCTCTCCAACGTGGCCAGCAGCGGCGTCGCCACGGTGAACAGCCTCTATGGCTCCCTCACCGGCGGCACGAACGCCTCCGTCACCATCTCCAGCTTCCGACACCTGGAGAACCTGGACAGCGCCATCTCCAGCCTGGACTGGGCCGCGCTCAAGCAGAAGGGCGTTGTAGCCTTTGACACGCAGATGACCGCCGTGCAGACCACGGATTTGGACTGGAAGGAGTTCCTGGACGACGCGTACACCTCCAACGTGGTGTACAAGGGCACCACGGCCACTGCGTCCGGCTGCTATCAGCCTGTGGTTTCCACTGGCACCAACGCACTGACGACGCAGGAGGAGGTTCTCGCCCTGTTCTATGAGGGCGGCGAGGTGACGGACAGCGGCGTTGTCAGCCACATCATCCGCAATGTGAAGGTGAGCGGCAGCGGCAACGGCGGCCTGTTTGACTACCTGGACGCGGGCTCCTGGGTCACAAACCTGGATTTGGTCAACTTTGACGTGAGCGTCACCGGGGACGCCAAAGCGGGCGCGCTGGCGGGCGATGCCCGGTGCACGCTGAAGTGTGTGCGCGCCTACAACGACATCACGCCGGACCATCCCGACGAGAACGCCGCCCTCACCAATGACAGCGGCCTGGCCATTCAGTCCGCCAGCGGCGCGGCGGGCGGCCTGGTGGGCAGCTTCTCCGGCAGCGCGGAGAGCTGCTGCGCGGCGCTGTACGTCAAGAGTGACACCGGCGCGGCGGGCGGCCTCTTCGGTACCATGAGCAACGGCAGCGTCAAGCAGAGCTACGCGGGCGGCCACACCGTCGAGGGCCTCTACGGTGCGAAAACGCACATCGAGGGCACGGCGGACCCGGAGGTTTACGAGTACGTTCCCTATCTGGAGGGCGCGGGACGCCTCAACGTTCAGGGCGCCACGGCGGGCGGCCTGATTGGCACCCTGAGCGGCGGCACGGTCACGGACTGCTACACCACCTGCTCCGTTTATGGCAGCTCCGTGGCGGGCGGCTTCGTGGGCAGCGCGTCGGGCGGCTCCACCGATGACAAGTGCTACTGCACCGGCCTGGTGGCGGGAAAGAACGGCGCGGGTTCCACCCTCGTGTGGGGCAGCAAGCTGGAGGGCGAAACCAATCGGGGCGCCTTTGCAGGAGCGAGGAGCGGCGGCACCCTGAAGGGCTGTTACTTGGTTATGGCCAACTATCGCGGCACCAAGAGGGACGACAAGAACGAGCTGGTTTCCACGACGGAGGAGGATTATCTCCCGGCCCTCGGCACCGACACCGCCAGCGGCGTGAAGGCCCTGGACGAGGACGCGGAGGCCTATGAGCGCTTCTTCACCGCCGGAGGCACGGCGCGAGTGGACACCATCGAGGGCCGCGTGTACGACCCGGCGCTGAATGTCCTGGCTGAGAAGCAGGGCGACGTGGTGCAGTTCGGCTTCCGCAAGGTGGAGGACCAGGTGGTGCACCTGGGCGACTGGCCCGTCTTTGAGACGCTGGTGGTGAACAAATAAGAGGTTGTATTCACAAGTGAAGTGCGCCAGATGGACGAGGAATCCTTTGTGGATTTCAAGAAATTTTAACGCAGAGTGGCGGCAAAAGGGCCGTCCAGATGGTGTGCGGCACCTTGTGAATACAGCCTCTAAGAGATTTCATTGCGAAAGCAGGGCCGGGGAGCTCCTTCGGCCCTGCTTTTTCCCCTTTTGCGGGGTTTCAGGGCAGAAAAGCGGAACTCTTTTTGGAAAATGTGAAATTCGGCTCAAGAGCGCTTTACAAAATCAGGATTCAGGAGTATAATAGCCCACGGTTCAGAAATGGTTCTGAATCAATTCAAAATGAGGTGAAAAGCATGACAAAGAAACTGATTGCTCTGCTGATGGCACTGGCCATGGTCTTCGCGCTGGCCGCCTGTGGCGACGGCGAAACGGAAACCGATACCGCCGACAACGCGGCCGGCTCCGCTTACGCCGGGGACGGGAGCTATGCCGAGGAGGAGAGCTACGACTTCGACGAGAGCTATGACTACGACGAGAGCGCTGAGGCTTCCGCTGAGGCCTCCACTCAGGCCGAGGGCAGCAGCGTGCTGGGCGCGGAGCTGGAAGCGAAGAAGGAGTCCCTGCTCCAGATTTTCACCATGGCCGCCCAGGGCAAGGGTACCGATGGCTTTGATTACTATCTGGTCTACAACGACGATGTCTCCAAGGCCTGCCTGATGAAGGCCGACCACGACAACGAGCAGTGTGTGGACGTGAGCGGCGAGGTGACGCAGGACGCGGAGTGGCTGACCATCACGGACAACACCTACGGCTACAGCTTCGCCTTCGCCCTGAAGGATCAGAGCGACAACGGCGTCACCATGGTGACCAGCAACGACATGGAGGTTGAGATGGAGTTCGTGGATGTGGACCGCGCGCTGACCAACATTCTGGGCTTTGAGAACAGCTACACCATTGTGAACCCCAACGAGTAATGCGCTTATTGCGCGAAAAAAGGTCTGTATCCGCCGGGATACAGGCCCTTTTTGTGGATATTGAGAGAATTTACTGCTCCCCGAAGAGCAGCGCCAGCAGCTGCGCCGGACGCATGGCCGCCACGCCGTCCGGGTCGCTGAGCCCGCCCGCGGCGCTCAGGTCCCAGGTGAAGCGGCCCGTCTCCTCCGACTGCGTGGTGGGGATGTAGCGCTCGTAGGGGAGCAGGAACACCGGGTAGCGCTCATGCCAGGCGGAGAAGTAGCGGGTGTTGTAGGTCTCCGCCAGCACCAGGGCCTCGCAGTCGTGATTCGGGCCGATGGCCCCCAGCTGCACGCCGCCGCCGGGCTGGTTGTTGTAGCTGCGGGTGGGGGAGGAGTGGAGCATGACCACGCTGCCGTCCTCGCAGGTGCCCAGGGCCATCCAGACGTGGCCCTTGAGGCTGATGATGTCGCCGGGCAGCAGGTCCGTCTCCGGCTTGCCGTCGGGGGTCTGGACCTCGTTGGTCCAGGTGCCCAGGCCCTGACTGGCCAGACCCTTTGCAAAGGCGGTGGACTTGTTCACCCAGCCCGGCCTGCCGTCCTCGGTTTCAAAGGTGTTGTAGAGCGTCCAGCCCACATAGCCGGAGCAGTCCAGCCCCGCGTAGCCGTACTGGTTGAAGCGCCCGTAGGGGTAGTAGCTGGAGGCGGCGTCCCTGTTGGCCTCGTCGCCGTCCCGGTCCCGGTAGGTGTAGTCCCCGTCCTGCGCCTGGAAGAAGCGCACCCAGTCCGGCGAAATGCCGATGGTCCGGGTGGAGGCGCCCGCCCCGTCGTCCTGCCAGTTCCAGCCGCCGCCGTAGACGTACAGGCTGGTGCCCACGGGCATCAGGGCCGTGGAGAGCAGGTTTTTCAGGGTCCGCTCTCCCGGCGTGCCCGTCACGGGCGGGGTGTAGTCCGGGGCCTTTTGGGGGAGCTCCTCCGCCTGAGTGACCACGCCGTCCTCCACGGTCAGGCGGTAGGCGCTGCCCACCTTCAGGGCGTTTTGCAGGGCGTAGGGGTGCTCCGCGTCCCCGTTCCACAGCCGATAGGTCTTCTCCTTCCCGTTCACCGAGAAGCGGTAGGTGAAGGAGGAGGCGTCGTCGATGTCCACGCTGCCGTAATCCTTCACCCCCAGGTACACCGCGCCGGGGTCGCCCCTGGCCGCGGCGCTGGCGACGAGCTGGGAAAGCAGCAGGGCGGAGAAAAGCAGGGCGCTGACGAATTTGTGCATAAAACAGGCCTCCATCCGGTCAAATGGTTGTTGTTTTCAGGATTCCGACCGCTTCGGGGCGGGGAAACGGACGACAAAGGGGGCATAGCGGAGGATGAGCTCCGTGACGGTGTACTCCAGGGCCAGCACCACGATGAAGATGAGGAACGACTCCAGGTAGTAGCGCGGGCACTCGTTCTTGTGGATTCTGATGTAGTGACTCATCCCGGTTATGGTGAAGTTGAGGATGGACATGCCCCGCTGCGTGCCCATGAGAATGATGGAGTTGCGGCCCCAGTAGGTCAGCAGCGGCTCGTGGAGCACGCCCTCCAGCGCCTGGAAGAGCAGCAGGAAGCCGAAGGAGCCCATCAGCCCGCCGACGAAGAAGAACCATATCGGCTGTCCCAGCTTCAGGTAGTTGAGGTTGATGCTGGGGGTGAAGGGGACCATGACCAGGGTGCCCAGAATCAGCGCGCCGCCCAGCGCGCCCTGAAGCGCCCGGCTCTCCAGCCGCCGCAGAAGCAGGAAGCCCCAATAGCCCATCTGCAAAAACCACAGCGCAATCAGGGCCTTCATGGGCAGCAGGAGGGCCGCCTGGCGCAGGGATTCCTTGGGGAAGAGATTGTACCAGGCCCTCATGTGGGGGGCGACGAACAGGGGGACGGCGAAGCAAAGCCCCTGGAGGGACCGAATCCGGCTTTTGAGCACCAGAAAGAAGATCACCTGGGCCAGAAACAGGGAGGGCAGGAACCACATCGGGCCGATACCCTGGAGGGTGAGGGTCTTTTTCAGGTCGTAGAGGAGCCTTTTCGGCACGCTCTTCATCTTGAATATCATCCACATGCCCCGGGTCAGAATGCCCAGGATGCTCAGGGTGAAATAGGGCCACATCAGGGAGAAAAACAGCTTTTTGACCCGTTTTCCCACACTCATCTCACAGCTTTGGGGATTCATGGCCAGAATCCAGCCGGCAACCACATAAAAAATCGAGATTTTGAACGGGGCCATCCAGTCCTTGAGAGGTACACCCAGGGTGATAATGTGCCCCAGCGTAATCAACAGGATGCCCAGTCCCTTGCAGCGGTCCAGATACATCAGCCGCTTTTTCTTCTGTTCCATAGTAAACTCCTGGGTTTTCCGGCGTCTGAGCGCCGGTCTGAAAAAGAGAATACCACAAATTCCTTCGCTTTACAAGGGCAAAAAGCGCCGCGGCAGAGGGGAGGCTTCTGCAATCTGTCTAAAAGTTAGCTGTGACTAACCAGATTTTCCGGCAAAATACCAAAAAATTTACTTTTTAACAGTTTACAAAAAGAAGGAAGGATGATATGATAAGAAAGTCATAAAGCGTCCAATCTCCCGCCCCGGCTTCACCGCACCGGAGGCCGGACCGGGACGCATCCCATAAGGAGGAGTTTAAGACATGGTAGTAAGAAAAAAGAAGTCTATGGACGCCAACAACGCCGCCGCCTGGGTATCCTACGCCTTTACGGACGTTGCCGGCATCTACCCCATCACTCCGTCCAGCCCCATGGCTGACTATGTGGACCAGTGGGCCGCCCACGGCCAGAAGAACATCTTCGGCAACCCCGTCAAGGTCGTCGAGATGCAGTCTGAGGCCGGCGCCGCCGGTACCGTCCACGGCTCTCTGGCCGCTGGAGCTCTGACCACCACCTACACCGCCTCCCAGGGCCTGCTGCTGATGATCCCCAACATGTACAAGATCGCCGGCGAGCTGCTGCCCGGCGTGCTGCATGTGGCCGCCCGCGCCCTGACCACCCAGGCCCTGAACATCTTCGGTGACCACGAGGACGTCATGGCCTGCCGTCAGACCGGCTTCGCCATGCTGGCCGAGGCCAACCCCCAGGAGGTCATGGACCTGGCCCCCGTCGCCCACCTGGCCGCCATCAAGAGCCGCGTGCCCTTCATGAACTTCTTCGACGGCTTCCGCACCTCTCACGAGATTCAGAAGCTGTCCGTGTGGGACTACAAGGATCTGGCTGAGATGGTCGATATGGACGCCGTCAAGGCCTTCCGTGAGCACGCTCTGAACCCCGCTCACGGCCTGACCCGCGGCTCCCACGAGAACGACGACACCTTCTTCCAGCACCGTGAGGCCTGCAACAAGTTCTATGACGCCGTGCCCGACATCGTCGAGGACTACATGAACCAGATCAACGAGAAGCTGGGCACCGACTACAAGCCCTTCAACTACTACGGCGCGCCCGACGCGGAGAACGTGGTCATCGCCATCGGCTCCATCAACGACGTGCTCAGCGAGGTCGTCGACTACAAGCTCGCCCGCGGCGAGAAGGTCGGCATGGTCAATGTCCACCTGTATCGTCCCTTCGCCGCCGACAAGTTCCTCTCCGCTCTGCCCGCCACCACCAAGAAGATCGCCGTGCTCGACCGCACCAAGGAGCCCGGCGCTCTGGGCGAGCCCCTGTATCTGGACGTCGTGACCGCTCTGGCCACCAACGGCAAGGGCTGCATCAAGGTCATCGGCGGCCGCTACGGCCTGGGCAGCAAGGACACTCCCCCTGCCTCCATGTTCGCTGTCTACAAGGAGCTGGCCAAGGACGAGCCCAAGGAGCACTTCACCGTGGGCATCAACGACGACGTCACCTATCTCTCCCTGCCTGAGGAAGAGGCCCCCAACACTGCCGCCGAGGGCACTGTGGAGGTCAAGTTCTGGGGTCTGGGCGGCGACGGCACCGTGGGCGCCAACAAGAACTCCATCAAGATCATCGGTGACCACACCGACAAGTATGTCCAGGCGTACTTCCAGTACGACTCCAAGAAGACCGGCGGCGTGACCGTCTCCCACCTGCGCTTCGGCGACAAGCCCATCCGCAGCCCCTACTACATCAACAAGGCCGACTTCGTGGCCTGCCACAACCCCTCCTACATCACCAAGCACTTCCCCATCGTCAAGGACATCAAGGACGGCGGCACCTTCCTGGTCAACAGCCAGTGGACCTTCGAGGAGCTGGAGCACCATCTGGCCGCTGACGCCAAGAAGTACATCTATGATCACAAGATCAACCTGTACATGATCAACGCCATCGACCTGGCCGCCAAGGTGGGCATGGGCAAGCGCACCAACACCGTGCTGCAGTCCGCCTTCTTCGCCCTGGCCAACGTGCTGCCCGCCGCTGAGGCCATTCAGTACATGAAGGACGCCGCTGAGAAGTCCTACCTGAAGAAGGGCCGCGACGTGGTCGACAAGAACTGGGCCGCCATCGATGCCGGCGCCACCGCCTTCACCAAGTGCGAGATCCCCGAGAGCTGGGCCAATCCCGCTCCCGACGCCCCCGCTGCCGAGCTGACCGGCCGTCCCGCCACCGTCAAGCTGGTCAAGGAGATCATGGAGCCCATCAACGCCATGAACGGCTACAGCCTGCCTGTCAGCGCCTTCTCCGACGTGGCCGACGGCACCTTCCCCAACGGCGCCTCCGCTTATGAGAAGCGCGGCGTGGCCGTGAACGTGGTGGAGTGGAACCCCACCAGGTGCGTGGCCTGTAACCAGTGCTCCTTCTCCTGCCCCCATGCCACCATCCGCGCCTACGCGCTGGACGAGGCCGAGCAGGCTGCCGCTCCCGCCAACATGAAGATGAAGGACATCGCCGCCGGCAAGGGCAAGGGCAAGTACAAGTTCGCCCTGGCCGTGAGTCCTCTGGACTGCATGGGCTGCGGCGTGTGCGCCGGCGTGTGCCCGACCAAGAGCCTGACCATGGTTCCCATGGAGTCTCAGCTGGCCGAGCAGCCTGTCTTCGACTACGCTGTGGAGAACATCAGCGTGAAGCCCGACATGGTGGACAACACCGTCCGCGGCTCCCAGTTCAAGACCCCGCTGCTTGAGTTCTCCGGCTCCTGCGCCGGCTGCGCCGAGAGCACCTATGCCCGCGTGCTGACCCAGCTCTTCGGCGACCGTATGTTCATCTCCAACGCCACCGGCTGCTCCTCCATCTGGGGCGGCACCGGTGCCACCTCTCCCTACACCGTCAACAAGGAAGGCAAGGGTCCCGCCTGGGCCAACTCCCTGTTTGAGGACAACGCCGAGCACGGCTTCGGCATGTATCTGGGTCAGAAGGCCATCCGTGAGTCCCTGAAGGGCCGCGTGGAGGCTCTGGCCGCTTCCGACGAGGCTGTCAAGGCTGCGGCTGACAAGTGGATTGAGACTTATGCCTCCTCCACCGACAACCAGGAGCCCACCAAGGCCCTGATCGCCGCCCTGGAGGCCAACGGCAGCGACGCCGCCAAGGCGATTCTGGAGCAGAAGGATTATCTGAACAAGAAGTCCGTGTGGATCTTCGGCGGCGACGGCTGGGCCTACGACATCGGCTACGGCGGCGTGGACCACGTGCTCGCTTCCGGCGAGGACATCAACATCTTCGTCTTCGACACCGAGGTGTACTCCAACACCGGCGGTCAGGCTTCCAAGTCCACCAACATCGGCGCCGTGGCGCAGTTCGCCGCTGCCGGTAAGGAGGTCGCCAAGAAGTCCCTGTCCGAGATTCAGATGCAGTACGGCTATGTCTATGTTGCTCAGATCGCCATGGGCGCCAACCCCGCTCAGTGCATCAAGGCCATGGTCGAGGCCGAGGCCTATCCCGGTCCCTCCCTCATCATCGGCTACAGCCCCTGCGAGCTGCACAGCATCAAGGGCGGCATGACCAACTGCCAGAAGGAGATGAAGAAGGCTGTCGAGTGCGGTTACTGGAACCTGTTCCGCTACAACCCCGCCGCTGCCAAGCCCTTCACTCTGGACTCCAAGGCTCCGAAGCCCGGCTACCGCGACTTCATGATGGGCGAGGCCCGCTTCTCCGGCCTGACCCGCAGCTTCCCGGAGCGTGCTGAGAAGCTGTTCCAGAAGAGCGAGGACACCGCTATGGCCCGCTTCGAGCACCTGAGCAAGCTGGGTGCCCTCTACAACGAGTAAGATTCCTGTCGGAGGCTCTGCCTCTCAAACAGAAGCATAACGCTCACCCCACCCCCCACGGGCTTGCCCGTGGGGGGTTTTTAATCGCTTCGCCCGGCAGGGGCTAGGCCCCTGCACCCCAATCGCTTCGCCCGTCGGCGGCACCAACGCGGTCCGAAGTTTCCTGTACCCCGTGGGCCGCCGAGGGAGCAGAGTGCCTCGTACAGTAAATTGGTATCCATAGCGATTGTTGATTGGCGTTTGTGGTGGGATTAGGTGGGTTTTTGTTGAAGTTTGGACATTTGGGGATGAAAGTGCGTGGGAGGCGGCTTTCAGTGTTAGACAGGGCATTTCTGGAGATGTGCAGAAGCCTCAGTCATTTTTTGACATCGTTCCGCGACAAGCCCGCAGGCAGATTGCCAGCAGACGCAGTCCGGGCATTGTACATTCCCCAAAAAGGTGCTATAATGGACCCCAAACAGGAGAGAACATCGTTTTTCTCCGCAGGAAAGGAAGAATCGAGCATGAACGCACTGAAGGGCCTGGAACCGGCCCCTGTTTTTGAACATTTTGAGGCGATTTGCGCCATTCCCCACGGCTCCGGCAACACAAAGGCCGTCAGCGGCCACTGTGTGGACATCGCCCGGCGGCTGGGGCTGGAGTACCGGCAGGACGGGCACAACAACGTCATCATCCGGAAGCCGGGCACAAAAGGATATGAAAACGCCGCCCCCGTGATGCTTCAGGGCCACCTGGACATGGTGGCGGTGAAGGAGCCGGACTGTGACCTCGACCTGGAGCGGGACGGTCTGCGCCTGGGCGTGAAGGACGGCCGCGTCTTCGCGGCGGGCACCTCCCTGGGCGGCGACGACGGCATCGCCGTGGCCTACGCCCTGGCCCTGCTGGAGTCGGAGGACATTCCCCACCCGCCTCTGGAGGTGGTGCTCACCGTGGACGAGGAAATCGGCATGCTGGGCGCCGCGGCGCTGGACATGAGCGACCTGAAAAGCCGCGTCATGCTGAATCTGGACTCCGAGGAGGAGGGCCACCTGCTGGTGAGCTGCGCGGGCGGGCTGCGGGCCAACTGCCGCGTCCCGGTGCAGCGGGAGCAGGCGGAGGGGCAGCACCTTCTGGTGGAGGTCAGCGGCGGTCTGGGCGGCCACTCCGGCGTGGAAATCGACAAGGGCCGCGCCAATGCCAGCCTGCTGCTGGGCCGGGTGCTCTACGAGCTGCGCAAGCGCTTCCCCCTGCGGCTGGTCCGGGTGACGGGCGGCGACAAGGACAACGCCATCCCCGGCAGCGCTGAGGCGGAGCTGGTGCTGGAGAGCGCGGCGGAGCGGACCGCCGTGACGGAGGCCCTGCGGAGCATCGAAAAAACCTGTCAGCAGGAGTACAGCCTGACCGACCCGGGTCTGCGCATCGGTTGCCGGGAGACGGACAGCCGGTTGCTGCCCCTCACGCAGGAGAGCGCCCGGCGCGTGCTCACCGCCCTGATGAACCTCCCGGCCGGAGTGCAGCGCATGAACCCTTCCATGCCGGATATGGTGCAAACCTCTCTGAATCTGGGCATTTTGAAGACCGAAGAGCGGGAAGTGACCCTGAGCTACAGCGTGCGCTCCAGCGTGGAGAGCGAGAAGCGTGCCCTGACCGACAAGCTCATTTGTCTGACGGAGCAGCTGGGGGGCAGCGTGGACACCTCCGGCGACTATCCCGGCTGGGCGTATCGGGAGGACTCCCCCCTGCGGGAGAAAATGGTGGAGATTTTTGAGCGGATGTACGGCCACAGGCCACTGGTGGAGTCCATGCACGCGGGCGTGGAGTGCGGCCTGTTCGTCAGCCGCCTGCCGGGTCTGGACTGCGTCAGCTTCGGCCCGGACATGGAGAACATCCACACCACCGGCGAGCGGCTGAGTGTGGAGAGCGTGCGGCGCACCTGGGACTACCTGCTGGCGGTGCTCCGGGCGCTGCGGTGAATCCGGCGGCGCGTGCAACATTTTGCCGCGCGGCACGGTATAGATGACAGAGAGTGGGGATACCATGACATTGCAGCTCAGCGGCCTTTGGCTGTTCGCGGGGACGCGGATTCTGTTCACCCGGGCCCGGGAGCGCTCCTTTTCCGGCGCGGCGGAGGATGTGGACGCGCGGGCGGAGCGCTACCTGTCCGACTACGGGGACGCCATCCTGCGCCTGGCCTACACCTACGTCCACAACTACGCCGACGCGGAGGACATTTTGCAGGAGACCCTGATTCGGGTGCTCACCGCCGGGGTGACGCTGGAGCGGGGTGCCCATGAGCGCGCCTACCTGCTGCGCACCGCCGTCAACCTGAGCAAAAATCTGCTGAAGGCCGCAAAGCTCCGGGAGACCGACGAGCTCAGCGAGGAGCTGGCCGCGGAGGAGCGGGAGGATTTGTCTTACGTTTGGGAGGCGGTCAGGGCTCTGCCCGAGGCGCAGCGGGAGGCGGTGCATTTGTTCTATCAGGAGGGCTACAGCACCGCGGAAATCGCTCAAATTCTGGGCCGGAAGGAGTCCACGGTGCGCTCAGATTTGCGGCGGGGCCGCGAGCGGCTTCGCACGCTGTTGAAGGAGGGGTAGGACGATGAATAAATATCAGGAAGTGATGGACCACCTCTCCGTGTCAGAGCTTTCCCGGCAGAGAATCCTGAAAAACGTCCGGGAGGAGGTCCGGCGCCGCAGACGGGTCAAACTGCTGCGTCTGCTGCCCGCGGCGGCTGCGGCGCTGCTGGTGGTGGCGCTGCTGCCCTTTGGCATGTTTCTGACGCGGCCCATGGGCAGCGCGCAGCCGGAGAGCGTCGCGGGCGTGCTGGCGGATGCCGCGCCGGAGGCGGCGGAGACAGAGGCCCCCGGGGAGCTGGACAAGGCAGCCGACGCGGAAGACCGGGAGGAGGCAGCCGGAACGGCGGACCTGGATGAGGCCGCGCCCTATGCCGCCGAGGCGGAAAGCCTCTCCGGGCTGGCGGAGCGGACCGGTTTGGCGCTGCGGGAGCTGACAGAGCTGCCCTTTGTGCCGGAATCGGTCACTTATACGGCCTATGCCGACGGCGTGGCGGAAATCCTCTACGCCGGAGAGGGGCAGGAGCTGCGCTGGCGGATTTCCGAGGGCAGTGAGGACAATTCCGGCGACTTCACCGACTACCCGCGCACCGAGGCCGTGACGGCGGCCGGGCAGAGCCTCACCCTCCGGGGCGAGGGGGAGCGCGTGACCATTGTCTGGTGGAGCGACGGTGCGCAGTCGTACTCCATCGCCGCGGACCCGGCGCTGGGCCGGGAGGAGATGCTGGCGCTGGCGCGGCGGGCGCTGGAGTGAGAGAAGGCGGGGGAGTGCGCGGCGCTCCTCCGCTTGCGTTTGACAAAAAACACTGTTTCGTCCCCTCCTGCCCCATTGTGCGGATAGAAAAGAGTTGTGTTTTCTGGCGGCTTATGGTAGAATGAGGACAAATCCGTAGGGAACCCCTGATTCCTTAGAAGCAGCCGGAAGGTCGCCCTGTGGGGCCGGTTCCGGTGCAACCGTCAATGGAGGCAAGAGTATGGATGGAAATGTGACGTTTCGCAGCGCGGTGATGGGCGGCTTCAACCGGGAAGACGTGATGAACTACATCGGGCAGCGGGAGAGTGAGCACCGGAAGGAGCTGGAGCAGATGGTCCGGGCCAACGGCGAGGCCGAGGACCAGATTCGGGAGCTGCGCGGTGAGAATGAGCGGCTGAAGGCGGAGCTGGACGAGCTGCGCGGCAGTGAAGAGGCCCGGCTGGAGGAGCTGCACAGCATGGCCGAGAGCTTTGAGGAGCTCAAGCGCAAGAGCGACCGGGCCGACGCCCTGGAGCGGGAGCTGGAGATGGTTCGGGACCAGCTCCAGGCCACCCAGACCCACGCCGACGCCCAGCAGAAGGAGCTGCTGGAGGAGCTGGAGGGCTACAAGGCCGAAAAGGCCGAGATGGAGCAGGTCATGGAGCAGGCCAAGGAGCGTCTGGAGGACCAGGCCCGGCGTCTGGACGAGCAGGCCCGGCAGGTGCAGGAGCTTCAGGGCCAGACCACGGAGATGATGCAGAACTCCACGGCCTATCAGGACCTGTGCGGCCGCATCGGCCAGATTGAGATGGATATGCGCTTTCGCACCCTGCGCATGGAGCAGGAGACCCGGGAGACCATGCAGGCTCAGGCCGAGGCCGCCCGCGCCACCTATGAAAAGGTGGTCTCCAGCGCCAACGACGACGCCGTGGAGGTGCGCCGCCTGGCCCAGGAGCAGCTGGAGCAGTTCCAGGACGACGTGTCCGGCACCTCCGCCCAGGTCAGCGAGGCCGTGGCCAAGGCCCTGGAGGAGGTCAACACTGTGAAGGAGCTGCTGGAGCGGCTGGACTCCAATCTGGGCCAGCGCATGGCGGCGGTGAATGAGATTCAGCTGGGCGAGCCGGAAATCAAGCGCTTCTCCACCAAGGTCGTGGCCCAGGCGGAGGAGGATATGGCCGCCCGGGACCGTTCGGAGCAGGAGGAGTCATGAGCGAGTATCGGCTCAGCACCCGGGAGCTGAGGGAGTTTGCGCCCCGCCTGCGCGCCGGGGACCGGGTGCTGCTCAGCGGCACCATCTACACCGCCCGGGACGCGGCTCACAAGCGCCTGTTCGCCCTGCTGGACGAGGGCAAGCCCCTGCCCCTGCCTCTGGAGGGCGCGGTCATCTACTACGCCGGTCCCACCCCCGCCCAGCAGGGCATGGCGGTGGGCGCCTGCGGTCCCACCACCGCCAGCCGGATGAACGTCTTCGCGCCCCGGCTGCTGGATTTGGGCCTGCGGGCCATCATCGGCAAGGGGGAGATGAGCGCTCAGGTGCAGGACGCGCTCAAGCGCAGCGGGAGCTGCTACTTTGCCGCCGTGGGCGGCGCGGGCGCGCTCATCGCAAAGTGCATCAAAAGCGCCGAGGTCATCGCCTTCGACGAGCTGGGCTGCGAGTCCATCAAGCGCATGGAAATCGAGGAGCTGCCCCTGACCGTGGC
>CACZUK010000059.1 GCA_902784305.1 Oscillospiraceae bacterium | reverse complement strand
GTGGGCAAGTTCATCGGCATCCCCATGCTCCAGAGCATTCCCGGCATCGTGTTTGCCTACTGCGGCTTCGGCGGCGCCATGACCGTGTTCATTCTGACCGGCTTTGTGAAGACCATCCCCTACTCCCTGGAGGAGGCCGCCTCCATCGACGGCTGCTCCTACGAGGGCACCTATTTCCACATCATCTTCCCCCTGCTCAAGCCCTCCATCGTGACCGTCACCATCCTGAACGGTATGTGGATTTGGAACGACTACCTGCTGCCCTCCCTGATGCTGGGCCAGAACGGCAAGGTCAAGACCCTGCCCGTGGCGGTGCAGGCCTTCGTCGGCTCCTACGTCAAGCAGTGGGACCTCATCCTGACCGCCGCCCTGCTGGCAATGATTCCCATGATTATCATCTTCCTGGTCGCCCAGAAGCAGATCATGGCCGGCATGGTGGAAGGCGCTGTGAAGTAAACGACTCCGCTGCGCTGCAACCGTCTGTCTTGGGGGTGCCGGATTCCGGCACCCCCTTTTTCCGCTGAGGAGGCTCGCAGGGGCGCTTGCGGCCCTCCTGAACGGAAAAACTCAGGAAAGGAAATTCTCCCATGATGAAGCTATTCGACCACGAAGGCCCCCTGATGGACGCTCTGCGCAAGCTCACGGACCTGATGTTCTGCAACCTGGCCTTCTGCGTCTTCTCCCTGCCCATGGTGACGGCGGGGGCGGCGCTTTCGGCGCTCTACACCTGCACCCAGAGCATCGTGGAGGAGACGGAGGACCCCATCATCGTGCGGCAGTTCTGGAAGGCCTTTCGCGCCAACTTCCTCCAGGCCACGCTCCTCTGGCTGCTGAGTCTGGCCGCCGCGGCGCTGCTGGGAGCCTACTACTGGGCCATCGGCCTCATGCCGCCGGAGATGCAGAAGCTCTACCGGGTCACGTATTTTCTGCTGGTTTTGGTGTTTCTGTTCGGATTTCAGTACTTTTTCCCCCTACAGGCCCGCTACCGCATGAAGACGCGCCACCTGCTCAAGAACGCCTGGCTGCTCAGCATCGCGGCGCTGCCCTGGACCCTGTGCAGTCTGGGCGTCACGGCGGGGACGGTGTACCTGACGGTGTTCATGAATCCCGGCTTTTTGAACATGGCGGTGCTGCTCTGGGCCATGCTGCTTTTCGCGATTGTGGCCTATCTGAACAGCTTTTTCTTCCGCATGGCCTTCCGGCGTCTGGAGCCGGACCAGGAGGCGCTGTGAACATAAACTGACGAAAAAGGAGAGAAAACCCCTGTGAACAGCAGCCTGCATACCTATCTGCGCGAAAAGGCCAGGCACGGAACGCCGGACTTTCCGGCGGGCTTTTACGACATCCGGGTGCCCTGGGATTATCAGGACATGCCCTACCACTGGCACGAGGAGATGGAGTTCACTCTGGTGCGGGAGGGGAGCGTGCGCTACTCCGTGGATTTGACCACCGTGGAGGTGCGCTCCGGGGATTTGCTGCTCATCCCGCCGGACACCCTCCACTCCGCCCACCAAATCGGGGAGCAGACCTGCCGCACCAACTCCGTGGTCTTCCACCTGAATCTGGCGGGCCTGGGGGAGGAGGACGCCTGCGCTGAGCGCTTCATCCGGCCCCTGCGGGAGGGTCGGCTGCGCCTGCCCCCGGTGGTGCGGCCCGGCGACCCCTTCTATGAGGCGCTGCTGAGCTGCTTTCAACGGCTGTGGGCCTCCCGGGACGGCGAGACCCCCTTCCGGGAGCTGCTGTTCCGCATGGAGCTGCTGCGGCTGGTGCTGGTGCTCTGGGAGAAGGTGGGCGTGCCGGGGGAGAGCCTGCCCCGCCGCGTGAGCCATCCCTACGAGGAGAAGCTCAAGCTGGCCCTGGCCTACATTCAGGAGCACTACGCCGAGCCCATCACCGTGAAGCAGCTGGCGGACCTGTGCGGTTTCTCTCAGGTGCACTTTATGAACGTGTTCCGGCAGGCCATCGGGGCCACCTGCATCCAGTATTTGATTGAGTACCGGCTGGCTCTGGCGGCGGCGGAGCTTCAGGAGAGCGACCGCCCGGTGACGCAAATCGCTCTGGACAGCGGTTTTCAGAACATTTCGTACTTCAACCGTTCCTTCAAGAGCCACTACCACGTTACGCCCAGTCTCTACCGCCGCAGACGGGCGTAAACCGAACAAAAAATGCAGAAATCCCGGCTGGAAAGGGAATCCAGCCGGGATTTCTTTGCGAAAATGGATACAATTCTGCCAAAACCGGCCTCACTGCCAGCCGTCCGTGCCGTACTTCTCCACGTTCTTCGCGGTGATGAGGAAGGTGCCCGCGCTCTGCTCCTCCTCCACGGCCTCGCCGTCCAGGTACTCGTTGGCGCTCTCCTCCAGCATTTGGGCCATGAGCGCCGGGGACTGGGCGCCCAGACCGGCCAGGTTCGGATTCTTGCCCAGCTGCTCCTTCATCGCCGGAGAGCCGTCCGCGCTGTAGACCAGACACGGGGTTCCCGCCGTGGCCTTGAGCAGCAGCTCCGCGTCCCGGTCACTGGCCGCGAAGAAGCCCACCGCCTTGGGGTGTTCTTTCAGCGCCTCTTTCACCAGCTTTTCGGTGTCCTTGGCGTGCTCCTGCACCTCCAGCTGTTCTTTCACCTCCAGCTCCACGCCGGACTCCTCCGCGGCCTCCAGGAAGCCCTGGGTGCGCTCCGTCATCGTCAGGGAGTCGGGCCGGTCCAGCACCAGCACGTCGCCGCCGTCCTCAAAGCGCTCGGCCAGGTCGATGCCGCAGACGTAGCCCGCGTTGTAGTCGTCCGAGCGAATGACCGAAATCATGCCGTCAGGGGTGAAATCCCACTCACCAAAGCCGAAAATGGGAAGATTCGCCGACAGAGCAGTGACCGTCTCCTCCAGCGCCGAGCCGTCCGTCGGGCACAGGAAGATGGCCTCCACCTTCTGTCCGGCCAGGGCGTTGAGCTGGGCAATCTGCTCCTGGGCGTCCGACGCGGGCTTCGCCGTCACCAGAGAGTCCCCCAGCGCCGCCAGCCGCTTCTCCAGCGCCTCCGCCACCGCCGCCTGGGTGAGGGTGGCGTGCTTGGGCATGCTCAGGCCGAAGGTGCGCGGACCGCGCTGCTGCTCCAGCTCCGGCTCCTTGATGAGCATCGCGGACACGCTCTCGCTGGCCTCCGCGGAGGCCGCCGCCGACTGGTCCGCCGGGTCATGCTCCACGGAGCCCTCGGCGCTGCCCGCGGCGCTCCCATCCGCCGGGTCGGTGGTGTCCACCGGGGCGGAGCGCTCCGGGTCCGGCTGCGTGGCCGTATGGGGCGTCTGACAGGCACTCAGAGAGAGCAGCAGGGCCAGCGCAAGGCCCAATGCCAGAAATCGTTTCATTTTGTTTCCTCCTTCATCTGCAATGGGAAGACGGGAGCACAGACCGCGCCCCCCTTTGGGGCTATGATAAACCGGCCGCGGCCCTGTGTCAACGAAAATTTCTGTAAACGACGCGGTTCCCCGGCCCGCACTGGTTTCTTAGCGCACAGCTATGAATCGGATTTGCGGCGGCGGAGCGTTTTGCCGCTGTTTTCCCGGATTCCCGCCGCTCTTGTGGACACTTTGGGGATAAGATTTCGGAAAAGAGGCTTGACGAATAGGTAAAATTGATATATCCTTATGTTTATACTAATGAATGGGAGCACTGTCATGACGCTGAATCAGATTGTGTATTTCGAGCGCACCGCGGAGCACATGAACATGGCCCGGGCCGCGAAGGAGCTGATGATTGCCCAGCCCAGCCTCAGCATGTCCCTCAGCAAGCTGGAGGACGAGCTGGGCGTGGCCCTGTTTGAGAAGAAGGGCCGGGGCATCACCCTCACCCCGGAGGGACAGTGCTTTCTGGAGCACGCACAGCGCATCATCTCCGACGTGGACGCCGCCGCCTGCGAGATGAGGCGACTGAAGAACGCCGCGGAGTCCTCCCTGACCATCGGCTATGTGAATCCGGTGGCGGACCACTTTCTGCCCAACCTGTTCCGGCGCTTTCGGGCGTCCTCGCCGGAGGCGTCCAAAATCCGGCTGCGCTCCATGGAGATGAACACCGTGGAGATTGTGGACGCGCTGGCCAACAACACCGTGGATTTGACCCTCTGCTCCCGCATCCCCGGGCACAACGAGCTGACGCAGATTCCCATTCTCCGCCAGCCGCTGATTCTGATTGTCCCCAGGGGGCACCGGCTGGAGGAGCTGCACCTGGCCACGGGCGGCAGCGTGGAGTGCCGGGAGCTCAGCGAAGAGCCCATGGTGGCCTATTTCAACCGCTCGCCCATGTACCGCCAGATTGCGGACTTTTTTGAGGAGCAGCAGGTGCGCCCCAACGTGTGCCACTTCGCCTTCAACGAGCGTTCCATCGCCAATCTGGTGGCCGAGCGCATGGGCGTGTCGATTGTGGCGAAGGTGGACAACCTGCCCTGGGACCGCATCGCGGAGGTGCCGCTGGAGGGGCTGGCCCGGAGCCGGAACATCTACCTGACCTACCGGACCAACCGGAAAATGTTCCCGGCAGCCCGGCAAATGACCGGTTTTATCCGACAAAACTACGGGCTGGAGTGAGAGGTGAGCCGATGAAAGCTATCTTTTTTGACGTTGATGGCTTTTTATGCTTCGAGCCGCGCAGTTCTACCCAAAAAGAGGTGAGCCGATGAAAGCTATCTTTTTTGACGTTGATGGCTTTTTATGCTTCGAGCCGCGCAGTTCTACCCAAAAAGAGGTGAGCTGATGAAAGTTATCTTCTTAGACGTGGACGGAGTGATGATTTCCGAAGAGAGCTTCCTGCTCACCATGGCCCTGGGCGGCCGGATGGTGTTCTTCTCCCGCAAGGCCATGAAGGCGCTGAAAAAGGTGGTGCGGCAGACCGGGGCGGTGGTGGTGCTGACCTCCTCCTGGCGGCCCATGCCCGGCTACGCGCCCACCCGCAGCTATGAGCAGTTCTGCACCGCCCTCCAGCGCAACGGGACCCCCCTCCACGACCGCACCCCCTGGCTGGAGGACCGGGAGCACGACCGCGGCGACGAAATCGTCACCTGGATGGAGGAGCATCAGCCCGAGGCCTGGGTCATCATCGACGACAACGACCGCTTCCGCAGCCACCCGGAGCTGAAGGAGCGCTGGGTGCGCATCGACCCGGCCCACGGCTTCACCTCCCCGGACGCGGACAAGGCCATCGCGATTCTGGAGGACCAGGGCTGAGCCGCGTCCATGAGGAAGCTCTGACGCAATCTGGCTTCGGTGCCTTGCGGTCTGGTTCCCGCCGGATGGTGCCCCGCTTTTTTTGAAATCCGCAAAGGATTTACCTCGTTCCGGGCACTGCGCCTGCAAAATCTGGTCACAATCTGACGAAAACTATCTTCACAATTCACGCTCGGCAGATGGAATCAGCGCGTCCCGAAAAACCAAAGCCCGCAGCCCCTTTTCAGGTCTAAAACCCGCGAGCGGACCATAGTCTGTACCATTCCGTAGAGGAGGTACAGGCTATGGCATTTGAACCCAAGGAGGCGGCCGCGGCGCCGTCCCATCACCTGGTGCTGGAGGAGCGCTCGTCCCTGTCTATTTCCGGCGTGGAGGAGGTGGACAGCTTCGACGAGAGCTCCATCTCCCTGTCCACCTGTCAGGGCGCGCTGACGGTGCGCGGCGAGAACCTGCACATCGAAAAGCTCAGCCTGGACGGCGGCGACCTGCGCGTGGAGGGCAGCATCGACTCCCTGTCCTACGAGGAGCGCCAGACCAAGGGCGGCTTCTTCTCCCGGCTGCTGCGCTGATGGGCGTGGCGGTCTCCCAGCAGCTCTTCTCCCTCACCGGGGCGCTGCTGCTGGGCCTGGGCCTGGGGCTGGTGTACGACCTGCTGCGCACCCTCCGCCGCCGCTCCGGAGCCCTCCTGGGCGCGCTGCTGGACCTGCTGTTCTGGCTGCTCGCCACGCTCACCCTGTTTCTCTGGTCCCTGTGGACCGGGGCGGGCGTGGTGCGCGTGTACATCGCCCTCTCCCTCGCGGCTGGGGTCTGGCTGTGGTTCCAGACCTTCAGCCCCTCCTTTTTGGCCCTCAGCCGCCGCGGCATGGACCTGTGTGCGCGTGCGGCGCACACTTTGCTGCTGCCTGTCCGCAAGCTGGGGGCCTGCGCAAAAAAAATTCAAATTTTTCTGAAAAAAAACTTTCATTATTGGCTGAGCTGGTATAAAATAGAGGCGATGTTCCCGGGGCGCACCGGGGGCCAAAACCATGGGGAGGGAAGGCAGCGTGAAAACCACAAAAGCAAGCCTCATCACAAAGATTGTCATTTTCATCCTCATCGTCTATCTGGCCATCACGCTTCTGAATCTGCGCAGCCGCATCCAGAGCGCCACGACGCAGTACAACGAGCTTCAGAGCCAGGTGGTGACCCAGACCGCCAAGAACGCTGTGGTGGAGGAGCACATCCGCAACAGCGACGACGAGGACACGGTGCTGGAAATCGCCAAGGAGAAGCTGGGCCTGGTGGAGGAGGGCGAAGTGGTCTTCTACGACACCACAAACTGAGCACGTTCCCATTCCGGCGCCGCCGGAGGAGCATACGGGAAGAGAGAATTGAGCAGGAGGATACAAGCTAGGGTATGGAGTTAGAAATCGGAGCCATTATGGAGGGGAAGGTCACTGGAATCACCAAGTTTGGCGCGTTCGTCGCGCTGCCGGGGGGACGCTCCGGGCTGGTGCACATCTCGGAGGTGGCCCATTCCTATGTCAGCGATGTCAGCGAGTTTTTGTCCGTGGGCCAGAGCGTTCAGGTGAAGGTCATCAGCGTGGACGAGAACCGGCGCATCAACCTGTCCATCAAGCAGACCGTGCCGCCCCCTGAGCGCCCTGCCCGGGGTGGGGAGCGCAGAGGGGACCGCAGCTTCCAGCGCAGCCGGGACGCGGGTGAGCGCCGGAGCCGGGAGTCCGCGCCCCGCCGCGACCGCATGGCAGGACCCGGCCGGGACAGCCGACCCCGCAGCGCGGGGGCCGCCGCGCCCAGAGAGACCAGCTCCAGCTTTGACGACATGCTCAAGCGTTTCATGTCCGAGTCCGAGAGCAAGAACGCCCGCCTCAACCGGGGCGAGCGGAGCCGGCGCAGGGGCTACGGACGGGGCAACTGAGCGGTTGGGGCTCTGCCCCAAACCCCGACAGGGCGCTGCCCTGCACCCGCCTGGGGGTGCCGCCCCCAGGGCACCCGCTGGGGCCTCCAGGCCCCAGACCCCGAAGCTCCTGACGGGCCATGTGAAGCGCCGCGAGGGCTGGCGGGCGGAACAAGTGATAGGATAAAAACGCGGATTTCCGGAACAAGTCTCCGGGAATCCGCGTTTTCTTGCGTTTTTATCTGTTTTTCCGCCGATAGTGCTCCATTCGCGACTGAATCCGGTTCGTGAGGCCGAAGCCGAAGGCCTGTTCGTTCTCCTTGTACTGGAGCAGGCCCCGGAAGATGTACACGTCCTCGGGGGTGGTGACCTTGATGTTGCCCCGGTTGCCCATGACCAAGTGAACCGGGCGGCCCAGAGCGGTCATGATGGTGCAGGCGTCCACCATGTTGTCGTAGCGGCCGGGGGTGAGGCGAATCTGGTTGTGGGCGTCCAGAATGTCGCCCAGCCGGAAGGACTGAGGCGCCTGGGCTGTGAAGGTCTGCTTGCGCAGGGGCACCTGGTCCACATGGGTGCCGTCCGGGCTGAGCACCACGGTCTCATAGCCCGGGGTGGAGGTGATGGCGCTGCCGTAGGTCTCCACGGCCATGATGTTGTCGGAGATGACATCCGAGGAGACGTAGGGCCGCACGCCGTCGTGGAGCAGGACCACCGAGTCCGCCGGGTTCTCCTGAGAGGCCCGCAGCAGCACGTTGTAGATGGAGTCCTGAGCGGTCTCGCCGCCGGGCACCACGTCCGCCACCTTGGTGATGCGGTGCTCGTCAATCAAAAAGCGCATGTAGTCGATGTAGTCCCGCAGCACGCTGACGTAGATTTTGTCGATCATGGAGTGGTACTGGAACAGCTCCAGCGTGTGGATGACCACGGGCTTGCCGTTGATCTCCAGGAACTGCTTGGGCACGCCGGCACCCATGCGGATGCCGCTGCCGCCGGCAAAAATCATAGCAATATTCATAAATTCACCCTTATTTGAGCTTTTTCAGCCACTCAGACACCTCAGTGTAGATGCGCTCGCAGCTGTTGTGGTCGTCGAAGGCGAAGAAGTCGTCGGCGCGCTGGATGTACTCCGGCGTGTTGGCGCACTGACGCTCCATGGCCGTGCACAGCTCATCCACCACCTGCTGGTGGCTGACGCAGATGGGGCCGAAGCCCATGGTCTCGTAGTTCATGCCGCCGTCGCCGTAGTGGGGGGGCAGCTCCGTGGGGTGGTAGTAGACCACCGGCTTGCGCATGTAGGCGAAGTCGAACTGTACGCCGGAGTAGTCCGTGACCATGAGGCTGGATTCGCACAGAATCTTCTCATAGCTCACCTCGCCGGTGGCGGGCACCAGCTCCACATAGTCGTTGCGGTCGAAGTCGTCAATCTGGGCGCTCATGACCGGGTGGAGCAGGTAGACGATGCGGTAGCCGGTGCGTTTGGCGCACTCGATGAGCTTCTTGTCGTTGATGAGGCTGTTGTAAACCTTGAAATAGCTGCTCTGCCGGAAGCTGTCGTTGTGGGGCCGCCGCACGCTGCCCACGCTGGCCAGGGTCACGTTCCGCCGCCAGGACGGGGTGATGAGGATGATTTTCTGGTCCCGGTTCACCAGGCCGTCGTAGCGGGCCAGACCGGTCATCTTCAGCATGTCCGCTTCGTAGCCGTAAATGGGGTGGCTCATGTTCTTGAGCTCGTAGGGGGAGGCCAGGCAGTAGAGGCGGGTGTTGTCGAAGCGCCGGTTCTGGTACTGGGCGATTTTCTGCATGGTCAGGCCGTGCTGGATGCACACAATCTGGCCGCGCAGCAAATCCTTGTTGTAGCGCAGCAGGAGGTTCTGGGGGTCGTAGCGCATGGACACGCTGGCCTGGGTCGCCAGCAGCACCTCGGAGAGCAGGGTGTAAATCTGGCAGCGCCGGGTGCCCTGCACCAGAATGTGGTCCTTGTCCTCCCGCACCATGCGCTCGTACTCCGGCGCGGTCTTGTCGATGATGTAGTAGGTGTCCACCTCCGGGTGGTTCCTGCGCAGGTGTTGGTACATGTACTCGCCGTTGTCGCCGGCCTTGTAGAGCTTGTCAAAGGTGACCCAGATGTGGCGCTTGGAGAAGGCCTTGCGCTTGCGCCAGTAGGCGGAGCGCAGCATCAGGCCCTCCCGGGCCCGGGCCTTGTCCGGGTCGGTGCGGTAGGCGGTCCAGGCGAAGAGCAGCTCCCGCTTCATGTGGAAAATCCTGCTGACCTTGCGCACCAGCATCGTGTTGCCGCCGCGCCAGTAGAGAATCCAGTTGTCCCGGAACATCCAGTAGGAGTAGCGGTTGCCGGTGGTGAGGCGGGAGTAGCTGGAGTCGAAGGCCAGGCGGAACTGGTGCTTGCAGCCGTCAAATTCGTAGAAGAACTGAATCTGCTGGTTGTTTTTCACGTTTACCCGGAACTGGACGGGAATCTTCCGCATGATGGTGAAGCCGAAGGCCTTGAAGAGGGGGTAGACCGGCGGGTACTCGGCCTCGATGACCTGGGAGCCCTTCTCGGTGGTCACCACGGCGTAGGCGCGGAACTGACCCGTGGAGAGGAAGTCGGCCAGGCCCAGATTGCCCTCGATGTCCAGCAGGCCGTTGTAGTAGTTGATGATGCGCACCCGGAACAGCTCCCGGGTGGAGTTGGAGACCATGACGCTCTGGTTGCGCGGGTCCGCCACGCCGGAGCCGTCGGCCTCGGTCATCACGGCGCGGATGCTGGTTCCGGAGTCCAGCAGCTGATAGCGCTGCTTCAGGAAGCGGGCGCGCAGGTGGATGAAATAGGTGCGCAGCGCCCGGTTGGCCAGATAGGAGGGGGTGATTTTGCGAATCATAATCACCTCCAGGTCCAGCAGGGACAGGGCCTCGGAGACCAGAGCGTTGAACTCCTCCACCGCCTTGTGGCCGTGGAGCACGCCCTTGGTGCGGTCGTTGAGGTTGCAGTCGAACTTGGCGTAGAGCAGGTAGAACATGGCCCGCTGAACGAAGACGGGAATCCGGCCGTACTGCTCCCGGGTCCGGGAGAGGAAGGGAATCATGAAGCGGCGCAGGCTCTCGCTGTACCACCAGAGCTGGAGCTGGAGCTGGTTGGGGGAGAATTTGTCCTCCAGAGCCACGGTGTAGGTGTACTTCACGCCGGAGAGCAGGACATAGCGGCGCTCCTCCAGCAGGGCGCTGAGCAGGACCTCCAGCAGGGCGTCGTCGTGGAGGGAGGCGTCGAAGCGGCGCTCCCGGAACAGCTTCCGGTCATAGAAGTAGGCCAGGGCGTTGAGCTGGAAGCTGGAGTTCTGGAAGTCCAGCGACACCACAGGGGTCTCCGCCTGGGCGGGGAGGGGGAAGGCGCCGCCGTAGAACTGCTCATTGCCCTCCACGTCCAGCAGGTAGGGGCTCATGGACACCAGCGCGGTGCCGTAGTGCTCAAAGGCATTCTTCGCCTCCTGGAAGGCGTTGGCGGAGAGAGTCGCGGAGGAGAGGGTAAAGCAAAGCCATTTGCCCCGGGCCGCCTCCAGACCCAGGTTCATCGCCTCGGGCAGGGAACAGTCCGGCGCGCTCCGGTAGGCGACTGCGTCCCCGCACGCGTCGCGGACCTCACTGTCGTCGTGGGGGTCCACCACAAGAAGCTCCACGTTCTCAAAGCCTGTGCAGCTCTTCAGGGCGGAGAGCGCGTTGGGGAAGCTGGCAGGGTTATCGACGTATAGAATTGTGGAGAAATCAGGGGTACTCATACGAAATGGCTCCTATCCGAAGGATTTTGCGCGGAGGAAAGGGATTCAACTCAAACGCGCACAGCTTATCATCCTATTATAGCAATTCTACCATGGAATTGCAACACCGTGACGCAAAAAAATACGACCTCCGCCGCCTTGACGGGCCGGAAAAAGTGCCGTATACTGAAACAAATAAGCCGGGGTGTCCGGCGGAAAGGATGAAAACTGTATGTGGAAGGAACATGAGGTCCTGCGGGAGGATTTGGACGCGGTGCTGGAGGAGTCCCTGCCCTGGCAACAGCTGGAGGGGAGGACGGTGCTCGTCACCGGTGCCACGGGGCTCATCGGCGTGCCGCTGGTGAACAGCCTGCTGCGCTTCGGGGAGCAGTCGGCCAATCCGCCCCGGGTGCTGGCCCTGGTGCGCAGCCGGGAGAAGGCACAGCGGCTGCTGGGCGCGCAGATGGAGCAGTGCCCGAACCTGGAGCTGGTGCTGGGCGATGTGACCAATCTGCCCGACATCCCCGGTCCGGTGGACTATGTGGTCCACGCCGCCAGCCAGACCGCCAGCAAGAGCTTCGTCAGCACCCCAGTGGATGTCATCACCACCACCCTGGAGGGCACCCGGAACGTGCTGGAGCTGTGCCGCGCCAAGGGCAGCGCGGGCATGGTCTACCTCTCCAGCATGGAGGTTTACGGCTACCCGAAGAAGGGCGAGCGGGTCAACGAGAGCACCATCGGCGCCCTGCTGCCCACCACCGTGCGCAACTGCTACCCCCTGAGCAAGCAGATGGCCGAGTGTCTGTGCGCCAGCTACGCCGCCCAGTACGGGGTGCACAGCCGGATTCTGCGCCTGACCCAGACCTTCGGGCCCGGCGTGGCCTATCAGGACGGCCGGGTCTTTGCCCAGTTCGCCCGCTGCGCCGTGGAGGGGCAGGACATCGTGCTCAAAACGAAGGGCGAGACCAGCCGCAGCTACCTCTACACCATGGACGCGGTGACGGCCATTCTGCGGGTGCTGCTCTGCGGCGAGGACGGCACCGCCTACACCGCCGCCAACGAGGCCACCTTCTGCACCATCGCGGACATGGCTCAAATGGTCTGCCATGAGCTGGCCGGGGACGCCATCGGCGTGCGCTTCGACCTGGCCGGGGATGTGAGCAAGCTGGGCTACGCCAACACGCTGTTCATGGATTTGGACCAGCCGGCTCCAGAGCCTGGGCTGGAAGGCCCGGGTGGACCTGCCCGAGATGTTCCGGCGGATGCTGGCCGTCATGAAGCCCTGAGGTGTACCGGGGTAAAAAGAGACGAAAAAGACGGGGGACTCCGATGGGGCGCTTCGGATGGCTCCGCCGCTCCCGGGGCAAAAAGAAACAAAAAGACGAGGGACTCTCCAATCGGGAGCCCCTCGTTTTTTTTGCCGTTCGCGGCGGAAGATTCCGGCTTTTTTGCCTCGTCAGAGGTCTTTTCCGCGGCGGATGATTCCGCCTTTTCAACCTCGACATAGGCTTTTCCGCGGCGGATTACTCTGCCTTTTCAGCCTCGTCGCCGGCCTTTTCCGCGGCCTTCTTCCCGGCCTTTTCAGCCTCTTTTTTGGCCTTCTTTTCGGCTTCCTTTTTGGCCTTTTCGGCCTCGGCCTTCTTCTTGGCCTCTGCCTTGGCCCGGATGGCCTCCAGCACGTCGGCGGGGATGTACTCCTCCTTGAGCGCGTCTCCAAAGGCCTGGTAGGACGCGCCGTACTCCTGGATGCCCACCGCGTAGCTCTTCATGACGTACTCGCCGGAGATGAACAGAATCCCCTTGTCGTTGAAGTAGTACTG
>CACZUK010000058.1 GCA_902784305.1 Oscillospiraceae bacterium | reverse complement strand
TTGTCATATTCTGCCCGCAGATAGAGGTATTCCTTCTCCCGCTCCCGGAGCTTCTCCTCCAGGGGGTTGACCTCGGGGGTCTCAGGGGCTTCGGCGCTCTCCGGCGTCTCCGGGGTTTCCGGGCTCTCCTGAGCGGGGGTCTCCTGCACCTCCGGTGCCTCGGTGGTCTCCTCCACGGGGTTCTTGTTCTCGTTGTCCATACTAGCCTCCTACTCCTCTTCCTTTTGACTGTGCTCCTCCGGGGCCTTGAGGCCCTTGGGCTGGGCGCGCTCCGGGAGTTGGGCGGAGCCGCCGAACAGCTTGCTTAAATTGTCCGCCATATAGCTGAGCTTGGCGGTGATTTTCGCGTAATCCATGCGGGTGGGACCCACCACGCCGATGACACCCCGCATGCCCTCGCCGATGTCGTAGCTGGCCAGGACCACGCTGGTGTCCTTAAGCTCCTCGGCCACGTTTTCCGGCCCGATGAGCACCCGGGTGCCGTCCCCGGAGTCGGGGAACAGGCTTCCCAGGTCGTCCTGGGCCAGATAGCTCATGAGCTTGTGGGCCTTTTCCACATCCTGATACTCCGGATGCTCCAGCAGGTGCCGGGCGCCGGCGGTGTGCACCGCGCTGTGCTCGGAATCCTGAAGCACGTCCATGGCGAAGCTCACCACCAGGGAGATGAGGCCGTAGGAGCTGCCCGCGGCCTTCCGGGCCGTCTCCATCAGGTCGGTGGAGAACTGGGCCAGAGTCTTTCCGGTGAAGGAGGTGTTCAGCAGCGCGTTGAGCAGCTGCAATTGCGGCTCTGTGATGTCGGTGGGCAGGTGAAAGAGCTTGTTTTTGACCACATTCGTGCTGGTCATGGCCACGCAGATGAAGGAAGTCTGATTCACCATCAGCAGGTCATAGCGCACGATGGTCACCTGCTCCCGGCCCTCGGCCAAAGCGAAGGCGGGGTAGTTGGTGAACTGGCTCACCAGCTTTCCGGCCTGGTCGATGACCCGGTCCAGCTCCCGCATTTTCAGCTGGAGGGATTCGTTCATCCGCTCGGTCTCCTGGATGCTCAGCTTGTGGTGCTCCATCAGCTCGTTGACGTAGATGCGGTACCCCTTGGAGGAGGGGATGCGTCCGGCGGAGGTGTGGGGCTGCTCCAGGTAGCCCATCTTCTCCAGAGCCGCCATATCGTTGCGAATCGTGGCGCTGGAGCACTCCAGCCCCGCCAGCTTGGCGATGGCCTTGGAGCCCACCGGCTCCGCGGTCTCAATGTAGTGTTCCACAATGGCCCGCAGGATTTTCCGCCGTCTGGCCGTCAGCTCCATGCGCCTCACCTCGCTCCCGGTCTGGTTTAGCACTCAGCTATCCTAAGTGCTAAGTGTACTATACCACCGGCCCCGGAAAATGTCAACAGGGAATTTTGTAAACGGTCTGTGAATCTGTTTCCCGGGATTTCCCCGGTTTTTTCGGGCACTCCGGAAAGCTATTTGCTAAAACAGCCCCAATTTTTGACAGGCACAGGCGTCAGCGCTGGCACAAAAAGCGCGGGGCCGGTTTTGCAATCGGTCCCCGCGCTGCCGCGTCGGATGATTCAGTTGTTGCCGGCCTCCAGCTCCTCCACCGCGGCGCGCACGTCCTTGCTGAAGTAGAGGGTGCCCAGGGCGCACACGGGTCCGTCCCCGGCCAGCTCCCGGGCCAGCTCCACGGCCTCCGGGATGCTCTGGGCCACGGTGACCTGCACCCCCAGGCCCGGCAGGTTCAGCCGCGCGGCCAGCTCCCGGCCGCTCATGGCGCGGGGGTTGGGGGCGGTGACGGTGACGAAGTGCCGGGCCAGCGGCACCAGCTGGAAGAGCATGTCGTCCACGTCCTTGTCGGCCAGCACGGCCATCAGGAAGACGAAGCGTGCTCCGGGGAAGTGGAGGCGCAGGCTCTCCACGGTGGCCTGCATGCCGTGGGCGTTGTGGGCGCCGTCCAGCAGGAAGGCGGGCTGTCGGCACAGCACCTCGAAGCGGCCGGGCCACTTCACCTTCTTCAAGCCGCTTCGGATGCAGGGGTCGGGGATGTCCCAGCCGCGCTTGCGCAGCATGCGCAGGGCGGTGATGGCGGTGGCGGCGTTTTTCGGCTGATAAGCCCCCACCAGCGGCAGCTCCAGATTGTGCAGGTCGTCGAAGTCGAAGCGCAGAGCGTCCAGACTGCACGCCCCCAGGGTGAGCAGGCCGAAGTCCACCTCCCGCAGCTCCACCCGGTGCTCCCGGGCGGCCCGGCGGATGACCTCGTCCGCCTCGTTCTCGCCGCCGTAGTAGACCACGCAGCTGCCTTCCTTAATAATGCCCGCCTTGGCCGCGGCGATGTCCCGCAGGGACGGGCCCAGCTCCTGCACATGGTCCATGCCCAGGGCGGTGATGACCGCGCACTCAGGAGGGGGAATGACGTTGGTGGAGTCCAGGGCGCCGCCCAGCCCCACCTCCAGCACCACGATGTCGCACCGCTGCTGGGCGAAGTGCAGAAAGGCCAGGGCGGTAATGATTTCAAACTCCGTGGGGGTGTCCGTCATGCTCTCGGCCTTCTCGCGGATGGCGTCCACCAGCCGCTCCAGGGCGATGTCGCTGATGGGGCGGCCGTTGACCTGAATGCGCTCGTTGAAGCGGTTGATGTAGGGGGAGGTGTACAGCCCCACCCGGTAGCCGGACTCCTGCAAGCAGCTGGCGATGCAGGCGGCGGTGCTGCCCTTGCCGTTGGTGCCGGCGATGTGGACAAATTTGAGCTTCCGCTCCGGGTTGCCCAGGGCGGTCAGAAGCTGTCGGGTCCGGCTGAGGCCGGGCTTGCGCTTCTGCCATTTGACGGAGTGGATGTAGTCCAGGGTGGATTGATAGCTCATGAGCAGGACTCCTCAAAAACAAGCGGACTTGCGGCGTTTCCGGACTCTATTATCCAAAATCGCGGCACAAATGTCAACCGCAAATGAGACAAACTTTGTCATTTTTTTCACAGCTTCTTGTGGCTTTCCCCTATAGCGGCGCGCCGGCGGATTGGCGGAAAAAAACTGTCCCCGCACCCGGGCGGAGCAAGGGCCGCGCTGCGGACAATTCCGGAGATTTTTCGCCCCCGGGGCGGGGCGGGAGCGGTGATTCTCAAGCCGGTTCTGATGCCGCGCCCCCGGTCAGCTTTGCCGCTCCTCTGCGCGCCCGAGCGCAGGGGAGCGCCCGCGCCGGTGGATATGACGCTCCCCGCCATCCCTTTTGCTGAATAAATCGGTGATTCCCTATATTCAAACGCCGGAAAAACGTGTATAATGGGGGCAAGGAACCAATGCTGAAAAGGAGCTGAGCGCCATGCTTTTCTTTGGAAGGAAAAAACCGGTCAACCAGACCACCCCCGTCCCCCGTCCGCGCCATCAGAAGCCCGTCAGCGGGCTGCGCACGGTCCGCCGCCACCAGCGGCAGGAGGAGCGGCGCATCCGGGAGCTGGAGAAGGGCCTGCGGGAGCGCCGGGTGGGCCTGTACCTCCACATTCCCTTTTGCCGACACAAGTGCGCCTACTGTGATTTCTATTCCCTGGCCGGCCGGGAGGACCGGATGGACGCCTATCTGAAGGCCCTGTGCGCGAATCTGACGGAGCTGGTCTCCAGCGCCAGCGCCCACACGGTGGACACCGTCTACCTGGGCGGCGGCACCCCCTCCCTGTTCGGGGAGAAGCGGCTCAAGACCCTGCTGACCACCGTGAACAAGACCTTCCATCTGGACAAGGACTGCGAAATCACCGTGGAGTGCAACCCGGAAAGCGTCACCCTGAAGCTCATCCGGGTGCTGCGGCGCTGCGGCGTGAACCGGGTGTCTCTGGGCATGCAGTCCGCCCAGGACGACGAGCTCAAGGCCGTGGGCCGCATCCACGACTTCGCCCAGGTCCGCACGGCGGTGGAGCTCATCCGCAAGGGCGGCATCAAGAACCTGAGTCTGGACCTCATCTACGGCCTGCCGGGCCAGTCCATGGAGGACTGGCAGCACAGCGTGGAGGAGGCTCTGGCCCTCCAGCCCCAGCACCTCTCCCTCTACGCCCTGACTCTGGAGGAGGGCACCCCCCTCTTCCAGCGCCGCGCCTCCCTGGACCTGGCCGACGACGACGAGCAGGCCGAGCGCTACCTGTGGGCGGTGGAGCGGCTGGAGCAGGCGGGCTTTGCCCAGTATGAAATCTCCAACTTCGCCCTGCCCGGCTATGAGTCCCGCCACAACCTGAAATACTGGCTGGGCGAGGAGTATATCGGCTTCGGGCCCGGCGCCCACTCCGACTTCGGCGGGGTGCGCTACAGCTGCGTGAAGGATTTGGACGCCTACCTCAAAGGCATGTCCGACGGCTCCCCCATCGTGGAGGAGTCCGAGCGGGTGCCGGAGCAGGAGCGGGCCCGGGAGTACCTGATTTTCCGGCTGCGCACCACCCGGGGCATCCGCTCCGGGGAGTACCGGCAGCGCACCCGCATGGACTTCACCCCCCTGGAGGAAAAGCTCACCGACTTCGCCGCCCAGGGCTGGGCCAGGAGCGAATCCTTCCCCGGCGGCGAGCGGCGCTGGTGGTTCACGCCCCGGGGCTTCCTGCTCTCCAACCAGCTCATCGGCCAGCTCCTGGAGGTGCAGGAGGAGGAGATGCGCCGCACGCCCCTGCGCCGGGAGGAGCCGCGCTGAGACCCCGGAGCCAGCCGCCGCCCGGCCCTCTTCCCCATGAACCGATTTGCCCAATCTCTTTGGAAAGCCCCCTCCCCGCATATTGACTTTGTGCCCTGAATCGGGTATCATGAAGGGGAGAATCGCACCATTATCGGCGCTGCGCGCTGATTCCGCCCACTGTAAGGAGACACCTGTTATGGCTGTTGGCACCGTTTCCGCCCAGTACATCCTGGAGAATCTGGATACTGCTCTGGATAAAAATTACATCAAGGTCTATTTTCAGCCCGTGGTGCGCACTGTCTCCCGGCAGATGTGCTCCATGGAGGCACTCGCCCGGTGGGAGGACCCCGTCCACGGCCTCCTCTCCCCCGCCAGCTTCATTCCGGTGCTGGAGCAGCGCGGACTCATCCACCTGCTGGATTCCCATGTCATCTGGCAGGTCTGCGCCCTCTACCGGGAGGCGGTCTCCCGGGGGGACATCGTGGTGCCCATCTCCCTGAACCTGTCCCGGCTGGACTTCGAGCTGTGCGACATCTTCTCGGTGGTGGAGGAGGCTGTGCGCACCTACGAGGTGCCCCGGCACTGCATCTGCATTGAAATCACCGAGAGCGCCCTCACCGACAACGAGACGGCCATGCTGGGGCGCATCGACCAGTTCCGCAGCGCGGGCTACCCGGTGTGGATGGACGACTTCGGCAGCGGCTACTCCTCCCTGAGCACGCTGAAGGATTTTGAGTTCGATGAAATCAAAATCGACATGAACTTCCTCAGCGACTTCCGGCTGCGCTCCAAGCGCATTCTCTCCTCCATCGTACACATGGCCAAGCAAATCAACATCCAAACTCTGGTCGAGGGCGTGGAGACGGAGGAGCAGTTCAACTTTTTGCGGGACATCGGCTGTGAAAAGGTGCAGGGCTACCTCTTCGGCCGGCCCCTGCCCTACGCCCAGTGCATCGCCAACGTGACCAAGCAGGGCATCACCCTGGAGTCCCCCGCCCACCGCCACTACTACGACGAGCTGGGCAAGCTGGACCTGCTCAGCGCGGCCCCCTTCCTCTCCCGGGAGGAGCAGGACTCCCTCACCTCCGGCCGGGCCATGAACAGCATCCCCATGGCGGTCATTGAGGTGCTGCCCGACACCTTCCGCTTTCTGTACACCAACGACGCCTTTGACGACACCGTCTCCAGCGCCGACTGGAGCACCTTCGACTATGTGCTGGAGAAAATCTTCAGCGGCACCACCACCCAGGGCATGGACTGGGTGCCCTCCCGGCTGCGCACGCTGCTGGACGACACCCTGCACCACGGCCGGGGCAAGATGGTGTTCATCACGGGCGGTGAGTACTTCGAGCTGAGCACCAAGCTGCTGGCCCGGCGCAAGGGGGCCTGGAGCTTTCTGGTGCGCCTGGACAACCTGTCCCGGGGCGCGGAGCTGGAGCAGCAGGACACTCTGGACAAGTCCCTGCGCCACATCTACTCCGTGTTCAGCCGGGTGACGCAGATCGACCTGAACAACCAGACCGCCACCCCTCTCTACGCCGACTCCCACGAGCTGAGCACCTCCACCGGCCGGAACCTCCACGACGCCGTGCAGGAGTACGCCCGGGAGCGGGTCTTCCCCCGGGACCGGGAGGAGTTTTTGAACTTCATGGACGAGCTGACCCTGGACGAGCGCCTGCGCCACTCCGGCAGCCAGTTCATCAGCGCCCACTTCCGCACCCGGACCCAGAGCAAGACCTACACCTGGAGCCTCCACTCCCTGGTCTGCATCCGCACAGGGGTCTACTTCCTGCTGGTGCGGGAGACGGAGGCGGAGATCCGCCGCTTCTGGAACCAGCGCTCCAAGGACAACCCCACCCCCATCGCCACCGGCACCGGGGAGCGCATCTCCTCCGAGCTGCTGTGGGGGAATATGATTCGCAACAGCCGCCTGAAGATGTTCTGGAAGGACCGGCAGCGCCGCTTCCTGGGTGCCAGCCAGAGCTTTCTGGAGTTCTACGGCTTCCCCAGCGTGAACAGCATCCTGGGCAAGACCGACGAGGACCTGGGCTGGCACATCCACCCGGACCTCTACCGCTCCGACGAGGAGGATGTCATCGAGTCCGGCGAGCACACCTGGCACGTGGCCGGAACCTGCATCGTGCACGGCACCAACCACTCCATTGTGGCCAGTAAAATGCCGATTTACGACAATTACGGCAAAATCGTCGGCCTGTTCGGCTTCTTCAACGACGCCTCCGAGCTCAAGGAGAGCCAGAACCTGGAGCACAGCCTCTCCAGCTCCGACCTGCTCACCAGCACCCTCAACGCCCGCGGCCTGAGCGAGACGCTGTCCACCTATCGGGACGAGTACGACCTGCGGCGCACCAACTTCGTCCGGGTGGACATCACCGTGGACGACTTCTCCGACATGAGCCGCCTCTACGGCTACGACTTCACCGACCACCTCATTGTGGCCATCGCCTCCGATTTGACCCGGGAGTTCGGCCAGTTCGCCTCCATCTGCCGGGTGAGCGGCTGCGACTTCGTGATTCTCTCCCAGTTCCAGCAGCACCGGGAGCTCCAGCAGCTGCTGGACCGGGTGCGTCAGCTGCCCAGCCGGGTCCGGGAGGTGGACGGCATCCCCTGCACCCTCTACCTCAGCGTCGGCGCGTCCATCTACTCCGAGACGGAGGACGTGGAGAAGCAGGCCCAGCAGGCCCGGCTGCGCATCAAGGCCGACCGGGGTGACATCTCCAACGCCGTCTCCACCCGCCAGAACGTGGGCAAGCTCTTCCACATGTACGACTCCCTGCCCGTGGCCTACGCGGTGTACAAGGTCCACCTGGACGCGGTCACCAAGGTCAGCGACGCCACCATGGTCTACGTCAACCAGCGCTTCTGCGAGCTGGTGAACCTGCACCACGCGGATCTGGTGGACAAGCGGGTCAACGAGGTCTTCCCGGACCTGAACCCGGAGTGGTACGAGTACGCCTACCGCAGCGCCATTCTGGGCGAAAAGGTGGTGGAGCAGCGCAACTACTTCAAGGTTGTCAGCTCGGTGCTCAACGTCACCGCCAACCAGGTCATCTCCCCGGGCTACTGCGCCTTCACCTACATCGTCCCCGACGACTACGTGAACGGCCACGGCCAGGAGTCCCGTCCCGACGGCGCGGCTCCCAAAGCCTGATTCCGGCCCTCCATAAGTTCATTCCGATCCTTTAAAGCCTGTAAAACGACAAAAAACGGCCCTCTCCCGGCGGAGAGGGCCGTTTTTTTGGATTTTCCGAGGCTCAGGCCAGGTCGTTATAGTTGATGCCTTCCTCCTCGTTGCCGGCGTCCGTATCCGCCGGGAGGCCCGCGTCCTCCACGCCGCCCACCATGGTCTCAAAGAAGGTGGCGGTGACGCTGACGTTGATTTTGTTCTCCTCCACGGACCGGCTGGAGCCGGTGCAGCTGATGTCGCCCACCAGACAGCGGTAGGGGCTCTTAGCCAGCTCGGCCAGGATTTTCTCCACCGTGCCGTAGTCCTGTGCGATGAATTGCAGGGTAAAGTCCCGCCGAATCTGGTCCTTGTCCCGGGTCACCTCCGCAAAGGTGATGGTGTACTCGGAGGCGGCGGCCAGAATGTCGTTGAGCAGGGCCAGCTCCTTCTTGCTGTTGTTGTAGCTCTCCATGCGGCTCTTGACGCCGGAGGCCTCAATCTCGTCCAGCTCCGCGCGCATGCTGTTCACCCGCTCCACCTGGACGCGGGCCGACTCCAGCTCCATCTGGAGGCTCTGCTGCTCAGCCTTGGCGCTGTTGAGGGCGGTGCGCACCGGCTGGTCCACAAACTGGTAGTAGAACAGGCCCACCAGGATGATGGCCAGCGCCACAATGAGCAGCCGCTCCCGCAGGGTAAAGTCACGACTTAGGATTTTCACGCTCCACCTTCTCCTTTCCGGCTGCCAAATCGCCCGTGATGTTTCCGGCCACACCGCCCACGACGGTGTCCGTCACCTTGTCCAGGGCATCGCCCACCACGTCGCTCTCAGAGCTCTCGGCGGCGGTCCCCTCCTCGCTGTCCGGGTCGGTAGCCTTGAGGTACACCAGCACCTGGGCCGTCACATACTCCGGCGGCGAGGCCTGGGCCGCGGCTTCTCTGTCCCGGTTGGTGGCCGCGGTGGTCACGGTGCAGTAGTCCACCAGCTCGTGCTCGTTGAGCTGCTGGGCCAGCAGGTTGACCTCCTGCAAGCTGCTGCGCATCAGGTTGATGGTCATCAGATTGCCGCTGACGGACCAGTTTTTCACCTCAGCCTGGGGAATGACCACCTTTTGCAGCAGCTGAAGCACCTTCACCCGGTCCGTGCGCTGAATCTCCTCCTGAGTCATGCCGGAGTAGGTGTAGTGGGCGTAGCGGTCGCTCAGGTCCTCCATTCCCTTCATGGCCGCGTAGCTGGCGTCCAGGTCCGCCTGGAGCGCCGCCACCTCGGCCTGGGCCCTGGAGACGGCCAGCAGCCGGTCCACCACCGCAAACTTGCCCAGCAGCACAGAGAGCAAAATGATGAGCACAATGGCCGGAATGGCCACCTTCAGGTCGATGGGCTTCTCGCCGCCGGTGGCCAGGTTGATGGAGCGCTTCACAGGAATGTTCCGCTTGGTCATCTTCCTGGCTCCGGCTTTTTTCTCCCCCCGGCCCAGCTTAATATCCTTCAATGCCACGTTCGCACACCTCCTGTCAATCCATGGTGATGCCGATGGCCTGCATCAGCTCGTAGCTGGCCTCCAGACGGTCGCCGCCGGGCACCAGCTCTCTGGCCTGATGGACCTTCATGTCCAGGGTGTCGGCGATGCTCTCGCGCAGGGAGGGAATCACCGCGCCGCCGCCGCAAAGCCAGATGTCCTCCAGCTGGCTGTCAGGGTTGCTGAAGCGGTAGAAGTTCAGCGCGCGCATCAGCTCCACGGCGATGTTGCCGAAGGCGTTGCGGCAGGCCTCGCTGCTCTGACAGTCGTTGTAGTTGGTGGTCAGGTAGGTGTGGGCCAGATGGATGTCCACGTTGTAGCTGTCGGCGATGACGTTGTCCAGGGTGGACAGGCCCACCTCCAGGTTGCGGGTGACCATGTGCCGGTCGCCGTTGAACATGTACATGCGGATGGCCTGATAGCCCAGGTCCAGGATGCAGTACTCACCCTTGCCGCCGCCCCGCTTCTCCAGGGCGCGGATGAGGGCGATGTAGCTGCACACGGTGGGGGCGGCCTTGGTCAGGCGCAGGCCCGCCTTGCGCAGCATGCTGCGGCACTCCTCGATGAGGCTCACCGGCGCGGCGGCGGCCAGCAGCTCCATGGAGTTGGCCTGCTCGCTCTCCTCCTGGGACTCGGCGCCCTCCTCCTGGGGCTTGGGGGCCTCCCGGGTGATTTCCTCGGGGGTGGAAATCATCGCGTAGTCGTAGTAGTAGTCCTTGAGCTCCTCGGTGATGTAGTCCCGGAACTCAAAGGGCAGGTTGTAGACGAGCTGGTCCACCGTCATCTTCGGCATGTTCACGCTGCGTACGTAAACCGTCTCGTTGGGCAGCACGATGGCGGCGTTGCGGCAGCGCATGCCGTGCTCCCGCATGGTGTCCCGAATCAGCTCGCCCATGGTTTCGGGGGAGACCACCCGGTACTCCTTCACAAGGCTGTTGGGAATGGGGACGATGACCGCCTTTTTCACCTGCCCGTTGCTGACCAGCGCCAGCTTCAGGCTGTCAGAGCCGATGTCCACGCCCAAAATCGTTTTCGCCATGGTATCAATCCTCGCTTCTTCTCACAGGTTCTCTCACGCGCCTCAGAGGTGCAGCAGTCCCAGGTACCAGTGCTCCAGAATCTCTCCCCACAGCAGCATCAGCGCGGTGGCCGCGGCGATGGAGGGGCCGAAGGGAATCTGCTCCCCCTCCTCCCCGCTCAGACGGCGCAGCAGCGCGAAGAGCAGGCCGAACACACAGGAGAGCATCACCGCGAACAGGCTGGACACAGGTCCCAGGTACAATCCCATCACCGCGAAGAGCTTGATGTCGCCGCCGCCCATGCTGTCCTTGTGCAGCAGGGCGTCCACGGCCAGGGACAGCATGAGGATGCCGCCGCCGAAGCCCAGTCCGGAGAGCACATGAATCCCCAGCTCCCCCCAGCTCATGCCCATCCAGGGCAGGGTCAGCACCCAGGCACCCAGAGCCGTGAGCAGGCAGCCGTCGGGGATGGTGTAGTTCTCCAAATCCACCAGAGACAGGCAGAACAGGCAGCACAGGAACACCCAGTTGCGCAGGCACAGCATGGTCAGGTCGCAGCGCAGCAGACAGGCCACCGTCACCGCCGCGAAGAACAGCTCCACCAGCAGATAGCGCACCGGGATGCGCGTCCCACAGTGGCGGCAGCGGCCCCGCAGCACCAGCCAGCTCAGCACCGGCACCAGATCCGGCGGCTCCAGGGTGTGTCCGCAGGCGGGACAGCGGCTGCGGCCCTTCCAGAAGGGCTCGCCCCGGGCGATGCGCCAGGCCGTGCAGTTGAGGAAGGAGCCGAACACCGCGCCCAGCACCGCCGCTACCGCACAGCAGTAGGCCAGGAATCCCTGGCTGAGGTGTATGGACATAGTCCTCTCCTCCTCTGCGTCATTACTTCTCATGTCGTACGATACGAATATCATACCACTGTGACAAACAAAAAGCAATCCTGAATTGACATTTCCCGTCCCGAAGGAATTCGTTTCCAGGTCCGCAGCCCCCGCCGCGCGCCGGACGCGGCCCAAAAACGCCCCAGGTCCGGCGCGTTCCGGCCCTGGGGCGCTGTTTCCTTTATTCCGACAAGCCCTCGAAGCTGTCACCGGTCCAGCCGTCATTGCTGCTCCAGTTGGCACAGTGCCACTTGTCCGCGAAGGAGAGATACCAGACGTTCCCCTCCTTCTCGCCGGAGTCCGCGCCGAAGTCGCTGTGGCCCACGATGGAGTAGTAGCACACCGCTTCCTTCTTCTCCAGGCCCGACGTGGTGCCGGTGCCCCGCTTGAGCCCCGTCTTCTTGTCCACCAGCTCCGCCACCAGAGGCTTGCTGTTGTAGGTGACGGTGATGGTCTGCGGGATCTCATGGTTGCCCCGGCGGTGCTGCTCAAACAGGTAGTTCTGAATCTGCTTGAGGATGTCGTCGGCGTTCAGACGGGTGCGCAGCTTGTCGTCCTTGTCGTGCTTGCCGCACACCAGCTCGTAGGGCAGCCTTCCGGCGGCCTTGTCGCTGGTTTTGTCCCGGTTCTTCCGGGTGACCACCAGATACACCTTGCCGCCGCCGGGACAGATGTCGTCCCAGCCGCTCATGGCATGGCCCACCGCCGCCTTCACCTCGCCGGTCTTGGTGGAGCCGTTGATGATGTAATCCTCGGCCATCTTCCGCCAGGCGGTGTCCATGCCCGCCTCGCAGGCGTGGCGCTCGGACTGGTCGTGGAACCAGCGCAGGGAGGGCTGTATCGCAACGGCCACCATGGCGATGACCAGCACCAGCAGCAGCGCCACCAGGCGGTTGATGCCGCCCCGTTCCCCGCTCAGTTTTTGAACCCCTTTTTGCAGCATGGTTCTTCCGCTTCCTCTCATGGTTTGCATCTTCGAAATGGTCTGACTTCCCCAT
>CACZUK010000057.1 GCA_902784305.1 Oscillospiraceae bacterium | reverse complement strand
GGGCCTGATGGTGGGCATCGTGCTCAGGGACGGCGTGGACCGCGCCGCGCTGGTGAAGGCCTGCTACGAGCGGAACCTTCTGGTGCTCACCGCGGGACCCAAGACCATCCGTCTGCTGCCCCCGCTGGTCATCTCTCAGGAGGAGCTGGAGCGCGGTCTGTCGGTGCTGAAAGAAGTCCTTTGCTAACCAGGCTGCGCCTGGAGGCAAACTGCCTGCGGGCTTGTCACGGGACGATGGAAAAAGATGACGGAACATGCAGCAGCTTCCACCATGGTTCCACTGAACAGGCCGCATCCGGAGACATCCTTCTGACGCACAAAAGGAGAAACCTCCAAAATAGGGTTTGCATTTCCCCTCTGTCTGTGCTATAATGGCTCCAGAAATTATGTGAGGAGTTGATTTCCTTGAAGCACGTCAAGACTCTGGCCGGCGCCACCCTGAAGATGAGCGCTGCCCACGGCGGCTGCGGCGAGTGCCAGACCTCCTGCCAGTCCGCCTGCAAGACTTCCTGCACCGTCGCCAATCAGCAGTGCGAGCAGAGCAAGTAAGCTGCCAACCAACAGGAGAGGGCTTCCTGCCGGACAGGAAGCCCCTTCTTTTTGTGAATCCATCCGCGCCTGCTTTTGCTGCGCGGTGCGTATGACCCCTTTTCCGGACGCGAACCCCTTGTGCCAATTGTGGTACATTCAACATAACAATATCACAGAATAACACGGGAGGAACCCCCATGATACACACCTTTGAAGCACTGGGCTGCCTGATTGCCCTGGACGTGGCCAGCGGCGCGGTTCATGTGCTGGACCGGATGAGCTTCGACCTGCTCCGCTTCGTGGAGCCGCCCATGGCGGACCACTGTCCGGCGGAGATTGCCGCGAAGCTGCCCCAATACGACCCCGCCGAGCTGGAGGAGTGCTGGCAGGACCTGCTGGAGCTGGTGCGCCGGCATGAGCTCTTCGAGGAGGAGACTTACATCGACCCCAGCTGGGCCGTGGTGAAGAACACACCCATCAAGGCCCTGTGCCTGAACGTGGCCCACGACTGCAACCTGCGCTGCAAGTACTGCTTCGCCTCCAAGGGCGGCTACGGCACCGGACGCATGCTCATGAGCCCCGAGACGGCGAAAAAGGCCATCGACTTCGTGGTGGAGCGCTCCGGGAAGCGCCAGAACATCGAGGTGGACTTCTTCGGCGGCGAGCCCATGATGGCGCTGGACACCGTGAAGCAGACGGTGGAGTACGCCCGCTCCATCGAGGAGCAGACCGGCAAAAGGTTCCGCTTCACCATGACCACCAACGGGATGCTCCTGAACGACGAAAATATGGAGTATTTCAACCGGGAGATGAAGAACTGCGTCCTCTCCCTGGACGGGCGCAAGTCCACCAACGACAACATGCGCGTCACCGCGGGCGGCTGCGGCAGCTACGACATCATCGTGCCCAAATTCCAGAAGCTGGTGGCGGGACGCGGCGACAAGGAGTACTACGCCCGGGGCACTTTTACCCGGGAAAATCTGGATTTCGCCGCCGATGTGCTGCATATGGCCGACGATTTGGGCTTTAAGAACGTCAGCGTGGAGCCCGCCGTGGGCAAGCCGGACGACCCCCTGGCCATCACGGAGGAGCAGGTGCCCCAGGTCTGCGCGGAGTATGAAAAGCTGGCCGAGGCCCTGGTGGACCGCCCCGACGTGAACTTTTTCCACTTCTATGTGGATTTGGAGCAGGGCCCCTGCGTCATCAAGCGCATGCGCGGCTGCGGCGCGGGCAACGAGTATGTGGCCATCACGCCGGAGGGCGACATCTACCCCTGTCATCAGTTCGTGGGCAATCCGGACTTCAAAATCGGCAACCTCTACGACGGGACCTTCGACACCAGCGTCACCGACCAGTTCTGCGGCGTGAACGTGTACACCAAGGAGGAGTGCCGGAAGTGCTGGGCCAAGTTCTACTGCTCCGGCGGGTGCAGCGCGGGCAACTTCAACATCAACGGCGACATCATGAAGCCCAGCAAGGTGGCCTGTGAGCTGGAGCGCAAGCGCCTGGAGTGCGCCATCGCCATCAAGGCCCGGCGGGCCGGTCTGGGTCCCGACGCGGAGTGACCCCCATCCACACAAGCCAAATCCACACAAGCAAAGGGCGTCCCCTCCGCGCTGGCTCACGCTGCCGATGCAGAGAGGACGCCTGTTCGTTGCTCGATTTGTGTCGCGAAGAAGACGAAAGCCCCCTCCGTCGCCGGAGAGGGCCTGCCGCTGCGGGTAGCGGGACTCGAACCCGCATGTCCAATTGAACACAAGCACCTCAAGCTTGCTTGTCTACCAATTCCAACATACCCGCAAATCAGCTTATACAATATAACAGATTCCCGGGCCCTTGTCAAGAGGCAATGCGGGTTTTTTCCATTTTTTCTTTGGGCGATGGGGCTTCGGCGCGCTCAGCGGCCTTCCGCGCCGGGCAATTGACCAACCGATGCGAACAAATCCGCTTCTGACCACGGTTTTTTCGCTCAGAGGGCTTGCGAAAGCGGCTTTTGTGCATTATAATGAATACAAGGCTCCACCGAGCAAAATACGGAGCAATATCAACAAGGAAGGAATCGATGCATATGATTAACATGAGAAAGGTAGCCGTCGTCGGCTGCGGCTTTGTGGGCTCCTCCTCCGCCTTTGCCCTGATGCAGAGTGGCCTGTTCTCCGAGATGGTCCTCATCGACGCGGACAAGAACCGTGCCGAGGGCGAGGCCATGGACATCAGCCACGGCCTGCCCTATGCCAGCCCCATGAAGATTTACGCCGCCGATTACGACGCCGTCTCCGACGCCGCCGTGGTGGTGGTCACCGCCGGTGCCCCCCAGAAGCCCGGTGAGACCCGCCTGGACCTGGTGCACAAGAACGTGGGCATCATGCGCAGCATCATCCCTCAGATCGTGGCCTCCGGCTTTGAAGGCATCCTGCTCATCGTCGCCAACCCCGTGGACATCCTCACCGCCGCTGCCGTCAAGCTCTCCGGCTTCCCCGAGAACCGCGTCATCGGCTCCGGCACCACTCTGGACACCGCCCGCCTGAAGTATCGTCTGGGCGAGCACCTGGGCGTGGACAGCCGCAGCGTGAACGCCTTCATCATCGGCGAGCACGGCGACAGCGAGCTGGCCGCCTGGAGCTGCGTGGACGTGGGCGGTCTGCCTCTGCCCGAGTTCTGCGAGATGCGCGGTCATTACAACGACCATGTGGCCGCTGCCCACCGCATCTACGAGGAGGTCAAGAACAGCGCTTACACCATCATCGAGAAGAAGCGCGCCACCTACTACGGCGTGGCCATGACCGTCCGCCGCATCTGCGAGTGCATCGTGCGCAACGAGCACTCCATCCTGCCCGTGTCCACCATGATCCACGGCGACTACGGCATCGAGGGCGTGGCCCTGAGCCTGCCCACCGTGGTGGGTCAGAACGGCATGGACATCCGCGTGCCCATCCACCTGAACGAGGAGGAGATCTCCCAGCTCCAGGCCTCCGGCAAGGTCCTCAAGGAGATTCTGGACACCGAGTTCCCCGAATAAGAAGTATTTTGCCCTCTGAGGGGTAAAAATCCTCAAAAAATCAGGAGCTGACAGATGGTTTTTCTCCGTCTGTCAGCTCCGTTTTGTGTTATAATCAGTGCAGACCCCATTCCCGTCCGGAGGTGCCCCATGCAAACCAATGTCCTGCTCAACACCTACGCCTTTCACGCCCCCTGGGCCAAACCCACCCTCTCCGCCCTGCTGCGGCCGGGGATGCGCGCCACGGTGGTGGCCTTCTCCTTTAACGCGGGCATGAACGAGGCCCAGGCCGCGTCCGAGGGCCATCTGCGGGATTTGACGGAGCCCTTCGGCGCCTACGGCATCGGACCGGCCCACCTCCAGCTGGTGAACTGGTTCCAGGACTCCCCCCAGAGCGCCCGGCGGAAGATGTCCGAGAGCGACGTACTCTTCTTCACCGGCGGCTGGCCGGACCACATGATGTACCGGCTGCGGCGCTGGGGCCTGACGGAGCTGGTGGAGGGCTTCGACGGCATTGTCATGGGGGCCAGCGCGGGCGCCATGGTCCAGCTGCCGCGCTACCACATCACTCCCGACGCCGACTACCCCAGCTTTGGCTGGTACGAGGGCATGAACCTGGTGCAGGGCTTCGGCATTGAGGTCCACTACCGGGAGACGGACTTGCAGCATCGGAGCATTGACCGGGTGCGGCAGGAGCAGGGGCAGAGCGTGTTCGCTCTCTACGACGACGGCGGCCTGGTGATTCAGGACGACTGCATCGCCACCATGGGCCGGACGCGGCTCTTCCGCGCAGACCGGCTGCTTTGATGGAGCTTTCGTGATTGAGAACCGATTGAGGTCAGGTTTGTTAGTTTTTGCCGCCGGACTGCCTGCTGTGGAAAGGAAGCGACTGCATTGATAAAAGTTTGGGCCCATCGCGGCGCCAGCGCCTACGCGCCGGAGAACACCCTCCCGGCCTTTCAGAAGGCCATCGAGCTGGGCGCGGACGGCGTGGAGCTGGACGTGCACCTGTCCCGGGACGGAGAGGTGATGGTCTGCCACGACGACACCGTGGAGCGGTGCACCGGTCAGAAGGGCAAGGTGCGCAAAATGACCTGCGCGGAGCTGAAGGCGCTGGACTGCTCCTACATCTTCCCGGCGTTCCAGGGCGTGCGCATGCCCACGCTGCGGGAGGTGTATGAGCTCATTGCGCCCACCTCCCTCACGGTGAATGTGGAGCTCAAGCCCGCCACGCCGCTGGACATCGGCCTGGAGCGCAAGTGTATCGCCCTGGCCGAGGAGTTTGGCATGACCGAGCGGGTCATCTATTCCTCCTTCCACTTCGCCCGCCTGCGCAGACTGCGGCTGCTGGACCCGGACCTCCCCACCGCTCTGCTCTATGAGAAGTGGAAGAGCCTGCTCATCCGGCCCCTGAACCACCGCGCCCGCTCCGCCATGCACCCGGAGTTCGTGGACATGTTCCGCCGGGAGGCTGTGGAGCGCATCCACCGCTCCGGCCAGAAGGTCAACGTGTGGACGGTCAACGAGCCGGAGGACGTGCGCCGTCTGGCGGCGCTGGGCGTGGACGCCATCATCACGAACAAGCCGGATTTGGTGCGCGCGGTGCTGGAGGAGTGGGAGGCCGGTTTGGAGAATGCTCAACTGAGCACGGATTCCCCGCCCCACAGTGGAAAATGAGCATCTTCCAAATTGCTTTTTGAAAACGTTGCGATAACGGCTTTATTTTGGTGATATACGCTCTTTATATCATCATATAGTTGTGTTTTTAACGATTTGGAGAATGCTCACCTTGAGCATCTTCCAACCGGGGATGAGCATCCTGGAACAGAGGAAGGGGTTTCCTTTGATGGAAAATGGGTTCTGTTCCGGTAAGAAAAACTTCCCACTATCCGCAATATTTGCCACATAGGAAGGGTTTCTTTTGATGAAAGTTGCAGAATGGCCGGTAAAAACAAACCTTCCCACTCTCAGCCAACGCTGTGCCTCAGGGGAAGGTTTTCATTTGAAAGAAGTTGGAGAATGTTCATTGTTATTTGGAGGATGTTCAAGATGAGCATCTTCCAAACTGAACTATTTGATTGTTTATACAGGATATATACCTTTTATTTCTACTATTTCAGAACAATATAACCCCAAACTTTCGAAGATGCTCATTCTCCACTGTGGGGCGGGGCGACGATGCTCATTCTCCGCCCAGCCGCGGGGCAAGGGGTTGGAACCGCCTCACCCCCCAAAAACCGACAGATGCGCTCCCACAGGAACGCATCAGCCGGGTATAGTCATCAGCAGATTGACAAGAGGGTGAAAAAGGAGGAATAGTTTGCCTCTGCTAACTGATAGCAGTATAGCGGAGAACAGGCCCTTTGTCAAGTCCTTCTTTGCCCTTTTGCGCAAAAATTGTTGTTCAGGCTGCACGGAGGGGCTTCGTCCCCACCCAGACAGCCTGCAAAGGAGTTGGAACCATGAACGAAAAAGAAGTTGCGGAGCTGCGGCGGCACCTCCACCCGGACCGTCACACCATCGTGAACGTCCACGGCTGCTACGTCAATTCCCAGAAGAAGGTCATCTCCCGGTTCAAGCAGTCCATGGGGATGATGCAGGACGCGGAGCGGGAGCAATACCTGGCCCTGTTCAAAAAAGTCCTGTCCGGCACGCTGGGCCGAAATCTGCTGGACATCCCCTTCTCCGCCACCGACGTGGCCGAGGGCGAGGAGCACGGAGTGCTCATGCGCCTGCGGGAGACCCGTCTCCAGGACGGCGAGGCCCTGGAAACCTTCTGGCAGCGGGTCATTGAGACTCTGGAGGAGGAGGAAAACTACCTCATTCTTCTGTGTCACAGCAACTATGACGTGCCCTTTCGCTCCAAAACCGACGCGCTGGACCGGGACGGCGACCGGGACCAGGAGGTGTACTCCCACCTGCTGTGCTGCGTGTGCCCCGTCAAGGAGGGCAAGAGCGGCCTGAGCTACGACCGGGACCGGGACGGCTTCCACATGGAGTACGGCGACGCTCTGGCGGCCCCTCCGGTGCTGGGCTTCCTCTTCCCCGCCTTCGACGAGCGCCGGGCCAACCTGTACAGCGCCCTGATGTACACCAAAGACGCAAAAAACACCCACGAAGCCTTCGTGGACCGCATTTTCCACACAAAAGCGCCCATGAGCGCCCCGGAGCAGCGCTCGGGCTTCGAGGCGGTGCTCTCCGACGCGCTGGAGGAGGAGTGCAGCATGGAGGTGGTCCAATCCGTCCACCAACACCTGCGCACCATCATCGCCGAGCACAAGGAGAGCAAGGTCCCGGAGCCGCTGACCATCACCCGGGCCACGGTGGACGAGGTGCTGGAGGACTGCGGCATATCCGAACCGAAGCTGGCCGCCTTCCATGTGCGCTTCGACGAGGCCTTCGGCTCCGGCGAGAGTCTGCCGCCCCGGAACCTCATCGACAGCAAGCGCTTTCAGGTGAAAACCCCCACCGTCTCCATCCAGGTGGACCCGGACTATCTGGACCAGGTGAAGACCCGCTTCCTGGACGGCGTGCCCTACATCACCATCCGCGTGGACGAGGGCGTGGAGGTCAACGGCGTGGCCGTGGAGCTCTCCCCCGACGCGGAGGCATAAGCCCAACAGGCAACAAAAAGGACGGCTGAGAGGCATAAGCCCCAAAGACGGCAAAACGGACATCTGAGAGGCATAAAAAGCCCAAAAGACAACAAAAAGGACGGCTGCAACAGCCGTCCTTTTCGCGTTTTCACCCGGATTGGCCCCGTGGTAGGCCTCCGGAGTGGGGAGATGCTTACTTCACAACAATATTCACCGTGCGGGTCACAGCCTTGTAGTTCTTGCCGTCGGGCTTGACCTTGACCGTGATCTTGAACGTGCGCTTCTTCTTCACAGCCTTCTTCAGGTACACGTCGCAGATGCTCTTTCTGTCCTTGCTCTTGCGCACGGAGAGCTGAATGAACGGCGCATCCTTCTTGGACACGCTGTACTTGCCAATCAGGCCGTTGTAGGCGTAGACATACTTGTTCTTGTTGTTCTTCTTGTAGCGGAACAGGAACAGGTCAATGGTGGCAATCTGCTTTTTCTTCTTCAGGTTCTTGACATCCTTGAGCTTGACATTCAGAGTGGTCTTATCCGGCTTGCGCTTGCTTCTGCCAGCGACAATGAATGCGTGAGCCTTGGCCTTCTTAATCTTAAAGGTCTTCTTGATGGTGCCGGTATAGGGCGCTTTGGCGGTAAAAATCACCGTTGCGGTTCCGGCATTCTTGTTCTTTTTGTAGGTGATTTTATAATACTTGGGATTGATGCGATTCCCGTTCTCATCCTTCAGCTCAACCATATCAACCGTGCGCTTGAGTCCGTTGTAGAAGGTGCTGGCGGGGGAAAACGATACGCTCTTAATCTTCTTCCCGGTGGGAGAAGAGGCAGCGAAGGAAGAAACCGACATCAGCAGCATCGCAAGGACAAGCAGCAGCGGCAGCAGCGTCTTTTTCAGCTTGTGCATGGAAACACTCCTTTCCTTCAGGAACGAATGAATATATAGACAGCTGCGCCTAACCACGTCAGCGCGGCAATCTACCAATGGATGGACCATCCGGGGCCTTTTCGCCCCAAATGGGAGGAAGCTGGAAGCTATTTCTTCTTCCCGGCGGACTCCTCACTTTCGCCGTAATAGTTGCTGTAATACTTGTTGTAGTAGCGGTTGTAATAATACCCGCCGAAGTAGGGGCGGCCGAAGTTGGAGCGGCCGGTTCTGCTCACGCCGTTGAGCACGGTGCCCAGCAGGCGGCAGTTGGTGCGCTCCAGCTGGTTCATGCTCTGACGAATCAGGGAGCGGGGCGTCTCGCCGCAGCGCACCACCAGAATCGCGCCGTCGCACACCCCGCCCAGCTGCACGCCGTCGGTGACGGAAATCAGCGGCGGGGAGTCCACAATCACATAGTCATGGCGCTCCGCCAGCAGGTCCATCAGCTCGCCCAGCCGGGCGTCCTCCAGCAGCGGGGAGGGGTTTTGCAGCGAGTTCATACAGGGGACGAGATAGGCGTTCTCGATGTTGGTCTCGTGGACCACGTCCTCGTACTCCGCCAGCCCGGAGAGGTAGTAGGCCAGGCCCGGGCACTCTCCCTCGGTCTGGAATTTGGCGTCGTTCTTCATCACGCTCTTGCGCAGGTCCGCGTCCACCAGCACGGTACGGAAGCCCGCCTCGGCCAGCATCTTCCAGAGGTACAGGGCGATGTGGCTCTTGCCCTCGTTGGGCACGCTGCTGATGATGAGCAGCTTCTTCATGTTCTTGCCGCTGAACTTCACGTTCACGCGCAGGCGGTTCAGGGCCTCCTCCGCGGCGTAGGAGAGCTCCGGAACCGTCAATTCGATTTTGCTCATCGGCTCCCCCTCTTCTTTCTGCGGTGCTTACGCTCCTGCGCGTCGCTGTTGAGCTCCTCCGCGTAGGGAATGGAGGCCAGCGGAGCCGCGCCGAAGTACTTTTCCATGTCCTCAGCGCTGCGGATGGTGTCGTTGAGCATGTACAGCAGCACAAACCAGCCGCAGCACGCGAGCGCGCCCAGCACGCCGCCCATCATGGTGTAGCGGTTGATGTCCGGCCCCGCCTTGTTCGTGTTGAGCCTGGCCCGCTGGGCGATGTTGGGTGCCACGATGCCCATGGTCTCGGGCAGGTACTCGATGGCCACCTCCGCCAGGGTGTTGGCCACGTCCCGGGCCAGCTCCGGCGACCCCGCCGTGGCGGTCAGGCGCAGGATGCGGGTGCCGCTGGGATTGCTGATGGAAATCATGGAGCGCATGGCCCCGGTGCCGATGCCCAGGTTCATCTTCTCACTCACCAAATCCAGCACCGGATAGCTGAGAATCAGCTCTTGATAGTCTCCCGTCAGGGAGGAGCCCAGATTCAGGTCCGACAGATTCACCATCGTGCCCGCGGAGGCGGAGACCATGTAGAGCGAAGCCGTGGACTGGTAGGTGGGAGGAATGAAGAAGTAGGCGTAGGCGTTGCACACCAGGGCGCCCAGCAGGAAGAAAAACACGATGAAATGCAGCTGGTCCAGCAGCATAAACGCGATTTCCACCAGGTCCAGCTCCATGGCCTCCTGCTGCCGCCCGGGCATCGGACGCTTGCCTCCCAGCTCCGCCAGAGGCGTCATCTGAGGCCCGGCCAGGGCGTTTTCTTCCGGTCTTTGTGTGTTCATTGGCAATTGCCGCCTTTCCGGGGGCCGTTCTCCGGTCAGGAGCGCCCCCCTGTGTCGTTCTCAATCTCTGTTCGGACTCAGCTCTCCCGGTTGTAGAACAGCTCGATGACCGCCTCGCCCAGACTGTCCTGGTCCGGCTCAAAGGTGGCCTGCTCGAAGTCGTCCATCCCGATGCTGCCGCTGATGCTCACCTCTCCGGCGAAGGTGCTCTGCACCAGCGCAGCGGCCAGATTGGTGAAGTCCTGGTCCGTCAGGTCGGTGGTTATGTAGGGCTTCATGGTGTTGTAGGCCCGCAGGGGGTAGCCCTCGTCCTCCAGGGCCAGCTCCATCATATTGGCGCGCAGACCGTTCAAAAAGGCCGCCTGCCGCCGCATACGCGACTCGTTGGTGCCGTCGCCCACGCTCATGCGCCCCCGGACGAAGGTGTAGGCCTGCTCATCGGTGAGACGCAGGGTTGCGCCCCGTTCCAGGCTGGGGTCAGCCTGGGAGAAGTCGTCCACCACCGTCACCGTCACGCCTCCGGCCAGGTTGTTCAGCACGCTCACGCAGTCCATGTTCATCGACACATAGCCGTCGATGTGCTGGCCCATCAGCAGGTCTGACACCGCCCGCACCGTGTTCTCACAGCTGAAGGTTCCGCCGTCGCCCGCCATGTGGGCGTAGGAAATCTGCACCCGGCTGGTGCCCACGTCCTCGCCGTCCTCGTCGTAGGAGTGGACCTCCGTCATGGTGTTTCGGTTGATGGCCAACTGCTGCCAGGTCTGATGAACCTTGTCCACCACCAGCACCAGCAGTACATCCGCCTGACCGCCGTAGGTGTACTCGTCCGTCACCTCGCCGGTGTCGTCGATGCCCATGACCAGATAGGTGCTCAGATTCGACTTGGGGCGGCATTTCACGCCGTTGATGACCACGCTCTCCCCCCGGCTGCTGTCCGGCCCCTGCTCCTGCTTCCCCACAGGGCCGAAGAGCAGGAAGAGCAGCGCCGCCAGACCCGCGGCCAAAGCCAGCAGAGCGGGCAGATACCGGCGCAGGCTCCGCTCCTCAGACCGCCGGGAGCGTCTGGTGCGGTGGGTGCGGTGGGTGTGATGGCTGTGATGGGCGTGGTGATGCCCGCTCATCTCCGCAGGCCGCCCAGCAGGGTGCGCATCAGCTCGGTCCCGGCCTCCGGCGCCCGCTTCTCACAGACAATCAGGGCCGCCAGCAGCACAAAGAGCACCGCACAGCCGATGATGACCACTCGTTTTTCATTCAACATTCGTCTTTCCCTCCGGCAGGAGCCGCGCCCCTGCTCTGTCAATGCGGTCCAGGATGTCCTGGCCCAGCTTCTTTCTCAAAATCTCGCGTCCCTGCCCCAGATTGGGCACACGGTGCTCCACGCCGTGGCAGTCGCTGCCCAGCAGGTGCGCCTGGCCGTTCCGGAACCACTTGAGCAGCCTGCCCCGGCCCCGCCAGCTCAGCAGGGACTCGGCGTTGATCTGCACCTGAAGCGGCATATCCATCAGCTCCAGCAGCAGCGGCCGGTTCTCGGAAAACATCAAATAGCGCTCCAGATGCGCCAGAACCACCTGAAAGTCCCGGCGCTCGATCAGCGCCTCCACCTCGTCCAGGTCCCGGCCGCTCCAGGGCCGGAAGGGCAGCTCCAGCAGCAGCACATTGGTGCCCTCCAGGGTCAGCTCCTCCAGCATCTCCGCCTCGCTGATGCCCTCGAAGAAGGCCACCTCCGCGCCCAGGTACAAATCCGGCAGACCCGGCAGCAGATGGGGCGCAAGCTGCTCAAAGGCGCGCTGACGGCGGCGCAGAAAGCGCTCCACCCGGTTGCGCCAGGCGTAGAAGTGCGGCGTGGCGACCATGGCCTCCACCCCCTGCTGCGCGCTCAGCCGCAGCATCTCCAGGGAGGTCTCCACATCCGGACTGCCGTCGTCAATGCCCGGCAGGACGTGGGAGTGCAGGTCAAGCACCGGCATAAGCAGCCCTCCCCGGGCGCGTCCGGAGCGCCGCACCGGACACTTTCCCAATATGCATGGACCAGTATAGCATAAATTGTTCTTCCTTTCAAGTCAAAAAAGCATTGCTTTCTGGGTTTATCTTTTGTCAGGGCTGCAAATTCAGCTCCCGGAGCCTGGCCTGGATGCCCATCAGATCGTCGAAGGTCTCCGGACGCTTGCTCACATCCCGCAGCAGGGCCGAGGGGTGATAGATGGCCGTCATCCAGAAGGGCCCGTTTTTGACCCACTGGCCGTGCTCCCGGGTGATGCGGTAGTCCCGCCGGATGAGCCGCTGCGCCGCGATGCGCCCCAGACACACAATGACCCTGGGCCGCGCCAGCCGCACCTGGGCGCGCAGATAGTCCATACAGGCCTCCTGCTCCTCCTCCCTGGGGTCCCGGTTTCCGGGCGGGCGGCATTTGACGATGTTGGCGATGTAGCAGCGGGAGCGGTCCAGGTCGATGATTTCCAGCATCTGGTCCAGCAGCTTGCCCGCCGGGCCCACAAAGGGAACCCCCATCCGGTCCTCCTGCTCGCCGGGACCCTCCCCCACCAGCATCAGGCCGGCGTTGGGGTTGCCGTCTCCGAAGACCAGATTCCGGCGCCCCTGTCCCAGGGCGCAGCGCTGACAGCCCTCGCAGCTTTGGCGCAGGCGCTCCCACTTGTCCATAAATCCCCATCTGAAATCCACAAAGGATTCCTGCGAAATTTTGCCTTGATTGACGGCAAAATTGCTCGTCCATCTGGCGCACTTCACTTGTGAATACAACCTCTGAAATTAACCCATTCTATTGTAGCACAGTTCCTTTGGAAAAGAAATAAAAAAAATTTTCAAACAGGCCTTGACATTTCCCGTCAGGCGTGTATAATATCCTTTGTTGTGAAACACAGCGGGATTGTGTAAGGGTAGCACAGCAGACTCTGACTCTGTATGTGAGGGTTCGAATCCTTCTCCCGCTGCCAGAAGCTCCTGAGCGGGCGCGAAGCATATAGCGGGATTGTGTAAGGGTAGCACAGCAGACTCTGACTCTGTATGTGAGGGTTCGAATCCTTCTCCCGCTGCCATCTGCTTCCCCCACTCAGGGCTTTTTTCATCCATCCCAGCCGGTTCCGAAGCAGTCCGGCTGTTTTTTTATGCGCCAGCGGCCCTGTCCGGCCGCGGTTTCGTCTTGTGGCACAAATCCCGGCGGGAAAAGCCCCCTGCTCCCGGAATTTTTCCGAAAAAAAGCTCCGGGTGTTTCCTTCTCCCGAAAAGTGTGCTACAATGGTCAGCAAGGCTCCTCCCCTCCGGCGGGCTGCGAGTCAGATTTCCTGAGAATACGAGGTACGATCGTGAAACTGATTACTTTTGCCGTCCCCTGCTACAATTCCGCGGCGTATATGGACCACTGCGTCCAAACCCTGCTGGCAGCCGGCGACGAGGCTGAAATTCTCCTGGTGGACGACGGCTCCACCGACAACACCCCTGCCATCGCGGACCGCTACCAGGAGCAGTATCCCGGCATCGTCCGCGCCATCCACCAGCCCAACGGCGGCCACGGCGAGGGCGTGAACCAGGGCATCCGCAACGCCACGGGCCTGTATTATAAAGTGGTGGACTCCGACGACTGGCTGGATGTGGTGGCCCTGAAGCGGGTGCTCAACCTGCTGCGGGACTTCGTGGAGCAGAAGCAGAGCCTTGATTTGCTCATCTGCAACTACGTCTACGAGCATGTGGCCGACCACACCCGGAAGGTCATCCGCTACCGCTCGGTCTTCCCCACCAACCAGATCTTCGGCTGGGACGAGATGGGCCACTGGAAGCCCTCCCAATACCTGCTCATGCACTCGGTCATCTACCGCACCCAGCTGCTCCGGGACAGCGGCATGGTGCTGCCCAAGCACACCTTCTATGTGGACAACATCTTCGTCTACCAGCCCCTGCCCCTGGTGAAGACCATCTACTACCTGGATGAGGACCTTTACCGCTACTTCATCGGCCGGGACGACCAGAGCGTCCACGAGAGCGTGATGATTCGCCGGGTGGACCAGCAGGTCCGCGTCACCCGCACCATGATTGACGGCACCGACCTGGAGAGCGTGCGCGCCGTGAGCCGGAAGCTGTTCCGCTACATGAACCGCTATCTGTCCATGATGATGATGATTTCCCACGTCTTCCTGCTGCTGGACGGCTCCCGGGATGCCAAGGGCAAGCGCCGGGAGCTGTGGCGCTACCTGCGGGAGAGGAATCCCCGCGCCTATCGGCGCATGAAGTACCGCAGCCTCTCCGCCTCCTCCAGCCTGCCCGGGCCGGTGCTGCTGCGCGTCTACCGACTGGCGCAAAAAATCTACAAGTTTAACTGACGCTTCACCGCTCCCGGCGCGGTGAAGGCCTGACGACGGGCGCTGTGCCGCCCCGTTTCCCATCCCCGCCGCCGCGCGGTCAAAGGACGGTGTCACTGTGGTCTTTTCCAGCCTGCTCTTTCTCTACGCCTTCTTCCCCCTCAATATGCTTTTCTACCGGTTTGTCCCCGGTCTGCGGGCGAAAAACTGGGTGATGCTCATCTTTTCCCTGGTTTTCTACGCCTGGGGCGGCCCCGCCTATGTTCTGCTGCTGGTGGGCATGACCTATGTGGACTACCTGTGCGCCCTGTGGATTGACGCCTCCCGGCGCAAAAATGAGCGCAGGCGCTGGCTCTGGCGGGGCTGCGCCACCAACCTGGGGCTGCTGTGCGTGTTCAAATACCTGACGTTTTTGTGTCAGAATCTTCATATGTGGGTGGGCTTTCCCTGGGTGCCCCGCATCGCCCTGCCCATCGGCATCTCCTTCTACACCTTCCAGCTCATCAGCTACATGGTGGATGTCTACCGCGGCCAGGTGCCCGCTCAGCGGGAGTTCAAGGTCCTGCTGCTCTACATCTCCCTGTTCCACCAGTGCATCGCCGGGCCCATCGTGCGCTACGAGACCATCGAGCAGGAGCTGACCGGCCGGAAGTTCCGGCGCTCCGACATGGCGGGCGGCATCCGGCGCTTCACCATCGGCCTGGCCAAAAAAGCCCTGTTTGCCAACCACTGCGGCGCCCTGGCCGACGCCTTTCTGACCCAGGCCGACGCCGCCGGCCAGCTCAGCGTCATGCTCAGCCGTCCCGCCCTGTCCATCTGGCTGGGCGCGGCCTGCTACACGCTGCAAATCTATCTGGACTTTTCCGCCTACTCGGACATGGCCATCGGCATGGGCCAGATGATTGGCTTCCACTACGACGAGAACTTCAACTACCCCTACTGCGCCGTGTCCATCCGGGACTTCTGGCGGCGCTGGCACATGAGCCTGAGCTCCTTCTTCCGGGACTACGTCTACATCCCCCTGGGCGGCAGCCGCTGCGCCCTGCCCCGGGTCATCTGGAACACCCTGGTGGTCTGGGCCCTCACCGGCCTGTGGCACGGGGCCAGCTGGAACTTCGTGCTCTGGGGCCTGTACTACTTCGTCATTCTGATGCTGGAGCGCTACGTGCTCCGGGGCGCGCCGGAGCGCTGGCCCCGGTGGGCCAACCGGCTGTATGTGCTGCTGCTGGTGGGCTTCGGCTGGCTGATGTTCCGCTGCGAGGACCTGAACGTGCTCCAGGCGGCGGCCCGGGGCCTGCTGGGCCTCAACGGCAACGGCTTCTCCAGCTACGAGACCAAAACCCTGCTGTGGAGCAACCTGTTCTTCCTGATTGCCGCCTGCGTGGCCTGCACCCCCTGGCTGATGGACCAGGGCGCGAAGCTGGAGCGCTGGGCGGAGCGGAAGAAGGGTGCCATGCGCCTCCAGCAGGTGATTCAGGTGGCCTCCCCCATGGTTCTGATGCTCCTCTCCACCGCCGCGCTGGTGGGAGACAGCTACAATCCCTTCCTCTACTTCCGTTTCTGATGCCCCATGAATGAGAACAGGAAAAACAAGAAAAAGGAACCTCCTAAGTTCCTTCAGCCGGTAATTGACCAGTTTTTCGCCTTTTTGGACTGGATTGCACCGGTGGTGGACTGGGTGGGCGACCAGGCGGAGCGCTACAGGGCCGCCTCCGACGCCGTGCCGCCCCCCAGCCCCCGCTGGGTCAAACGGCGGCGCATCAACAGCAGAAACCTCACCGTCACCCTGTTTCTGCTCTTTCTGGCGGTGATGTCCGGCTTCGCCCTCTACCTGCCCAACCGGCCCACCCACTCCGAGCTGGAAAACCGGGATTTGACCCCCTTCCCCAGGGCCAGCTTTCTGCGGGTGCTGGGCGGCGCCTACTTCGACGACATCAACACCTGGTTCGCGGACACCTTCCCCGCCCGGGAGCGCTTTCTGGGCTTTCAGGCCTGGGCCGAGGAGCACTACGGCCTGCGCGGCCAGACCATCACCGGCAGCGTGGTGAAGGGGGACGAGATTCCCGACGAGAATCAGGTTCAGCCCGCCTCCGCCTCCGGAAACGCCTCTGAGGCGGACGCCTCCGCCTCCTCTTCCGCCTCCTCTTCCGCCGCCGCGTCCTCCTCTGCCGCCTCTTCCGCCGCAGCAGCGTCCACCGGCGACGCCTCCGCTGCCTCCTCCGCCGCTCAGTCGTCCGAATCCGCACCGAAAGAGGAACCGAAGGAGGAGAAGCCGGCCCCGGAGCAGCCTCAGGAGAAGCTGCCCAAGGGCGAGAGCGATTCCGGCGACGACGGCGCCGCCGCGGAGACCCTGGACACGGTGCTCATCATCAAGCACTCCGCCTATGAGTACTACAACTTCGTCAAGGAGCTGGCCGACGGCTACTGCTCCAACCTGAACCGGGCCTCTGAGCTGCTGCGCGGCAAGGCGAAGGTGTACAGCATGGTTGTGCCCACCAGCATGGACGTGTGCGTGAGCGAAAAGGTGCGCAAAAAATTCGACACTTCTGACCAGGCCAAGGCCATCAGCTACCTCTACGACGGCATGTCGGAGGACATCATCAAGGTGCCCCTCATCGACAGCCTCCGGGAGCACCAGGCCCTGGACGAGTACCTTTACTTCCGCACCGACCACCACTGGACGGCTCTGGGCGCCTACATCGGCTACCAGAACTTCATGACCGCCGCGGGCAAGCAGGCGCTGCCCCTGAGCCACTTCAAGGAGAGCGTCCACGAGGGCTTCGTGGGCAGCTTCTACCGGGAGACCAAGTCCTCGGCCCTCGCCTCCAAGCCCGACACCATCTACGCCTACGCCCCCACCGGCGCGAAGAAGGTGCGCTTCACCCAGACCAACGGCAAGGAGCTGGAGACGAAGATTATCCGCAACGGCGACGAACTGTCCGCCAGCTATAAGTACCTGCTCTTCGTGGGCGGCGACCAGCCCTTCGCCTGCATCGAGAACAAAAAGCTCACGGACGGCTCGTCCATTCTGGTGGTCAAGGACTCCTTCGGCAACTGCTTCTGCCCCTATCTGGTGGACAGCTATCAGAAGGTCTATATGATTGACTACCGCACCTTCCGCAAGGTGGACGAGCGCACCCTGGCCCAGGTGGTGGAGGACTACGGCATCGGCGAGGTGCTTTTCCTCAACAACATCAGCGGCACCCGCGAGCAGAAGCTCAACAACCAGATGAACAGCTTTATCGGCTGATTCTCCCTGTTTTTCCACATTTCCGAGGTGATTTCCTTGATTATTGTTCTCCTGCCCATCGTGCTCACCGTGGTGGTGGTGCTCCTCACCGCCCGCTCCCTGCGCGCCTCCTCCCGCCCCTCCCGGCCGGAGCACACCCGGGTGGCGGATTTGAACCGGGACCACTACCCCTACGGCGTGCGCTTCACCCTCAGCGGCATGGACAGCGAGGACGCCGCCCGGCGGGTGCAGGACCGGCTCAACCGGCTGGAGGGCGTCTGGGCCGAGGGCGCGGACTGGTCCGCGGGGGAGCTTCATGTGCTGTGCAAGGAGCAGCCCGACCTCTCCGCGCTGCGGCAGGCCGTGGCCGACACCGGCTGCACCGTGCTCCGGGCCAGCAGGGACGCGAAGGACGCCTGAAAAAGAAGATACGTCCGGAAAACCGGACTCCAACCATTGTCAGAGGGAGGTCACTATGCTCATATCAACCAAAGGACGCTACGCGCTGCGGGTCATGATTGACCTGGCCGAGCACCAGGGCGAGGGCTGCATCCCCCTGAAGGAGATTGCCCATCGCCAGGAAATCTCCGAAAAGTACCTGGAAATCATCCTCAAGGTGCTGGTGCGCAGCCATTTTCTCACGGGACTGCGAGGCAAGGGCGGCGGCTACCGTCTGACCCGGCCCCCGGAGACCTACACCGTGGGCAGCATCCTCCGCCTCACCGAGGACACCCTGGCCCCCGTCTCCTGTCTGGAGGAGGGCTCCCCCTACTGCGAGCGGCAGGTGGAGTGCCGCACCCTGCCCCTGTGGCAGGGCTTGAACCAGGTGGTCAACGAGTACCTGGACGGCGTCACCCTGGCCGACCTGATGGCCAAGGACGCCCAGGGAGGCGACTATGTCATCTGAGGCCCTTTCCCCCGCCCAGGCCGTGGAGAAGAGCATCCGCAAGAAGTTCCACCGCACCCTCTGGAGCAAATTCGCCAAGGCCGTGCGGGATTACGAGCTGGTGCTGCCCGGCGACCGCATTGCCGTGTGCATCTCCGGCGGCAAGGACTCCATGCTCATGGCGAAGCTCTTTCAGGAGCTCAAGCGCCACGACAAGTTCCCCTTCGAGGTGCGCTTTCTGGTCATGGACCCCGGCTACAACCCCGCAAATCGGGGGCAAATCGAGCACAATCTGTCCCTGTTGGATGTGGACGCCCACATCTTTGAGAGCAGCATCTTTGAGAACGTGTTCCATGTGGACAAGTCCCCCTGCTACCTCTGCGCCCGCATGCGGCGCGGCTACCTCTACAAGGAGGCCCAGAAGCTGGGCTGCAACAAAATCGCCCTGGGACACCACTTCGACGACGTGATTGTGACCACCCTGATGGGCCTGCTCCACGGCGGGCAGGTGCAGACCATGCTGCCCAAGCTGCACAGCACCAACCATCCCGGCATGGAGCTGATTCGGCCCATGTACCTGATTCGGGAGGAGGAAATCGA
>CACZUK010000056.1 GCA_902784305.1 Oscillospiraceae bacterium | reverse complement strand
GCAGCAGAATCTCCGTCTGCTGGTCCGACTCGGCATGGGAAATCTCCAGGCTCAGGTTCACATCCTCCCGCCAGGGGTAGCAGCGGTCCAGCAGCTCATAAATCAGCTCCTCGCAGCAGATTTGCAGGCGGTAGATGCGCTTGGCGTCCAGACCGTACTTTTCCCCGAAGGTCTGGATGCCGCCCTGGAGCTTCATCAGGTCAAAGTGACGGTTCCTGATTTCATAGACGAAATATTTGATTTTTCGGATAAATGCCCGGGTTTTCTCCCGCTGCGGCCGGTCAAAAATCTCCTCAGGGGTCCCCTGCTCATAGATGCCGCCGTCGGCGAAGAAGAGCACCCGGTTGGCCACCTCCCGGGCAAAGCTCATCTCGTGGGTGACGATGAGCATGCTCATCTCCCGCCGGGCCAGCGCCCGGATGACCGCCAGCACCTCTCCCACCATGGTGGGGTCCAGCGCGCTGGTGGGCTCGTCGAAGAGCAGCACCTTCGGCTCCATCATCAGACACCGGCAGATGGCAATGCGCTGCTGCTGGCCGCCGGAGAGCACCGTGGGCCAGGCGTGGGCCCGGGACGCAAGGCCCACACGATGGAGCAGGTCCATCGCCTTTTTCTCCGCCTCCGCCCGGGACATGCCCTTGAGCCGTACCGGGGCCAGACAGAGGTTGTCCATGACATCCATCTCGGAGAACAGGTGGAATTTCTGGAACACCACCCCCATACTGCGGCGGATTTGGTCCACTTTTGCGCCCTTCGCGGTGATTTCCTGGCCGTCTATGAAGATTTGGCCCGCCTCCGGCGTCTCCAGCAGGGAGAGGCAGCGCAGAAACACGCTCTTGCCGCAGCCGGAGCCGCCGATGATGGCGATGCGCTCCCCCTGCTCCACCGTGAGGTCAATCCCCTTGAGCACCTCCAGGGACCCAAAGCGCTTCTTCAGCCCTCTGACCTCGATCAGGCTCATGCTCCCTCAGCCCCTCTCCGATTCGCCGAAATATAATCTGTCAGCGCAAAAATGCTGTAAACCAGATAGGAAAGTCCCAGATAAATCAGCATGCCGATGGAAATGGTCAGCATCGGCTGCATGGTCCGGGATGCGGTGTTGTTGATGACCCGGGTCAGATCCGTGATGGTCACATAGCCCACCACGCTGGTCCACTGAATCAGGTTCACCACCGTGGACTGATAGACGCCCTTGGCGATGCGCAGAACCTGGGGCAGCGTGATGAGCCGGAAGGTGTCCCACGCGGAGAAGCCCAGCGTCCGGGCCGCCTCGGCCTGCCCCTTGTCCGAGGCCTCCAGGGCGGCGCGCAGCAGCTCCGCCACATGGGCGGACACGTTCAGCGCGAAGGTGATGACCGCCACCGTCACCGGCTGGAGGCCCGATTTGGCCAGAACGCCGTAGTAGAGCAGAAGCAGGAGCATCAGCACCGGCGTGCCCCGGAGCACGGCGATGTAGACGGACGCCGCCCCCCGGGCGAGCAGATTCTTCCGGGTCCGCAGCAGGCACACCAGCGCGCCCAGCGCCGTACCCAGCAGCAGAGAGAGGGTGGAAATCTGAATCGTGACCCAAAGACCCTGTGCAATCACCTGCCAGGCGCCGCCCTGAATCAGGATATTGTAGACTTGTTCAGACAGTTTCATGGTTCCAGCGCCTCCTGACGGTTCGGCGGAGAAGAGGGACCTCTCCCCCTGGATTCCTTCTGATGCGGTGTGCTCCGGATCCCGGCTTAGGACAAACAGCTCCCGTTTCCCGCTGTCTCAAGCCCTGCGCTCCAGCAATTCCAGGGATTTTTTCGCAATTCCGCTGTAGAGATAAATATCCGTTTTCTCGGATTCCGCAGCGCGCTTCATCTCATAGTACCGCTGGGTGAACAGCAGTTCGCCAATCATCTTTTGGAGATTCTCCAGATTCACTGTCTCAAGAAAGGCAGCGTTGCCCCCATTGTTCACATGGGTCATGCCCTCCAGATAGGTGAACAGGCACGGCACCTTTGCCGCGCAGGCCTGCTCCCAGAGAACCGAGTGCAGACCGGGGAAGCAGACTAAATCGCCCGCGAAGAAATAATCGTAGACCTGATCCCCGGAAATCCAGCCGGCATAGCTGATCCGGCTGTTGGCTGCCAGAAGCGCGTCAAACTCCTCCCGCATGTCGTCCAGAACCATGCCGAAAATCAGCAGGTGAGCAGATTCATAGGGCTCAATGGCCTTCATCAGCAGGTGAATGTTCTTCACCCGGTCGATTTTTCCGCCGGTGACGATGAGGAAGGCGTCGTCAGGAATCCCGTATTTTTTTCTGATTTCACTGCGAATCTCCGCCTTGCGGTCAAACTGGATTTTTTCATCGTCCGCGCCCATAATCAGAACATCCGTCTTCTCCTCCGGCACGCCATAGACCTTGATGGCGTATTCCCGCCGTCTGGGGGTGACGCCGTACACCCGGTCGATATACTTGTCGTTCATTTTGTAGTAGGCGCGGTAGGTGAGGGCGGAAATGCGCCCCGTCAGAGAGCTTTTTGTCTCAATGTTGTTGTAGTCCATGTGATTATCCTGGACGATAACCAGATTTTTGTTGACTTTTCTTTTGTATTTTGCCACCTGAAAGATGGTCGCACTGACCATTCCGTGAACAAAGACCATGTCCGGCTTCAGCTCCAGCAGGAGGGCGTACACATCCAGGAAGGAGAACAGATTGATGTTTCTGTCACCGAAGGGGCTTTTCTTCTTGAGTCGAATCACCCGGAAGCCGCCGCTGCAAATCTCATCGCTGCATGGCACCTCTGTCTCCTTCCCATCAACAAAAGCGTGATTTCTGCTCAGGAGCGTAACCGTATGTCCGAGCTTCATCTGGTACTTTAGCAGCAGGTTTTCCTGATAGGTCCAGCCGTCCGTGAAAACAGCGTTGGGCGCAATATGAACAATATTCATCTCATCACATCTTTCTGTTTTTCCTGCGGATGAAGCGCGGCGCTGCTGCACACAGGCGCTCTTCCGGTTTCTGTGTCCATTATACCTGTCAGCAGGGATGATTTCAACCTCTGCGCGCAAAAAACCGCCCAGAGGCTGCTCCGCCTCTGAACGGTTTCTCTCAGTGCAGATATCAGGCGTCCACGGGATGGGGACGGCCCTCCAGCTCCTCCTGTACATAGTCGGTGGTCAGCAGCTTGGACACCACGCCGTCCACGTCCAGACGGTTGGTGTTGTGGCTGGTGTAGGCCTCCTCGCCTTCGGTCAGCACATTGCCCTCCACATAGAACTTGTCATAGTTCAGGCTGCGGCCGTCGGGGGAGATGCGGAAATAGTTGCCCATGTCGGTGGCACGCAGCCGCTCCTCCCGGGTCATCAGGGTCTCATACAGCTTCTCGCCGTGTCGGGTGCCGATGATGCGCTTCTCGGTCTCGCCGAAGAGCTTCATCACGCCGTCGGCCAGGTCCCCGATGGTGCTGGCGTCCGCCTTCTGGATGAACAGATCGCCCGGCTCCGCGTGCTGGAAGGCGAACACCACCAGCGCCACAGCCTCGTCCAGGTTCATCAGGAAACGGGTCATGTTAGGGTCCGTGATGGTGATGGGCTCCCCGCGCTTGATCTGGTCGATGAACAGCGGGATAACGCTGCCGCGGCTGCACATGACGTTGCCGTAGCGGGTGCAGGAGAGCACAGTGCCCACCCGCTCAAAGGCCTTCTGGGCCCGGGCCTGCATCACCTTCTCCCCCAGGGCCTTGGTCATGCCCATGGAGTTGATGGGATAGGCGGCCTTGTCCGTGCTCAGGAAGACCACCTTCTCCACCCGGTTCTCCACGGCCGCCGTGATGACGTTGTCCGTGCCCAGAATGTTGGTCTTCACCGCCTCCATGGGGAAGAACTCGCAGGAGGGGACCTCCTTCAGCGCGGCGGCGTGGAAGACGTAGTTCGCCCCGTACATCACGTCGCGGACGGAGTCCAGGTTCCGCACGTCGCCCACATAGAAATGCACCTTGTTGGCAAAGCCGGGATAGTTCGCCTGCAAATTGTGCCGCATGGTGTCCTGTTTCTTCTCATCCCGGCTGATGATGCGGATTTCTCCGATGTCAGAGGTCAAAAAATGCTTCAGAACCGTGGAGCCAAAGCTGCCGGTGCCGCCGGTAATGACCAGGGTCTTCCCCTGAAAGGCATCTGTAATCAATGTATTCACCGTAACGCACTCCTCATCGTAAAATGAACTGTCCCTTAGTTTACCTGAAAACGCAGGCTGTTGCAAGAGCCTCAACGAATTTTTTTGAAATTAAGGACTAACTGGAAAAAAAGATATGGAAAACGATGGCGTGCTGTGGTATAATTCAGGTGAGCCTCAGGGCGCGCTGCGCCAGGGCACTGAAGAGACAGAAGGATGGGAGATTGGACTCATGAAGGGATTCATTCAAATCGGCAAAAAAGAGAAGAAAGGGACCGGGTGGATTGTCCTGCACTTTTCCCTGTCCCTCGCTCTGTTTGCGCTTTTCTGGCTCTGGTTCCGCACCGGTGCTTCCCCCGTCGCCGGGGAGAAGGCCTATCGGCTGGACCTCATTGTACTGCTGGGCTACACGGCTGAACTCTACTTCTTCAGCCGCATCTACAACGCCTATCTGCTGGGCTACTACCGCTCCAGACTGCTGGTCTTCGCCCAGTTCCTGACGCAGTTCTTCAGCGTGGCCATCGTCTATGTGCTCATGACGCTGCTCTGGCTGCGCCTGACCAATCCGCTGCCGCTGACGCTCCTCGTGCTGGCACAGCTGGCGCTGGACTTTGCCTGGTCTGCCTTCGCCAACCGCTATTTCTTCAAGGTCAACCCGGTGCGGCGCACCATCCTGTTCTACCGCAACGAGCTGGACAAGAAGCGCTTTGGCTCCATCGAAGGCAAGCCCATCGAGCGCCTGTACCGGATCGAGAAGGAATACCGCTATTCCGGCGACGATTTCCGGGAGATTCGTCCCCTTTTAGAGGGCTACGACGCCGTTTTTGTGTCCGGTCTGCACCCCAACTGCCGCAACGACATCGCCAACTACTGCAAGGAGGAGGGCATCCCCGGCTTCTTCCTCCCCCGGGTGGGCGATATGATTATGCGCGAGTCCTCCCACATCCAGTCCTTTGAGACCCCTGTGCTCTACCTGCACCGAAAGCAGCTGGCCATGGACTACGCCATCGTCAAGCGGGCCTTCGACATCTTGGTCTCCGGCGCCGCCCTGGTGGTGCTCAGCCCGATTATGCTGGTGACCGCTCTGGCCATTCATTTCTACGACGGCGGTCCCGCCCTCTATAAACAGGTGCGCCTCACCCAGGACGGACGGGAGTACAAGATTCTCAAATTCCGCTCCATGCGGGTGGACGCGGAGAAGGATGGCGTGGCCCGCCTGTCCACCGGCGACAAGGACGACCGCATCACCCCCATCGGCCACTTTGTCCGGAAATGCCGTCTGGACGAGCTGCCCCAGCTGGTCAACATTCTGCGGGGCGATATGACCATCGTCGGCCCCCGTCCCGAGCGCCCGGAGATTGCCAAGCAGATTTACGAGTCCCTGCCGGAGTTCCGGCTGCGCCTCCAGGTCAAGGCCGGTCTGACCGGCTACGCGCAGATTTACGGCCGCTACAACACCGGACCCTATGAAAAGCTGATGTTTGACCTGCTCTACATCAGCGATATGGGCATCATCACCGATTTGATGCTGATGTTTGCCACCGTGAGCATCCTCTTTATGTCCGAGAGCACCGCCGGCGTGGAGGTCGGGCAGACCACTGCCATCGACTGGAAGCAGGGCGACGGCGACGACGAGCCTTCGTCCGTGGAGGCGGACTCCCACAAAACTCAGGTCTGATGGAAAGGAGACGTGCGGTATGAATTACTCTGTTCTGATGTCGGTCTACTTCAAGGAAAAGCCGGAATTCCTGTCTGCTGCCATACAGAGCATCTTCCAGCAGACTGTGCTCACGGACGATTTCGTCCTGGTCTGCGACGGGCCCCTGACCCCGGAGCTGGACGCTGTCATCGCTGAGATGGAGGCGGCACACCCGGACAATCTGCACCTGGTGCGCCTGGAGAAGAACGGCGGACTGGGCAACGCCCTCAACATCGGCATCAAGCACTGCCGCAACGAGCTCATCGCCCGGATGGACTCGGACGACATCAGCCGTCCCAACCGCTGCGAGAAGCAGCTGGCGGTGTTTCAGGCCCACCCGGAGGTCTCCATCACCAGCGGCATCGTGGAGGAGTTCACCGAAAGCATTGAGAACATCCACACGCGGCGCGTCCCCCCGGAGACCCAGGAGGACATTCTCGCCTTCGCAAAGAGGCGCAATCCCTTCAACCACCCCTGCGTGATGTACAAAAAGCAGGCCGTGGAGGACGCGGGCGGCTATCAGGACTTCTTCCTGCTGGAGGACTACTACCTCTGGGTGCGCATGCTCCAGCACGGCGCTGTGGGCTACAACCTCCAGGAGCCGCTGCTGTGGATGCGGGCCGGCTCCGACCTCTACAAGCGCCGCGCGGGCTGGAAGTACGCCAAGACCCAGAGGGATTTGTTCAAATATATGCGCGATTCGGGCTTCGTCTCCACACCGCGCTACTTCATCAATACCATTGTGCGCGCCGGCTCGTCCCTGGCCCCCAACTGGCTGCGGACCTTTATGTTTAAAACCTTCAACCGGAGATGAGGAGGCAGTCATGCGCCTGTTGATTATCAGCCACAACGTCATCAGCGAAACCAACAACATGGGAAAGACCCTGCTCTCCTACTTCCAGGACTTCTCCCCGGAGGAGACAGCCGAGTTCTACATCCAGGAGAAGGAGCCCAAAAACGCGGCGGTCTGCCGCTCCTTCTACCGGGTCACGGACCGGGAAGCCCTCAGGTCGGTCTTCGGCCTGCGGGTGGGCAGGGAGTTTCGGCTCACGAAGAGCACGCCCGAGACCGTCCTGGAGGCCAAGGGCGCCGTGGAGGCCATTCGCCAGTACGGCCGAAAGAAGAGCAGCCTGGTCTTCCTGCTACGCAACAGCATTTGGGGCCTGTCCCACTGGAAGACGAAGCGGTTTAAAAAGTGGCTCCGGGACTTCGACCCGGAGGTCATCTTCTATCTGGCCGGGGACTACTCCTTTATGAACAACATCGCCCTCCAAATCCAGGCCATGGTGAACAAGCCCATGGTGGTCTGCTGGGTGGACGACTATTTCTTCTACAATGTGAACGAGGGCTCCGCCCTGGGCCGCCTGCTGCACCGCTCCTACATGAAGACGGTACACAAGGTCACGGAACGCTCCGACTGCATCCTGACCATCTCCGAATCCCAGGCCGAGGCCTATCGCGCCCACTTCCACAAGACCTGCCACACCCTCCACACCAACGCAAAGCGGCGGGAGACCCACAACGACGGCACCGGCCGGAAGGTGGCCTACTTCGGAAACCTGGATTTCAGGCGCTATGAGACCCTGAGTCAGATTGGACAGGCCGTGCGGGACCTCCGGCTGGAGGGCATCGACGGCATCGACGTCTATTCCGCGGAGAAGAACCCCGAAAACCTGAAGGGCCTGACCGAGGAGAACGGCATCCACTTCCGCGGCGAGATTCCCCCCGACGAGGTGGGCGGGAAGACGGATGAGTGCATGGCCATCATCCACACCGAGTCCTTCAACGAAACCACGCAGAAGATGGTCAAATACTCCGTATCCACCAAGATTGCGGACGCTCTGCTCAACGGGCCCTGTCTCATCGCCTACGGCCCCGAGGGCATCGCCTCCATCGACTACCTGAAAAAGCACCGCGCCGCCTATGTCATCACCAGGCCCGAAGACCTCCGGGACGGCCTGCGGAAGGTCCTCACCGACGCGGCGCTGCGGGAGGAAATCGTCCGCAATGCCAGAGCGCTGGCCGCGCAGAACCACGACGCCACCATCTACCCCAAAAAGGTCAGGGGCTGGCTTCAGGATGCGATTGACCGGTCGGAGAGCACCAAATGAGTCTGGGTCAGGAGGGAATCGGGGTAAGTACGGACCTCCTCATCATCATGCTGCTCTTCCTGTTCGGCGTGGATGTGCTGGACAAGTCCGGGATTCTGATTGCGCTGTGTATCCTGCTCTTCCTGTTTTTCAACCTTTCCAAGCTGGAATTTGATTTCAGTGCCGGAATCCTGGTCCTTTTCTCCGCCTTTTATTTCGGAAGCGTGGCTTTTTACGAGGGTCTGACCGTTGACGTCATCATCAAATTTGCCATAGCGCCCTGGGGCTGCTATCTCATGGGTTACACCCTGCGCCTGAACAACCGGGCGATTTCCGTTACCTACTTTGCCCTGCTGGTTGCCTTCGGCTTTTTTGTCCACGGAATGCTGAATCTCTACTCCAGCATTGAGGTATTCGGTGCCAGCTTCAACAATGATTACCGTCAGGCCTTCGATTTCTGGCAAAATCGGACGATTTCCGTCACAACAGCCTCCCTTTACTACACGCCCTTCACACTGATGTCCATCGGTCTCATCTTCTGGTCCAAAAGGCTTCGCTTCCGGTTCATGGGCATGGTTTGCCTCGCCCTGGGCCTGTACGCCTCCATGATTTACCAGAACCGGACCCTGATTCTGGCCTGCGGACTGGTCATGGGACTCAATGTCCTGCTGATTCTGCTCTCGCCGGATATTTCCATAGAAAACAAGTATAAAATCTGCGGGCTTTTGGCCCTTCTGGTCTTTGCTGCGGTCATCGCTTTCCTGCTGAATGTGGGCGGGCTCAAGGACACCATCATGAACAGCAGCCTTATGAACCGCATGTCGGGAGACAAGCAGGACAGAACCACCATCTGGAAGAGCTTTATTTTCGGAGAGGCCTGGAAGTATCCCTTCGGCGGAACCAAAGCTGTCTTGTATCACAACAAGCCCTTTGTACACAATATGTGGCTGGACTGCTTCAGGCGCGGGGGATTTTTCCCCTTTTTGTTCCTGATTTGCTTCACAGTGCGCTCTGCGCTGGATGTGATGGCCTTCAACCGCCTGGGCAAGCTCTGCGGTGAGGAGCCCGGCGTGCTCATCTCCCTGCTCGCAGGGATGATGATGTCGTTTATGGTTGAGCCGGTCATTGACGCCAACCCCTATGTGTTCTACTGCCCGATTCTCGTGATGGGCGTCATCAACGGCCTCAACCGCGATACGCAGGGCATCCTGGACGATACCGACGCTCTGCTGGAGGAGTATTACAAAATGGCGCTGTGAGGCCGCGCGGCAAGATTCTGTCTGATTGGAGGAAATTGGGTTGAAAACCATCGTATTCATCAACTGGACAAATGTGGGAAGCACCGGACGCATCGTCTACGGCATTTCCGCTCTGGCTCAGGCGCAGGGCTATCGGACCTTTCACGCCTATTCGATGAGCCGGAACGTCCTCCCACAGAGGGAAAACGACCTCATCATCAGCAGCGTTCCGGTCAAGTTTGTCAGCACCCGTCTGGCGTGGCTGACCGGTCTGAACGGCTGCTTTGCCTGGTTTTCCACCCTGCGGCTGCTGAAAAAGCTGGATGAACTGAGCCCGGACATCCTGCATCTGCACAATCTCCACAACAGCTACATCAACCTTCCCATGCTGTTCCGCTACATCAAAAAGCACCGAATCAAAGTGGTTTGGACGCTTCACGACTGCTGGAGCTTCACCGGGCACTGTCCCCACTTCACCCTCTGCGGCTGTGAGCGCTGGAAGACGGGCTGTGGGAAGTGTCCCCAGCCGGGCGTCTATCCGCCTCTGCTCCCGGACACCACCGCGTGGCTGTGGAAAAAGAAAAAGAAATGGTTCACCGGGGTCGAAGATCTCACCATCGTGACCCCATCCCAGTGGCTGGCTGATTTGGTGAAGGAGTCCTTTTTAAAGGTGTATCCGGTGAAGGTGATTTACAACGGAATCGACCTCCAGACCTTCCGGCCCACCCCCTCCGGCTTCCGGGAGGCCCACGGCTTCGCGCCGTCGGACGCCCCGGCGCCTGTGCCGGGAAAGCCGCGGTACATGGTCCTCGGCGTCTCCTTCGGCTGGTTCGAATCCAAGGGGCTGGACGTGTTTGAGGCACTGGCCGAACAGCTGGGCGAGGACTATCGCATCGTGCTGGTGGGCACCGACGAAGCGCTGGACGCCCGGCTCCCGAAGAACATCCTTTCCATCCACCGCACCCACGACCAAAAGGAGCTGGCTCAGCTCTACTCCGCCGCGGATGTGTTCGTAAATCCCACCCGGGAGGACAACTTCCCCACGGTGAACCTGGAGGCGCTGGCCTGCGGCACGCCGGTTGTCACCTTTGCCACGGGAGGCTGCCCGGAGGGCGTGGATGAGCACTGCGGCTCGGTAGTTCCCGTGGACGACACGGAGGCTCTGGTGCGGGAAATCGTCCGCGTCTGCGAGAGCAGACCGTATGCCCCCGAGGCCTGCACCGAACGGGCCTCCCGTTTCGAGCGTGACGCACAGTTTGCGCGCTACCTCCCCCTCTACGAATAAACGCCCCGCCTGATGGGGCTTCACCGCTTTTCGCCGTGAATCAGAATCGGAGCTGACTGTCCAGAGCCGAATCTGGTAGGATACAGGGGTTTTGAAGAAAATCTGAACTGGAAAGACTGCGTGATGATAAGCTTATGATGAAATATATAATGGTACTGATTGGTGTAGTTCAGCTGGCCGCCACCATCCTGCTCTTCAGCCTGGCTCCAGACTCGCTGTCCCTGATTGTCCTGTGCGTCATGGTGGTCATGCTGGCTCTGGGCTATCTGCTGGGCATCGTCCCGGTGGTGCGCTTCACCACGGCCTTCCACCGCGGCCTGAAGTCCATCCGCGAGGCCTCGAAGGTGCAGACCTCTGAGGCGACTTTGCTGGTGATGCGGGAGACCGAGCTGTTTCGTCAGAAGCAGCTGGACGAGGCCTTTGAGATGTACAAGGAGATTTCCCAACGCCAGATTCAGTCGGGAGAGGTTCTGCGGGACCTTTCGGAGTTCATCAGCGAGGACTTTCTCTCCATCCACAGCTGGCAGGGCCTAATGGTTCAGATTCCCGGTATTCTGACTGGTCTGGGCATTTTGGGCACCTTTATCGGCCTGCTCTCCGGTCTGGGCACCCTGTCCTTCTCCACCCCGGACGCGGCCATCAGCAGCATCGCTATCCTCATCGCCGGTATCGAAACCGCGTTCTATACCTCCATTTCCGGCGTGATCCTCTCCATTCTCTTCAACATCCTCTACCGGGTCCTGTGGAACAACCTGCTGCGCTCCTACGGCCTGTTTCTGGACTGCTACCACAAGCAGGTCGTCCCGCCCTCCGACGCGCAGCTCCGGCATGAGCTCCACAACGGCCTCAAGGAGCTCTTCCGCAGACTGGATCGGCTCCCCCAGAGCCCCGGCTACTCCCCCCTCTCCCGTAAGGAATCCCTCCTCAGCGAGGGCAGCGAGAAGCTGCTGATGCCTCAGGTCGTGAAGGCCATTGAGGACGGACAGTTCCTGTTCTACCTCCAGCCCATTGTTACCCTGAAGACCCGCAGGATGGTGGGCGCTGAGGTTCTGGAGCGCTGGCAGCACGAGTCTCTCGGTCTGCTGACCCCGGCGTCCTACCTCCCCGTGCTGGAAAACAACGCTTACATCACCAAGCTGGATCTCCACATCTGGGACAAGGTTTGCAAACAGCTGCGGGAGTGGATGAATCAGGGCATCCGGCCCCTGCCTGCCACGCTGAACGTATCCAAAACGGATTTGCTGGCCCTGGATCTGCCCGCGGTGTTCTCGGATCTGCTCCAGCGGTACCAGCTGCCCCCCAGGCTCCTGGAACTGGACGTGTCCGCCAACGCCTACACCTCCGAACCCAATATCGTGCCCAAGGTGCTGGTCAAGCTGCGCGCCATGGGCCTGAAGGTGACGCTGGACAACTTCAACGGAGACTTTTTCGCCTTCCGGGACGTAGGCCAGATCGAAGCGGACAGCATGAAGCTGAACCTGCGCTACTTCGAGTCTTCCAACTCCGAGCGCCTTCTGGAGGATTGCTTCGCCAAGGCCAGATCGCTGGGCATAGAGATCACAGCCTCCGGCATTGAGAGCGCGGCCCAGCTCATGCAGCTGGAGTCCCTGGGCTGCAGCACCGGACAGGGCTTTTACTTCTATCACCCCATGCCTGTTGAGGACTATCTGTCCCTGACCCGCAAATAGGAATACCGCTTATGAAGCCTTTTAAAAAGAGACAACCCAATGACCCCGTGGACTACTGGGACTCCCTGGCAGACGTTATGGTGGCGCTGTTCCTGTGCATCCTGCTGATTATGCTGCTCTTCGTTCTGTACTTCATCGAGACCGATGCGCTGGAATCGCATGTGGACGACACGCCGGGCGCCGGCGTGCCGGTGGTTGTGGATCCCGGAACGCAGGCAGATCAGTCCACAGAGGGCGAGCGCTCCGACGAATCCGAGGACGAGGAGGAGGGCAGGGAGCATACCGATTCCAATTCCGACGCCAACAACGGCGGCGGCAACGAAGGCCGTCATGGAGGAGGAGGGCGAGAAGTCCGCGGTTCTGGTGAAGGTCGTGGACGGCGAGACCCTTCTGCCCCTTGCCCGTGACAGCATAGAATTTGAGCTCTACGACGGCAACTCCCGCCTGCTCTCCCTCAACGACTACTATCCCGACAAGGTGGAGCACGCCACCTTCAAAACCAACAAAAATGGTCAGTTCTATCTGCCGGAGAAAATCCGCAAGGGCGATTATATGCTCCGCGCACTCAATGAAATCGACGGCTACGACATGGCAGAGGACACCTATTACACCGTGGAGGACTACTATGACTGGGATAAGCCCTTAGAGGTCGTCATTCGGATGTACCCGCTCCGGAGCACCGTCCACATTCAGCTGGTGGACGCGAAGTCAGGCGAGGGCGTCACCGGCGGCTCCTTCCAGGTGATTGCGGCCGAC
>CACZUK010000055.1 GCA_902784305.1 Oscillospiraceae bacterium | reverse complement strand
TTTTACTGCTGGACGAGAACGGGAAGATTGTACCCGGTATAATAGGGCTGGGTGACAATGGTGCCCTGGGGGATGTCCATATCGGCGATGGTGGTGAAGTCGTAAATGCTGTTGATTTGCTGAATGACCGTGACCTCCTCGTCCGTGAGGCCCTCGCTCAGCGCGTAGCGCTCCTCCTCGCTCATGGCCTTGACCTCGCTGGCGGCGGTGGAGGTTCTGGTCCAGAAGACCACGTCCGCTCTGCCGCTGGCCAGGGCGGAGGCACGGGCGCCGCTGTCAATGACGCTGATGGAGATGTTCTTGTGGATGCGCTGGCTGATTTCGGCCAGAACGGCGGTGCTGAAGCCCACAGGCATGCCGATGGAGCTCACATAGTCCATGGGAGGCAGGGCGCCGGTCACAGCCACGGTGATGGTTTCCGCGTCAGAGAGAGGGGGAACCTCGATTTCCGTGGGTTCCTTCCCCTGCATCACGTCGGTGATTTGCTCCTGAATGAGCCGGTCCAGGGTGCCGTCCTCTTTCATGTCGTCCAGGGCCTTGTCGAACTCGTCCCGGAGCGCGGCGTGATCCTCCATCATCATGAAGGCGTAGCCCTCGCCCACCAGGCCGGATTCCATCATCTCCGCGAAGGTGGAGTGCTCGGCGCCATCGTTGTGGCTCAGCGGCTTAGCCAAATCGGGGTTTTTGAGCAGCAGGTAGTCCGCGACGGACTCGGTGACGTTGATGCTGGTGAGCTGTCCGGCCTTGAGCGCCATCAGCATGGACTCCAGGCTGTCGTAGTAGACCACGGTGATGGGCCCGTTCTTGTCCGGATTTTCGCCCTCATAGGTGCCCTCCTTCACCAGCTGGGTGGTGGCCAGCTTGCGCGCGCGGAGCATTTGGGCGGCGTCCTCTTCGCTGAGGTTCAGAATGGAGAGCATGCCCACCTTCGCCTCGGGGGCGTTGGGGTCAGGCTCGGGTGCCGTCACCGCCTCCTGTGCCGGAGCGGAGAGCAGAGTTGCCTCCTCCATGGAGGCGGAGGCGGCTGCGTCGGCGGTGTCGGCGGCCTCTTCCGGGGCGTCGGCAGCCGCTTCGCTGGAGACGGGGCTCTGGGCCTCGGGAGCATCGGCCGTGTCTGTGCCGCCGGAGCCGCAGGCTGTGAGCAGAGAGCAGCACATCGCCAAGGCGAGCAGCAGAGCAATCAGTTTGGTTTTCATGAGCATCGTCCTTTCTCTGGAGAGTATGCGGGGGATTGGCACAGGCGCGGATGCCTGACCGATTTCCTGTATTTTACCATTTTTTTCTTTGAGAATCAAGACGGGAAGGGAGAAAAGGAGCATTCTTTGTGGATGGGGAGTCTCATGCCGCCTCCACGCTGCCCAGCGCCTGGGGCAACATCTGTAAAAATCTTAATCAATTGTTATCGACAGGACGTCAGCGTTCTGCTATAATGGGTTCAGAACGGGAGAGCCCGGATGCTCCGCTCCCTTTGGACCGGCAGTCGCCCTCATCGGCTGGGGAGCACGCACGGCTTTGCATCCCTGCGCAATTTGCGAAAAAAGTACACGAAATGGAGGAATCAAACCAATGAAACGCATGAGAAAACTGGCATCTGTTCTGCTGGCTGTGCTGCTGCTGGCCACGCTGAGCATACCCGCCGCCCTGGCGGATACGGTCTACCGGGAGACGACGTCCACCGTAACGCTCCGCAGCGGCGCGGGGAGCGGCTTCGACGAGGTGACCACCGTCCCCAAGGGCGACGTGGTGGTGGTGACCAACTCGATGTTTGCGGAGTGGTGGAAGGTGAAGTACACCAACTCTAACGGCGCCACCTATGAGGGCTTCCTTCCCAGCGCTGTGCTGAAGGAGACGAAAAAGAGGAAAAATGAGAAGAAGAACACCGCCCCGTTGGGGTGCTACAAGACCAAGGCGACGCTGAAGCTGCGCACCGGGCCGGGCACGAGCTACAAATCCCGCACCTCCGTGCCCAAGGACAGCCTGGTGGATGTCACCGACACCACAGATAAATACTGGTTTAAGGTGACCTATATCAATAAAAAGGGCAAGAAGTACAAGGGCGGCTATCTGAGCGCCGCGTACCTGGTGAAGGCGGCGGCGCCCTACAACGCCAAGGCCAAGACGGCGCTGCGCAAGTCCCCGTCCAGCTCCTCTGCCAGCAAGTGCATGCTGCCCAAGGGTGCCTATGTGTTTGCGACCCCCTCCACCAAGAGCAAATGGTATAAGGTTTTCTACACCGACTACTATAATAAGTACTTTGAGGGCTATGTGCTCAAGAGCAAGCTGAAGAAGGGCACCATCACCAACAAGCCCTACAAGCAGGTGGACCCGGAGGCCGAGCAGAAGTATATGGCCAAGGTGTGGCGCAGCAAGAAGCGCTGGACGCTGACTGCCAAGGCCAAGCTCACCAGCACCGCCAGCAAGAAGGGCAAGAAGGTGGCGATGCTGCCCAAGGGCGCTGTGGTCGCTGTTGACAGCAAGAAGGGCAAATTCTATAAGGTGGTCTGGAACGACTCCAAGAACAACAAAAAGACGGGCTACCTGCCCAAGAGCAGCCTGAAGGAGTTCGTGGACCCCAATGCCGGCGAGTACGTCACCACGGCGCAGACCGAGCTGCGTCTGGACGACAAGCAGACCAGCGAGGTGCTGGTGAAGCTGAGCGCCTACACCCTGATTCAGGTGAAGGACACCACCGAGAAGAACTGGTACTGGGCCACCTGCAAGGACAGCAAGGGCAAGAAGCACACCGGCTTTGTCTACAAAAAGCACGCGAAGAAGTACGAGGAGACGAAAGCGGGCAACTACTACACCAAAGTGGAAACCACGCTGCGTGAGACAGCCAGCGAGACAGGCAAGGTGCTCAAGGATGTGCCGAAGGGCGTTCTGGTGAAGGTGAAGAAGACCTACAATCCCAACTGGTACTATCTCGTTTACACCAACGCTTCGGGCACGGTCTACAAGGGCTTTGTCCCCTCCGCCCATCTGAGCACATATCAGAGCCTGGACCAGGACTACGTCGCAGTGGTGGACACCGTCATTCGCACGCAGCCCGGCTCCACCGCCCAGGTGCTGGCGGACATCAGCGCGGGAGAAGCCGTCAAGGTCAATGACCGTCCCACGGAGAACTGGTATTGGGCGAGCTATGTGGGCACCGACGGCGTGAAGCACACTGGCTACATCCGCGCCTCTGACTTCAAGACGAAGGAGGAATACGAGGCGCAGAAGCAGCAGAACAATGAAAATGTGAACACCCAGAGCAGCGAGGAGGCCGACGAGGCTGAGATGAGCGTTGCTGAAGACGAGTCCGAAGCGCCCGCCGAGCCTGCTGAGGACGAGGAGAGCGCTGACGAGGTGCAGACCGCCGAAGCGTCCTCTGCTGAGGAGGAGAGCGCGGAGGCCGTGTCCGCCCAGGAAGAGGAGGAAACCGAGGTGGAAGCCGCCGCAGAGGAAGAGGAAACCGCTCCCGCTCAGAGCGCGGAGGAGCTTCCGGCCCCTGAGGAGGAGGCCGCCTGAGCGTTTGAGACGCCCTGTGAGCCTCCGGCTCAGGCAATGTGTCTGAGCTGGTAAAAGGAACGAAAAAGCCGCATCTGTGCAAGCAGATGCGGCTTTTTGCGCTTAGTTGTGCGGTTATCTGTATTGAAAGGAAAGACCGCGGTCGGAAATTGCCGGGTTCTGCGCTGACCCGTCAGGGGGAGCAAAACAGCGGGAAAACCATCGTTCGGAGGGACTTCAAAAGCCGTCAGCTCTTCCTGCGGCTCTCTCTGGCACGCTGGAGCTGGGAGACCACAATGGCGCAGGAGGCGTCGCCGGTGATGTTCACCACGGTGCGGCCCATGTCAAAGATGCGGTCCACACCGGCCACCAGGGCGATGCCCTCCACCGGCAGGCCCACCGACTGGAGCACCATGGCCAGCATGACCATTCCGGCGCCGGGCACGCCCGCGGTGCCGATGGAGGCCAGCGTGGCGGTGAGCACGATGGTGAGCATCTGGGAGAAGGTGAGGCTGATGCCGAAGCAGGAGGCGATGAACACGGAGCACACGCCCTGGTAGATGGCGGTGCCGTCCATGTTGATGGTGGCGCCCAGGGGCAGCACGAAGGAGGCGACCTCCCGGTCCGCGCCCAGCTTCTCGGCGCACTCCAGGTTCAGGGGCAGGGTTCCCACAGAGGAGGCGGAGGAGAAGGCCAGCATCATGGCCGGCATCATCCCCTTGAAGAACTCCAGAGGGCTCACGCGGCCCAGCACCTTGACGGTCATGGAGTAGACCGCCACGGCGTGAACGGCGAAGCACAGATAGGCCACAAGAAGAACCTTTGCCAGGGAGCCCAGCACCGCCGGGCCGTTCTCCGCCACCACGGGGCACAGCAGGCAGAACACGCCGACCGGGGAGAGCCGGAGAATCATCTCCATGGTCTTCATGCAGATGTCGTTGCACACGTTCACCGCCGCGAAGTCCGAGTCCTTCTTCTCTCCGTAGACCAGAATCAGCGCGAAGCCGATGAACAGGGAGGAGACGATGACCTGGAGCATATTGGCCTCCACAAAGGGCTGGATGAAGTTGGAGGGGAAGAGCCCCACCAGCGTGTCCATGAAGTTGACGGAGGTGGCGGAGGGCTCAAAGCTCAAATCCGTGGTGGACAGCACCGGAAAGATGCCCTTGAACACGTTCGCGAACAGCAGGCCGATGGCCACGGCGAAGGCGGTGGTGCAGAGGTAGTAGAGCACGGTGGTGCCGCCGATGGCGCCCACCTTTCGGATGTCCCGCATGGAGACCACGCCCGCCATGATGGAGAAGAAGACCAGCGGACAGACAATCCATTTGATGAGGTTCAGGAAAATGGTGCCGAAGGGCTTGATGTAGCCCGTTGCAAGGTCGGGGTGTCCGGTCAGCGCGATGCCGGCCAGGATTGCCAGCACCAGAGCGATGAAGATTTGGGTGGAAAGGGCCATTTTCTTTTTTTCTGCCATGGTTTCTCTCTCCTTTTCTATAAATGGTTTGGATTTGTCGCGTCCGCGCCCTGAGAAGCGTTCGCGCTCATCTCCGTCAGCGTTTCGTTGAAACCACCCCTTTTTCAAATGTATCTAAATCCTTCCGATGCTATTGTAGCAAGTTCGAAGGATAATTGCAAGCACCTTTCCGCGGACGTGAGGGGCTTGTGGGGAATTGGGAGGTCCGCAGGGCACTTCAAAAAACCCTGTACAAAGGGGGAATTGTTTGCTACAATAGAGCAAAGGTTTCTGAACGAGAGTTTCAGGGACGAAGGAGTCCGGGAGCCCGCCGGGAGAAGCGGCCGGATTCCCGGGGAAGTGCGGCCTGACCCGGAGACAATGGGACAAGGGGGTGAGCGCCATGAAAAAAGGGAAGAGAACCAGCCTGACGACCCAGTATGTACTGGCCATCGGGGCGCTGCTGCTCTTCACCAATATCGTGCTGGGGGTGGTGCTGCTGCACAAGTCCACCTCTGCCATTCGGGCGCTGATTCGCAAAAACATGCTGGACATTTCCAATACCGCCGCGGGCCTGCTGGACGGCGACGCGCTGGGCGCTCTGACCGAGGAGGACGTGGGTAAGGACGCGTTCAACGATGTGTACGCGAAGCTGGCCGTTTTTCAGAAGAACATCGACATTGAATACATCTACGCGGTGCGTCAGACGGGCCCGGACGAGTTCTGCTTCACCGTGGACCCGGACCCGGTGGAGCCGGGTGCCTTCGGGGAGCTGGTGCTGGTGACAGACGCGCTGCGAGAGGCGGGCAGGGGCGTCGCGGCTGTGGACAATGCCCCCGCTGCGGACCGCTGGGGCAACTTTTATAGCGCATACAGCCCGGTTTTTGACTCCAAAGGCCGGGTTGCCGGAATTGTTGGCGTTGATTTCAACTCAGAGTGGTATGACAGGCAGATTCGCCAGAACACCCTTGTGGTGGGCTGTCTGAGCGTGCTCTCCGTGCTGGCAGGCGCGCTGGTGGTGCTCATCATCAACCGAAAGCTGCGCCTTCGCTTCAACGCGCTGAGAGAGAAGCTGAGTGTGCTCTCCTCGGAGCTGGACAAGCTGACAGAGCAGATCAGTCTCCGGCGCGATGACGGGGAGGAGCGGACTGCCAGGAAGGAGCTCACAGAGGGGGGAGACCAGCGGGTCTCTGACGAAATGGAGGAGCTGGGGGACAAGATTCAGTCCATGCAGGGGGAAATGCAGCGCTATCTCAGCTACGTCCATGCCCAGGCTCACACAGACGCCCTGACCCAGGTGGGAAACACCACCGCGTACATGGAGCTCCAGCGGCAGCTGACGGAGCACATCCAGAGCCAGTCGGCGTCCTTCGGGCTGGCGGTGTTCGACATCAACCTCCTGAAGCAGGTCAACGACCGCTGCGGACACACCTGTGGAGACCGCCTCATTCAGGGGGCGGCGGAGGTCATCTCGGACGTGTTCGGGGCGGAGCACACCTATCGTATCGGCGGCGATGAGTTCATCGCCGTGGCTGATCCGGTGACGCGGGAGGAGATGGCCCACAGGCTGGCCCGGGTGGAGGAGCAGATTTCCCGCTTCAATCAGCGGCGAGAGGGGCAGGACGCCCTGTCCATGTCCATGGGCGCGTCCGTCTGTCAGCCGGGCCGGGATGTCAGCTTTCAGCAGGTCTTCGTCCGGGCGGATGAGACTATGTACCGGCAAAAGGAGGAATTTCACCGGCAGCTGGGGGAGGAGTACAGGCGCTATCCAAGGCTGCCTGAGTAGGGCTTATTTTCTGAGAATAATGATAAAAGGGGGCTGGTTTTGACGAAAACTGCCCTCCTTTTTCGGGGGAAGAGGAAACGGGACCGGGATACGAACCGCCCGGAGGGACAGAGAAAAGCAGTCCATTTCCCGCCGCGGCTGCGGGATGAACCGGACACGGCACCGCGGCTGTACAGTCGCTCTGTTCCGCTGGATACAATCATTTCCAATTTTGTCCGTTGAAGCGGGCGAGAATTGTATGAATCATGCAGAGGTTGTCAGTTGATTTTTTCCGACAACTGTGGTAGAGTTATAAGGTCAGCGCAGATGCTCCCGCTGCGGCCTTCCGGCGCGGCAGGAAGGAGCATGACTGCGGAAAAGGTACGGGTTCTCCTGTAAATTATTTGAAATCGAAATAATTCCTGGGAGAATGATTTGAAAAGCTGCCCCTCCACAGCCTGCCTGAGGCGTGCGGAGCGGGCTGATACGTGAAAAAGAAGGAGATTACTTTGAGCTTTCCCAAAAAAGACGGGGGAGAGCGCCCCGCCCGGCTCGGAGCGCACCGTCTGCTGAGCTGCGTCCGGTCTCTCACACCCCTGTCCGGGGTGCTGATCCTCTACGATATGCTGTCGGTTACGGCCGCGTATTTTCTCGCCCTTTGGGTCCGGTTTGATTTCCAGTTTTCCACCATTGACCGGAACTATCTGGATGCCTGGGCCAAATTTGCGCCCCTGTACGCGGTGCTGTGCGTGGCGGTGTTCTTCCTGCACCGCATGTACCAGAGTGTTTGGCGGTATGCCAGCTACACGGAGCTGATGCGCATTCTGGAGGCCACCATGGCGACCGTGCTCTTCCACGCGGCGGCCATCACGCTGGTTCATCAGCGCATGCCCATCTCCTATTACTTCCTGGGCGCGGTCTTCCAGTTCCTGCTCACGCTCTTTTCCCGCTTTTCGTACCGCTTTTTGCTGCTGTTTCTTGCTATCCACGCCAACAACGCGGACATGGAGAGCGGCAGGCGGGTCATGCTCATCGGCGCGGGCAGCGCGGGACAGATGATTCTCCGGGACACCCGGCGCAGCGAAAAGGTCAAGGACCGCATCGTGTGCATCATCGACGATGACCAGCGCAAATGGGGCCGCGACATGGAGGGTGTGCCCATTGTGGGCGGCCGGGATGACATCATGGCCGCGGCGGAGCGGTACAAAGTGGAGTGCATCTTTGTGGCGATTCCATCGGCCCGGCCCCAGGACCTGCGCGACGTGCTGGACGTGTGTAAGGAGACCGGCTGCGAGCTGCGCAACCTGCCCGGCGTGTACCAGTTCCTCAACGACGAGATTCGGGTCTCCGCCATGCGCGAGGTGGCCATTGAGGACCTGCTGGGCCGTGACGTCATTCAGGTGGACATGGGGGAGATTTTCACCCTCCTCACCGGAAAGACCATCCTGGTGACGGGCGGCGGCGGCAGCATTGGCAGCGAGCTGTGCCGCCAGATTGCGGGACATAAGCCGAAAAACCTCATCATTTTCGACAGCTATGAGAACAACGCCTACGAGATTCAGCAGGAGCTGCTGCGCAAGGACAGGACGCTGAACCTGACCGTGCTCATCGGCTCCGTGCGCGACAGCCGCCGCGTGTACCAGGTTTTTGAGACCTATCGGCCGGAGATTGTCTTCCACGCCGCCGCTCACAAGCACGTCCCCCTGATGGAGGTCAGCCCCAACGAGGCGGTTAAGAACAACGTCATCGGCACCTATAAGACGGCCTACGCCGCCATGTGCAACGGCTGCAAGCGCTTCGTGCTCATCAGCACAGACAAGGCTGTGAACCCCACCAACATCATGGGGGCCAGCAAGCGCATGTGCGAGATGATTGTCCAGAGCTTTGACCAGAAGGTTCGCAGCCACCGGGAGAACGAGCTGCCGGAGCTGTACACCCACAAAGGCGAGGTTCTGCCCCATCCGAACATCGCCTCTGAGACGGAGTTCGTGGCGGTGCGCTTCGGCAACGTGCTGGGCAGCAACGGCTCGGTGATTCCCCTCTTTAAGAAGCAGATTGCGGAGGGCGGGCCGGTCACCGTGACCCATCCCGAAATCCAGCGCTACTTCATGACCATCCCGGAGGCCGTCAGTCTGGTGCTCCAGGCGGGCACCTACGCCCAGGGCGGAGAGATTTTCGTGCTGGACATGGGCGACCCGGTGAAGATTGACACCCTGGCCCGGAACCTCATCAAGCTCAGCGGCCTAAAGCCCGACGTGGACATCATGGTGAAGTACTCCGGCCTGCGGCCCGGTGAGAAGCTCTACGAGGAGAAGCTCATGGCCGAGGAGGGGCTGAAGACCACGCCCAATCACCTCATCCACATCGGCAACCCCATCCCCTTCGATGTGGACCAGTTCGTTGCGGACCTCGTGCCTCTGATGGACGCGGCCTACAACAACGTCGATGACATCACGGAGCGGGTGGAGGCCCTGGTGGACACCTTCCACCCGGTGGGAGACCACCCGGAGGTCCAGGAGCCCGCTGTGGTCTGAGCACGGCAAGACAAGCGACTTTCTCCAGAAATATCAAAAACGGGACTGCCTCAGGCGGTCCCGTTTTCTTGTCTCAATATGCACGCGGTCACATGTCTCCGCGCAGAAGCGCGCACAGTGCGTCGCCGCATTCGGCGGTGCTGGCGCTGCCGCCCTGGTCCGGGGGCAGACACGCGCCCCGCTCCAGCAGAGCCTCGATGGCGGCGAGCACCCGCGCGCCCCAGTCCTCATGGCCCAGGAAGTCCAACAGCTGGGAGGCGGACCAGATGGCAGCCAGGGGGTTGGCCGCGCCCTGCCCGGCGATGTCCGGCGCGGAGCCGTGAATGGGCTCGAACATGGAGGGAAAGCGGCGCTCCGGGTTCAGATTCGCCCCGGCGGCCAGGCCCATGCCTCCGGCGATGGCGGCGCCCAAATCCGTCAAAATATCCCCAAACAGGTTGGAAGTGACCACGATTTGGAACCGCTGAGGCTCTTTGACCATGAACATGGCGGCGGCGTCCACCAGCAGGGAGCGCGTTTCCACATCGGGGTACTCCCGGCCGATTTCCGCGAAAATCTGGTCCCAGAACACCATGGAGTAGTTGAGGGCGTTGGCCTTGCTCACGCTGGTGAGGCTCTTGCTCTCCCGGCGGGCCAGCTCGTAGGCGTAGCGGATGACCCGTTCGCAGCCCTTGCGGGAGAACACGCCGTCCTGAATGACCACCTCCCGGTCCGTGCCCGGATAGAGCCAGGCACCCTGGCCGCTGTACTCGCCCTCGCTGTTCTCCCGGATGAACACCATGTCCACGTTCTCCGGCGCCACGTCCTTCAGGGGACAGGAGGCGCCGCGCAGCAGCTTCACCGGCCGCAGATTGATGTACTCGTCGAAGTCGTGGCGGATGCGCAGCAGCAGCTCCCGCAGCGAGATGTGGTCCGGCACGCCCGGCGTACCCACCGCGCCCAGCAGGATGGCGTCGTGGCCGGAGAGAAGCTCCAGGCCGTTTTCGGGCATCATTTGCCCGGTTTTCAGGTAATAGTCGCAGCCCCAGGGGTAGTGCGTGAAGCGGAAGCACAGCCCGCCGTCCAGCTCCGCCACGGTCTGGAGGACCTTGACCGCCTCGGCCATGACCTCCGGCCCGATGCCGTCTCCGGCGATGACCGCAATGTCGTAGGTTTTCATGGAATCCCTCCCGCGCCCGGATGCCGTCCGGGCCAAAGCTCTGAGCCCCACCGAACGGGGGCTTGTCAGGCCCATTTTAGTACAGACCGCTCCGCTTTGTCAAACGCAACCTGTGGAAGCGCCTGCTTCTCCGCGTCATGAAAACAGTGCTTGTCGTATGCTCTGAAACAGGGTATAATATCCTCTGCGAATAAGGACGAAAATGGGGCAAACCGAGGGAAATGAATCGGCTCCTTTGCTTTACCTTTCATTCACACAGCCGCGGTGCGCCCCAGGGACGCCGGAGAGGAGGCGAAGCCATGTTTCCGAATGGGAAAGAGGGTCACGGTGTATATCTGCCGAGTCTGCCTCTGAGCTGGGAGCAGCGGCGGAACTGGCTGAGCGCGGGCGTGGCCGCGGGCGGATTTCTGGCCTGCCGGATGCTGCTGTATGTGCTCTGCCTCCCGGCGGGCGCGCTGCCCCTGTGGTGGTTGCTGCGGCGTGGGGACCGTCAGCGCCGCCGGACCTGGTTTCTGCTGGGGATGGCCGCGGCGGTGCTCTGGGTGGGGGTGTATTCCCTGCTTTGGTTCAGACCGGCGCTGTGTCTGTGGGGTGAAACGGAGCACTTTCAGGGCATCGTCACAGACTACCCGGAGAAGACCCGCTGGGGCTGGTCGATGGAGGTGCGGCTGCGGACCGGACCGCGCGGGAGCGGCATTCCAGTGCTGATGTACACCACCCAGAGCTGCCGGGATTTGAAGCCCGGCGACCACATTGAGCTGGAGGCGGAGCTGTGCGCTCCGGGGGAAACCAGATCGGAGCGGTTCCGTCAGATGGCCGCGCGGGGCATCTTCGCCCGGACGAAAACGGTCAAGGCGTTCCAATGCACCAGCGCACCGAAGATTCCTCTGCGATTTTGGCCCAAAGTGGCCCGAAAACGGCTGCAAGCACATATCATGAAGCAGAGCAGCCCCGAGGAGGCGGGTCTGCTGCTGGCTCTGCTCACCGGCGAGACCGAGGAGCTGGGGGAACCGCTGGCCACGGAGCTGAGCCGCAGCGGTCTGCGGCACATCGCGGCGGTTTCCGGCCTCCACGTCGGGATGCTCATGGGGGCGCTGCTGCTCTTGCCCGGCGAGCGACGCCTCCGGCAGCTTTTGGCGGCACTGGGACTGGTGCTGTTCTGTCTGGTCACGGGCGCCAAGCCGCCGGTGGTGCGCGCCACGGTGATGGGCCTGACCTTTCTGCTCGCGCCCTTCTTCCGCAGGGACGCGGACAGCATCGCCTCTGTGCGCACAGCGCTGCTGCTGTTGGTGCTCCAGAACCCGTATTCCCTGCTCAGCGTTAGCTTGCAGCTCTCTTTTGCGTCCGTTTTGGGGATATTGGTGCTCTATCAGCCGCTTTGCCTGCGCATGATGGGCGGCGCAGAGCGCAAGAAGGGGGAGAAGCCTCTGCGGCGGCTGCGGCGGGGCGTGTGCGAGAGTCTGGCGTTGAGCCTGAGCGCGCTGGCCTTCACCACGCCGCTGACGGCATTGTGCTTCGGCACCATCTCACTCGTTGCCCCGCTGAGCAATCTGCTGTGTCTGTGGGCGGTGGAGCTGTTCTTTCTCGGCGGCGCGCTGGGCACGCTGCTGGGTCTGGTTTTTCCGCCGGTGGAGCTGCTTTGGACGCCCTTCCGGTGGTGTTTTGGGTACATTCGCTGGATGACAACGCTTCTGGCCCGCGCGCCGCTGGGCGCGGTCACAACAGAGGTGGGCTGGTACTGTCTCTGGCTGGCGGCGGTGTACGGCGCGGCGCTTCTGCTCTGGCGCAGACCGGGACTGCGCAGATGCTGGGGCGGCTTCACGGCGGGCCTTGCGGCGCTGCTTGTGCTCTGCGTCCTGCTCCATCGGGGCAGTCTGGCGGGAAGCGGTCTGGGCGTGGAGGCGGTGGATGTGGGACAGGGGCAGAGCATCCTGCTGCTCTCCCACGAGTCAGCGGCGGCGGTGGACTGCGGCGGCAGCCGGGCCGGAAACGCGCTGGCGGACGCTATGAACGACGCGATGGAGTCCCGGCTGGACCTGCTGGTGCTCACGCACTTTGATGAGGACCACATCAACGGTCTGGAGCAGCTCTTGAAGCGGGTGAAGGTGGCTGAACTGGTCTTCCCTGACGTGGAGGACGACAGCGGAGGCCGTGCCCGGGTGGAGGTGCTGGCCCGCGCCCACGGCGTGGCGCTGCACCCGCTGACGCAGGATGAAACCTTTTCGCTGGGGGA
>CACZUK010000054.1 GCA_902784305.1 Oscillospiraceae bacterium | reverse complement strand
GTACCAACTCTCTGCGTCCGTATCCGCATCCTTGTAGAGCTGCTCCCGCTTGTCAGCCCAGTGCTGCACTTCCACCGTGTCTCCCCGGTTCGAGGCGAGCGTGCTGAGTTGGCTGTAAGCCCGGTCCTGCTCCTCGCGGTTCCCCTGAGCCTCTGCCTCCTCCGCCACCAAAAGCCACAGGGCCTCTGCTCGGGGCAGATCACCCCGGTTTTGCGCCGCGATGGCCAGGTCAGCCAGCAGAGACAGCACTTCTTTCCCCATATCCAGCCGTTTGGCGATGTCAAGGGCTTGGCGCAGGTTCGTCTCGTGAAATCCGCAGAACACGCGGCGCTGTGCCCCATCATTGTGATAGAGCGTCTCCAATGTATCCATCGCAACAGTAAACCAACGCTGTACCTCCTCCGGGGCAGGGCAATCCTGGGCCAGACAACTCCGCAGAGCCGGGTGGAGTTGCCACACGTTTTTCCCCACCGGGCTGCAAAAGCCGGACCGCTCCAGCCGGGCGAGACAGCGGCGGACCGTCGCGGCAGCCGTCTGTCCCTCCGGCGAATCGCTTTCGATGTCCATCCCATACCAGAGCATCATGTTCAGGAAATCTCCGTCAGCATAGTGCTCGTGAAGGCCCAGAAGCTGCAGCACAGTCTCCGCCTCCGGTCTCAAGTCGGCCAGCACCAGCCGGAAGGCAGCCCGAATCCGGTCCGTGGCCTCCTCCCCCTCCAGACCTGCGAAAGAGGACTCCAGGTCCTGCAAAAGCTGCTTGGGCCGGACGCCCTCCCCCAGCCGGGGCAACACCGCCCGTATGGCAAGGGGGTTGCCGTTCAGCTTGTCCAGCAGGTCGTGGAGGGCTTTGTCGTTTCGTCTCACCGTAAAGCCGAACTCCTCCGCCAGAGCGGTGCAGTAGTCCCAGCGCTCCTGCCCCTGCAGGCCGGGGAGGGGGGCTTTCAGACGCAGACAGTCCCGCCCCAGCCAGACCTCACTGTTCCGGCTGGTGAGCAGCACCTTGCTCTTCCCGCCCCGGAGTTCCTGGAGCAGCGCTTTCAACGACTCCCGGTCTCCCTCGCTCAGCAGCTCATGGACGGACTCAAAGTTGTCCCAGACCACAAAGCAGCGGTGTTCCCTCAGCCACCGGATGACCGCCTCCCTCTGCTGCTCTGCGGTCAGATTCTTCCCATTCGGCAGGAAACGGCTGGCCAGCTCCATGCAGATTGTGTCGCTGCCCTGCACCGAGCGGAAGTCAAACCAGTGGACGGGGCAGAGGGCACCCTGCTCGTCCATGCCCCCGGTGTCCCGGAGCCAGTGGAGAAAGCCCCGAATCAGGGTGGTCTTGCCCGCCCCGGCCATGCCGTAAGCCAGCAGCCCGGCCTGGGGTTTGAACAGGTTCCGCTCCAGCTCCAGCACCGCCCGGCCCCTGCCCAGGAATCCGGTCCGGCCATAGGCCAGCAGACCGGGATTGTTCGCGTTGGGCCAGCCCGGGTCCGGCCTCCGCCCAGTGACCTGGGGCAGGATCCGGTTCTCCTCTTCCATGCTCTGATAGAGCTGGGGCACCAGCCAATCCTGGAAATCTGCGGGCTGTCGGTTCCGGGCCTCTGCAAACATGGTTTTCCTGCTCCTGCACATGGCCTCGGCAGGGGCTGCGCCGTCAAAGAGGGCCTGATAGAAGGAGGGCACAAACTGCTGCGCTCCGGTGACCAGCAGGGAGTAACCCATGGCGGTGACGCTGGGGATGCCCGCCCGGAGCAGACTGGCGGCCACAGAGGCGTAGGCGCTGTCCGCGCCGCCGTCCACCATGGCGGACTGGCAGGCGTTGAGCACCACCATCGCCACGCCGCACCGCAGAAGCAACTGGCCCAGATCGGACGCCCTCACCAGGTCCGCCTGAATTGCCTCTCCCGGCTTTGCGGTCTCAAAGGCCAGCTTGCCTTCGGCGGCCTGAAAACGGTCTGTATACCCGGTCGGATCGGCCCCGTAGCCGCCGTGACCGTCAAAGTGGAGGATGTGATAGGGCCGTCCCGCCCGCTGGGCCCGCTCCAGCGTGTCACACAGGTTTTGGAACGTGGGCGGGCGGAGCAGGTCGATGTCCACCGGGAATCCCTCAGCCCGCATCTGCTCCACCACGGGCTTACTGACGGCGAAGAAGTCCACATCCCTTTCTCCGTAGGGCCGGGCGATGACCAGCAGCATCCGCAGCCGCTGCGCTGGCTGGGGCGTGGTCCAATGGTTTCTGGTGTCCTCCACCCGCCGTTCAATGGGGTGCTCAGTTGCCAGATACAACCCGTTTTCCGGGTCGCACAGGGCCTCCCAGGGCCAGGCCAGCACTGCGGGGTCGTGACTGACGATGCACAGGCTGAGATCTTTCCGGTTTTCCGTGTACCAGAAATAGGTGTTCAGGGAAAAGAGGGCCTGAAAGCTCACCCGCCCCCAGTTTTTGAGGGTTTCCATCACACGGTGGGCTTTGTCCACGTTTGCACCGTAGGCTGCATCGCAGTATTCCTCAAAATACCAGCGCAGACCAGCGGACAGAGAGGAAAACAGGTCCTCGCCCCTGTCATTTTTCACCGGAAGGGTGGTGGGGTCGGCCAGGGTGACAGGACTGCCGGAGCTGTCGCCCCTTTTCAGGATAAAGCGGCAATCGCCCAGGTGTTGGATGGTCAGGGTCATGAAGACATCTCCTTCCGCTACGTTCCTGACAAAAGTATACTTCCTTTCGGAGATTTTGTCAATGAACATCAAAATGGGGCGAAAGGACCTCACAGGAGCTCAATGGTGTCTTCCGGAACAGAGAAATCCCGGAAAGCCCTGTGTTTTCCAGGCTTTCCGGGACTGAAATGTCAGGTTTTAATTACTCCCACTCGATGGTGGCAACAGGCTTCGGGCTCAGGTCGTAGAGCACACGGCACACGCCGTCCACCTCGCTGAGGATGCGCTGGGTAATCTTCTCCAGCACGCTCCAGGGCAGCTCGGGCACTGTGGCGGTCATGGCGTCCACAGTGTTCACCGCGCGGATGATGACGGGCCAGTCGTAGGCGCGCAGGTTGTTCTTCACGCCGGTGGAGCGGAAATCGGGCACCACGGTGAAGAACTGCCACACCTTGCCGGTCAGGCCGGCGTTGTCGAACTCCTCCCGGAGGATGGCGTCGGACTCCCGCAGAGCCTCCAGACGGTCCCGGGTGATGGCACCCAGGCAGCGCACGCCCAGACCGGGGCCGGGGAAGGGCTGACGGAAGACCATGTTGTCGGGCAGACCCAGGGCCTTGCCCACCACGCGGACCTCGTCCTTGAAGAGGAACTTCACCGGCTCCACCAGCTCGAACTGGAGGTCCTCCGGCAGGCCGCCCACGTTGTGGTGCGCCTTCACAGGGCCGCTCTCGATGATGTCGGGATAGATGGTGCCCTGGGCCAGGAACTCGATGCCGTCCTGCTTCCGGGCCTCCTCCTCGAACACGCGAATGAACTCCGCGCCGATGACCTTGCGCTTGGCCTCGGGCTCAGCCACGCCCGCCAGCTTGTCCAGGAAGCGGTCCACCGCGTCCACATAGACCAGATTCGCGTCCATCTGGTTGCGGAACACCTCCACCACCTGCTCCGGCTCACCCTTGCGCAGGAGGCCGTGGTTCACGTGCACGCACACCAGCTGCTTGCCCACCGCCTTGATGAGCAACGCGGCCACCACGGAGGAGTCCACGCCGCCGGAGAGGGCCAGCAGCACCTTGCGCTCCCCAATCTGGGCACGCAGGGCGGCAATCTGTTCGTCGATGAAGGCCTGAGCCAGCTCCGGGGTGGTAATGCGCACCATGGACTCCGGACGTTTGTTGTCTGCCATCGTAGTTCCTCCTATTGAATCCAAAAAAGATGAAAATCTGCCTCACGCCGTCTTCGCGGCGCACTGGGTTGCAGCTCCCGACACCGCTGACCGCTGGGGGAAGGGAATCCCGCCGCGTCAGGCAGCCTGAAAGCTGTCCAGCTGCTATTATAGTCCCTCAGAGCCGCCGGCGCAATTGGTAGAAGTTCCAGTTTTCCCGGCCTCCCCCTGCCCATCGGGCACAATTCTCCCCGAAGTCCGGCCGCTGTGACCGGGAACCACCCGCCCGGCGGCGCGGAATCCGGCGCTGACGCCCGGAACGAACCGCGCGCTGGCATTGTGCCGCCCGTGCTTCCAAACGGCAAAGGAGGCGCCGCTCCCACCGGGGAGTCAGCGCCTCCTGTTCGCATGCGGTCAGTAGACCACCACCGCGGTGCCCACGTTGCAGATGTTGAAAATCTTCTCCGCCGCGTCATAGGGCGTGTTGACGCAGCCGTGGGAGCCGTTTGTCTTGTAGATTTTGCCGCCGTAGCCGGAGGGGTCCGTGCCGCGCCAGCTGGAGTCGTGGATGCCCACGTTTCCGGTGAAGGACATCCAATAGGTGACCTTGGAGCTGTAGCCCATGGTGTCCAGGGTGCCCAGCGTGGCCGGGCTCTTGTGGCTGTCCATGGCCCAGACGCTCCCCTTGGGTGTGCCGTTGCCCTTGGTCACGTTGCCCGTCACCACGGGGGTCTCCACCTTACACTTGTAGTCCTTGTAGCACCACATCATCTGCTTGTCGATGCTGATTTCCACATAGGTGCCGCCGATGTCGTCGATGCCCCGGTTCTGGGCGCGATAGAGATACTTCGGCTCCAGGGTCGTCTTGCGGCCCATCTTCACCGAGCGCAGCAGGGCTTCGGCGGTCTCCTTCCGGGCGATGCACCAGCCGTAGTCGCCGCCCTTCAGGGTGATTTTTTTGCCGTCGTGAGTGGTGAACTCGTGGGTCAGGCCAAAGGTGTCCGTCTTGTAGGCCATCTCGGTCTTAACAAACTCCTGGGCCTTGTCCGCGTCCATCACCCAGGTGCCGTCCTTGTTCTGGGTCAGCCAGTTCACAATGACGGAACGGTCCACAGTGACGATGCGGTCGTCCCCAAAGTCATAGGTAATCTCCGCGTTGAGCCACCTGCCCACCTTGGTCAGCTCCGCGGTGAGGCTCTCGTCGTTCTGGAGGACCTTCGGGGCGAGGTAGCATTTGTTCTCCTCCAAATCCACCTCCTCGGCCCCATCGGTCAGGGCCTTGAGAATCAGCGCCTTGGCCTTGGCCTCGTCCAGCTGATTTCCCTCCACCTCGGGCACGATGACCAGGTCGTCGTCCGTCAAATCCAGATGGGCGTCAGACACCTTGGTGTAGCATCTGGGGTCGAAGCAGCGGAGGGCGGAAATCACCTGCTCCGCCTTGTCCTGCTCAAAGTTCGCGTCCTCCGAGGCGGTCAGGGTGTGGGTCTGGAAGTAGTCCACCGCCCACAGCCAGTAGTTGAAGCTGTCCTGGAGCCGGTCCAGCTCCCCGGTGTCGGCGTAGGTCATGCCGATCTGGGGGGCACCGATGGTCTCCGTCTCGCCTCCGCGCTCGTGGATGGTCAGCGTGTAGGACTGGACATGGTGGTTCAGGGCGGCCTTGGCGTTCTCCGGCGTCATCTGGCTCACGTCAATGCCGTTGATGGTGGTGTGGTTAGGGAAGCGGTTTGTGTAATACCGTGCCGCTAAATAGTAGAAAAAGCCTAAAAACAGCAGTAGAATCAGAAAAATCAGAATGAATACCACAGGACTGGTCCTCTTCTGCTCTCTGGTGGCCTGACTCATGCTCATACCTCCTTCGATTTGGGGACTCTTGGACGATTTTAACACAATCAACGGGGCATTTCAAGCTACAAATCATTACAGTGCGCCGCGGGAGAGCGGGAGTTTTAACCTGTATATGAACCACATCTGTGGAATCCGCCCCGGTTTTTGGTGTTATGTGTTTTTCCTTTACATATAAAAATCCGGAGCATAATCAGCCAAACGAGCCGAAATCTGGCCTGTTCCGGCGAAAACTCCCGACAATCCGTGAAGAACACGGGCGCGTCCCCAAAATCGGACGAAGGAACACTATTTTTCCAAAAGGCTGGTTTAGACGCCTTCTCCCCCGCCCTCTGTGCTACGCTCTGCGGGCGAAGGGAGGGACGAGTCATTGACGGTGGTGTATCTGGACAGCCTGTTTCTGCTCAACCTGGGGCTGGACGCCCTGCTGCTGCGTGCGGCGGGACAGCTCAGCCGCGCGGGCGGGAGCTGGCTCAGGACGCTCCTGGCGGCGCTGCTGGGAGCCCTCTACGCCGTGGGGGTGTTCACCCTCCCCTGGCCGTGGCTGAATCACCCCGTCACCCGGCTGGCGCTCTCCATGGGGATGGCGCGTCTGTGTACCCGAAGGCGCTCCGGCGCGCTGCTGGGGGCCTTTCTGCTGTTGGCGCTGTCCCTGGCGGGAGCGGTGGTGCTGATGTCCGCCGCCGGGCTGGGCCGGATGAGCCACAGCTCCGGACTCCCCGTCTGCGCCGCCGACGCCCGGCTGCTGTTCCTGTGCGCCGCCGGGGAGTATCTGGTCTGCTGCGCCGTTGCCGCCCTGACCCGCCGCGCCGGGAGCGCCTGCGTGCCGGTTCTGCTGCGCTGTGAGGGACGTTCCGTGCTCCTCCAGGCGATGGTGGACTCCGGCAACCTGCTCCGGGATCCCGTGACCGGCGCGCCGGTGCTGGTGGTCAGCCCGGAGCGGGCAGCGGGCCTGTTCCCGCCGGGCGTGCGGCCCACAGAGGACGAGCTGCGGCGACCGGAGACCGCCCTCCCCCGTCTGTCCCGCCTCTGGAGCCCCGGACGGCTGCGGCTGCTGCCCTTCCAGGCGGTGGGACGCGCCCAGGGACTTCTGCTGGCGGTCCGGCTGGACCGGCTGGAGGTGGGCGGTCGGGTCTGCAAGGGACGGCTGGCGGCCATCAGCCCGGACCCCCTGCCGGAGGGATACGGAGCCATCATTGGAACGGATGAAGGAGGTTTACTTTGAAAAATCGGCATTTACATCGCATTTGGCACAGGATTCTGACGCTTCTGTTGGGACGGCGCCGTCAGGGCATCTACTACATCGGCAGCGGCGAGGTGCTGCCCGCCCCGCTGAGCCGGGAGAAGGAGCGCGAGCTGCTGCTGGCTCTGCGCGCGGGGGATGAGAGCGCCCGCTCCGCCCTGGTGGAACACAACATCCGTCTGGTGGTGTACCTGGCCCGGCGCTTTGAGAACACCGGCGTGGGTCTGGAGGACCTCATCTCCATCGGGACCATCGGCCTCATCAAGGCGGTCAACACCTTCAACGTGGACAAGAACATCAAGCTGGCCACCTACGCCTCCCGCTGCATCGAAAACGAGATTCTGATGCACCTGCGCAAGGTGGGCCGGGAGCGCACCGAGGTCAGCTTCGACGAGCCCCTGAACACCGACTGGGACGGCAACGAGCTGCTGGTCTCCGACGTGCTGGGCACCGAGGAGGACATCGTCGAGCGCCCGCTGGACGAGCACACCACCCGAGAACTGCTTTTTCAGGCCCTGGAGTGCCTGAACGAACGGGAGCGGCGCATCATCGACCTGCGCTTCGGACTGGGGGGCGGCGCGGAGCGGACGCAGAAGGAGATTGCCGACGTGATGGGAATTTCCCAGTCGTACATCTCAAGGCTGGAGAAGCGGATTATCCTGCGATTGCGGCGGGAATTGGAGAGAATTGGGTGAAAACGGGCCTCTATGACAGCATAGAGGCCCGTTTTTCTTTATGTAAAGTATTTGTGCTTTACAGTATTTTTAGACGTTTTCCGGAACTTTTCTCCGGTTTTACAGGGTGAGTCATGCTTTTTCACGTTACCCAAACGCAGTCTCCCGGGCTTCCCGATTGAGCGAGATTACTGCGTCTCCCGGAACGTCGTCTCGTGGGTGTCCACGCTGATGCGCTCCCGGTCCACCCGCTGGATGCGGATGAAGCGCTGGCGGTGCAGCTCCTCCACCAGGGCGTTGATGCTCTCGCCCGGACCCTGCACCTCCATGGTGACGTTGCCGTCGAACTCGTTCTTCACCCAGCCGGTCAGGCCGCGGGGCCGGGCCAGCGTGACCGCCATGAAACGGAAGCCCACGCCCTGCACCCGTCCGTGAAAGATCAGACGCATGCGAACCGTGCCCTCGTCGGTGGGTGCCACCGGCTCATAGCTGCTCTGGGTTTCATCCGCCCGGCTGAAGCCGCTGCCGCGCAGAAATCGGTTCCATAAGCTCTCTTTCGTTCTCCGGTCCATTGGGTGTGCCCCCTCTCTCGGTTTCAGTGGTCCGCCGTGTGCTTCTGCGTTCAGGATACCACAAAAGGGCCGTTCGGCGCAACGGTTTTTTGGGAACAGACCGGGACACAGCGCTGCTTAGCCGTAATACTCCTCAAACAGCCGGTCCGACGCGGCACAGCACTCCCGGCGAAAGGCCTCGTAGCGCGCAATCTCCTCCCGCGCCCGCTCCGTGAGCACGCTGCCGCCGCCGCCCACGCCGCCGATGCGGCGCTCCAGCAGCTTGCAGCCGAAGCCCTCCTCCGCCCGGCGCAGCAGCTTGAGCGCCTTGGTGTAGGCCATGCCCAGCTCCTTCGCCGCCGCGTTCAGGGAGCCCAGCTCCTCCGTGCGGCGCAGCAGAATCACCGCGCCGTTGCCCCAGAAGGGCTTTCCGGCCTCGTTCACAAGATAGGTTTTGATTCTGCTTTTCATGATTTTGCTCCTTTTCCCGGGAATACAGGCAGAAATACGGCCAACAGACAACAATCCGGGCGCGGAAACGCTCCACGCCCGGAAGGATGTCAACTCAGCGCACCGAGTAGTTGGGCGCCTCCTTGGTGATGCTGATGTCGTGGGGATGGGACTCCTTCAGACCGGCGGAGGTGATGCGGATGAACTGCGCGCGCTCCTGGAGGGCGGAGATGTTCTCCGCGCCGCAGTAGCCCATGCCGGAGCGGATGCCGCCGAGCATCTGATAGATGGTGTCGGCCAGCATTCCCTTGTAGGGCACGCGGCCCTCCACGCCCTCAGGGACCAGCTTGCGGCTCTCGGCCTGGAAGTAGCGGTCCTTGGAGCCGTTGTTCATGGCCGCGATGGAGCCCATGCCGCGGTAGGTCTTGAAGGAACGGCCCTGATAAATCTCCATCTCGCCGGGGGCCTCGTCGCAGCCGGCCAGCAGGCTGCCCAGCATGACCACATTGGCACCGGCGGACAGGGCCTTGACGATGTCGCCGGAGTACTGGATGCCGCCGTCCGCAATGACGGGGATGCCGTACTCCGCGGCCTTGCAGGCGGCGTCGTAGACGGCGGTGATCTGAGGCACGCCGATGCCCGCCACCACGCGGGTGGTGCAGATGGAGCCGGGACCGATGCCCACCTTGACGCAGTCCACGCCCGCCTTGATCAGGGCCTCACAGCCCGAGGCGGTGGCGACGTTGCCGGCGATGAGCTGCACCTCGGGGTGCAGGGCCTTGATGCGCTCCACCGTGCGCATGATGTTGCGGCTGTGGCCGTGGGCGCTGTCCAGATTGAGCACGTCCACGCCCGCCTCCAGCAGGGCCTCCACCCGGTCCAGCACGTCCGCGGTCACGCCGATGGCCGCGCCGCAGAGCAGGCGGCCGCGCTCGTCACGGGCGGCGTTGGGATAGGCCACGGCCTTTTCAATGTCCTTGATGGTGATGAGGCCCTTCAGGCAGCCCTTCTCGTCCACGATGGGCAGCTTCTCCACCTTGTTTTTGGACAGGATGCACTTGGCCTCCTCCAGGGTGACCCCCTCCCGGGCGGTGATGAGGTGGTCCTTGGTCATCACATCGTCGATGAGCTTCTCCATGTTGGACTCAAACTTCATGTCCCGGTTGGTGATGATGCCCACCAGACGGCCGCTCTTCTCGCAGATGGGCACGCCGGAAATCTTATATTTGCTCATCAGCGCCTCGGCCTCGCCCAGGGTGTGGCCGGGGGCCAGCCAGAAGGGGTTGGTGATGACGCCGTTCTCGGAGCGCTTCACCCGGTCCACCTGCTCGGCCTGCTGCTCGATGGACATGTTCTTGTGGATGATGCCGATGCCACCCTCCCGGGCGATGGCGATGGCCATGCGGTACTCCGTGACGGTGTCCATGGCGGCGCTCATCACGGGGATGTTCAGGCGAATCTTCTCCGTCAGCTGGGTGTGCAGGTCGATGTCCGAGGGCAGCACGTCGCTGGCGGCGGGAATGAGCAGGACATCGTCGAAGGTCAGGCCCTCCTTGAGGAACTTCTCGGCAGGATTCTTGTTCACCATAGCAGCATCTCTCCTTTTTATGGTTCGGGTTTCTTGGGTCAACACTTGGGTCAGGGGTTCCCTTGAATCAGCAGCTCATCCTGGCAGCACAGGTCGTTGAGGTCGTCCATGGTGGCGGCGTTCAGCCGGAGCGCCCCGCCGCAGTCCGCGCAGGTCAGCCGGATGGCCGCATACTCCATCTGCATCCTCCAGCGCGTGGAGCCGCAGGTGCAGCGCACCCCGCCCCGCTTGGCGATGTCCCGCAGCTCGGCGAGCATCTCCTCCATGACCAGCTCGTTGAGGAAGCTGCCCGGCTCCTCGCCGCGCTCCTTCAGCTGGTCGGCGGCCTCCTCCATGTGCTTCACCGCCCGGAAGACCTCCAGCTCCTCGCCCACGCAGCAGCAGTCCAGGCCCGTCTTGCCGCAGGTGAAGCGCAGCGCCTTGCGCCGCAGGAACGCCTCGCTGGGACAGCGGGCCAGGTGCCGCCCGCCGCAGGCCACGCAGGGCGCCTCCAGCAGGAAACGGTCCCCCTGGTAGTCGGTCTGGAGATACGAGCCGCCGCAGGGACAGGCGATGCGCATGGGCGCGGCGGTCAGAGAAAACACGGAGCGCTCCACAATCACGCTCTGGCGGCATTTGGGGCAGATAAAGCCCAAAGTGCGGCTTTCTTCGGCGGACATGGGCGCTCCTCCTCTCCGGACTGGGGTGTCAATGATATTTTAGATAGTATACCAACGCCGCCAGAAAAATGCAATTCTCATTGCTGACAGACTTTACAGGGTGTAAACCACCGTTTTTTGGATATTTTTTTGACCTCGGGGCATACTGGAGGCGTAGGAAGCGCCCCAAAGGGCCGCCGTGTGCGACTGTCCGCCTGTGACGGACACCGCGGACCTCCGGGGACGGAAACTGAGGTGATTGGCTGTGAGTGAACAAAAAAAGCGGGGCGAGCAGACCTTCGCCCTCTCCACGCCCCCCACGATTCTGGGCTTTGCCAACGTGGTGGGCAAGAAGGAGGGCGAGGGGCCGCTGTGCGCCACCTTCGACATCATCAATCCCGACACCAGCTTCGGAGAGGACACCTGGGAGCGGGCCGAGCGGACCATGCAGAAGCTGGCCCTGAACAAGGCGCTCGCAAAGGCGCAGAAGACCGCCCGGGAGCTGGATTTGCTCTTCGCCGGGGACCTGTTGAACCAGTGCATCAGCTCCAGCTACGCCGCCCGGGACGCCCAGGTCCCCTTTTTCGGGCTCTACGGGGCCTGCTCCACCATGGCGGAGTCGCTTTCGCTGGCCGCTATGGCGCTGGACGGCGGCTTCGGCAGCTGCACCGCGGCGGTGACCTCCTCCCACTTCTGCACCGCGGAGCGGCAGTACCGCACGCCGCTGGAGTACGGTGCCCAGCGCACCCCCACCGCCCAGTGGACCGCCACGGCGGCGGGCTGCGTGGTGCTGGGGACGGAGGGCGGCGGGCCCCGCGTCACCCACGTCACCGTGGGCAAGATTCAGGACAAGGGGATTCAGGACCCCAACAACATGGGCGCGGCCATGACCTGGGCGGCTTATGACACCATCAGCGCCCATCTGGCCGACACCGGGCGCTCCAGCGCCTATTACGACCTCATCGTCACCGGCGATTTGGGCCAGCTGGGTCACGACCTGCTGCTGGAGCTGTTCCAGCGCGACGGCGTGGATTTGAGCGGAAACTACGACGACTGTGGCTGTCTGCTCTACGACCGACAGGCTCAGGACGTGCAGTGCGGCGCTTCCGGCTGCGGCTGCTCGGCCAGTGTGCTGACGGGCTATCTGCTCCGGGGAATGCAGGCGGGAACCTGGCAGCGGCTGCTTTTCTGCGCCACCGGCGCCCTCCACTCCCCCACGGCGCTGGGGCAGGGCGAGGCCATCCCCGGCATCTGCCACGCGGTGGCAATTGAACTGTGAGGAGGGACTGATTTGAGCACTTTTTTCCTGTTTCTGCGCTGCTTTCTGGTGGGTGGGCTCATCTGCCTCATCGGGCAGATTCTCATTGACCGCACCGGGCTGACTCCGGCGAAGATTCTGACCGCCTATGTGGTGGCGGGCGTGATTCTGGGCGCGCTGGGCCTCTATGAGCCGCTGGCCGACTGGGGCGGCTCCGGGGCCACCGTGCCCCTGACGGGCTTCGGGTACAACCTGGCTAAGGGTGTGAAAAAGGCCGTGGAGGAGCGGCACTGGCTGGGAGCCCTCACCGGGGGACTCACCGCGGCGGCGGCGGGCATTTCCGCGGCGATGTTCTTCGGCTGGATGACGGCGCTGGTGTTCAAGCCGGGAGACAAATCGTAGCTGCCTCCGGCGGCCTGGGGGCTCTGCCCCCAGGACCCCCGGCAAGGGCCGGAGGCCCTTGCAACCCGAAGCTCCTTCCGGGCAAATGGGGAAGGTTAGTGGGAACACTATCCTTTGATATTGTCCAAAAAACTGCACATTTGTTGAATTATTTTAACCTTTTGCAGGGTTAAACCGTGTTTGCACTCAGAAAACCCCCGGGTATCCGATGAACCGATACCCGGGGGCTTTTCTAGGAAAGGTCACTCTGTCATACAACTGATTTTCCGCTCCCCCGCCCCTTTAAGCTCCTCTCGGAGAGGGACAGGAAAATGCGCCGTAACAGAGGGAGACTCACAAAATCGGCAGATTGCACACATACTCGGTGCCCTTCTTCCGTTCGCGCCCGCGGTGCTCCACCCGCTCCAGCAGCACGTCGGGCTTGTCAAACTTCGAGAGCAGAATCATGGCCGCAATGACGTAGGGCTTGAAGCTGGCCTGCTTGTAGAGCGGTGTGCGGTAGCGGTCGAAGACGCTGGCGTCCACCTCGCCCGCCTCACAGGACACGCCGGTGATGTCGGCGGGCAGACAGTGCAGGTAGAGCGCCTTGCCGTCCTTGGTTGTCTTCATCAGCTCCTCGGAGCAGGTCCAGTCCTTGTGGGTCGCGTTCTGGGCCAGCAGCTCCTGCTCCAGCTTTTTGATGCCGTCGAAGTCGCCCTCGCCGTAGAGCTTCGTGCGCTGCTCCATGGCGGCAAAGGGCGCCCAGCTCTTGGGGTAGACGATGTCCGCGTCCTTGAATGCCTCTGCCATGGAGTTGGTCTTGGTGAAGGAGCCGCCGGACTTCTCGGCGTTGGCCTTGGCCACCTCCTCCACCTCGCTCATGACCTCATAGCCCTCCGGGTGGGCCAGCACCACGTCCATACCCAGCCGGGTGAACAGGCCGATGACCCCCTGAGGCACGGACAGCGGCTTGCCGTAGGAAGGGGAATAGGCCCAGGTCATGGCGACCTTTTTGCCCTTCAGGCCCTCCGGGCCGCCGAATTCGTGGAGCAGATGGGCCATATCCGCCATGCACTGGGTGGGGTGGTCGATGTCGCACTGGAGGTTGACCAGCGTGGGCCGCTGCTCCAGTACGCCCTCCCGGTGGCCCTCCTGCACCGCGTCGGACACGGCGTGCATGTAGGCGTTGCCCTTGCCGATGTACATGTCGTCCCGGATGCCGATGACGTCGGCCATAAAGGACACCATGTTCGCCGTCTCCCGGACAGTCTCGCCGTGGGCAATCTGGCTCTTCCCCTCGTCCAGGTCCTGCACCGTCAGGCCCAGCATATTGCAGGCCGAGGCGAAGGAGAAACGGGTGCGGGTGGAGTTGTCCCGGAAGATGGAGATGCCCAGGCCAGAGTCGAAGACCCGGGTGGACACGTTGCCCTCCCGCAGCGTGCGGAGGATGTCCGCCACGGTCCATACGGCTTTCAGCTCGTCGTCGGTCTTCTCCCAGGTGAGGAAGAAGTCGTTGTTGTACATGTTTCTCACGTCCAGTTGACGGAGCTCGTAGAGAAGACCGTTAAAACGGTCGACATTCAGGTTAATATCCAAGATTTTTTCTCCTTATGACACGAATTGTTTTCAATGGAAGTCCGGTTTCCTTCCCTGCGCCTCAGCCCTCCGGCGGGCGGCAGGGTTCGTTATTTCACGATGTCCGCATACAACCTCGGCATGGCGGCGTACACCGCGGCACAGCGCACCAAATCGGACTTCCAGGTGATTTCGTTGGGCGCGTGAGCCTGACTCTCCGCGCCGGGCCCGAAGCCCACGCAGGGGATGCCGTAACGGCCCTGAATGGACACGCAGTTGGTGGAAAACGTCCACTTGTCAATCAGCGGACGATGCCGCTTCTCCATGGCGTCCTCGTCGCCGACCCGCTGTGGGCCGTAGAGGGCCTTGTGGGCCTCGGCCAGAGCCTTGACGTGGGGCGCGTCCTCCTTGTTAATCCACGTGGGGAAATAGCACTCGGTGGGATAGACCAGACCCGTCCAGGCGGGGCGCTCGTAGGTGTACATGGACACTTTCACGTCCTCGCCGTACTTTTTCACGCTGGGCAGGGCGCGAATCTCGTCCAGACAGCTCTCCCAGGTCTCCCCGGCGGTCATGCGGCGGTCCAGGGACACGGCACAGGAGTCCGCCACGGCGCAGCGGGAGGGCGAGGTGTAGAAAATCTGACTCACCGTAATGGTGCCCCGGCCCAGGAAGCGGGCGTCCTCCCAGGCGGGATTGTACTCCGGCTCCAGCATCTTCACCAGACCCTTCACCTCACATTCGGGGCCGATGCCGTTCTCGTTCAGGGCGCGGACCTCCTGTAAAATGTCGGACATCTTGTAGATGGCGTTGTCGCCCCGCTCCGGCGCGGAGCCGTGGCAGCTCACGCCGTGCACGTCCACGCGAATCTCCATGCGGCCCCGGTGCCCCCGGTAGATACCGCCGTCGGTGGGTTCGGTGGAGACCACAAACTCCGGCGTAATGCCCAGCTCGTTGTGGATGTACTGCCAGCACAGGCCATCGCAGTCCTCCTCCTGCACCGTGGCGGTGACGAGAATCGTGCAGCCCTCCGGAATCAGGCCCAAATCCTTCATGATTTTCGCGCCGTAGACGGAGCTGACCACGCCGCCCAGCTGGTCAGAACCGCCCCGGCCGTAGATGATTTTGTCCGTCTCCCAACCCTCGTAGGGGTCGTCGGTCCAGTTGTCCCGGTTGCCCACGCCCACGTTGTCGATGTGGCCGTCAAAGGCCAGAATCTTCTCCCCCTGGCCCATCCAGCCCAGGCAGTTGCCCATGGCGTCGATTTCCACCTTGTCGTAGCCCAGCGCCTCCATCTCTGCGGCGCAGCGGCGGATGACGCCCTCCTCCTCACAGCTCTCGCTTGGGATGGCAATCAGCTCCAGCAAAAAACGGTTCATGGCCGGTGCGTAGTCCGCGGCGGCCTTCTTGATGCGTTCAAAGTCCATAGCTTTCCCTCCTGTGAGCGCGGCGCACTCCTTTTAATGGGTACTTTTATCATACCACATTCCACGGGAATTGCAAGTAAAACCTTCCGGCCCTGTGGGCTGCCGCATTTGTATCGCTTTGTTCGGACAGCAGCCTGTTTTCTCACCGTTTTCCGCAGGCGGACCCGTTCGCTCTGCATAATATGCTGTTTTCGGACGGTTTTCATGCGTTCACCCAGTCCCGCCCCGCCCTGATTCCCAATCCTGACAAAAGGAGGGGAAAAAGCCGGGGAAAAATCGTAGATTGGCAGCTTGATTTTTTCCCCCTTTTGCGGCACAATAGGAGAGACGGCCCCCGCCCCACCGGGACGCAGCCGCTGAGAGAACTGCCGTTTTCCGACTCCGATGCAAAGGATTTATTGACATGAGAAATCTTCTGAATATCACAGACCTGTCCACCGGGGAGATTGACGAGCTCATCGCCCTGGCCGAGGACATCATCGCCCACCCGGAGACCTATCAGGACGTGTGCCGCAGAAAGAAGCTGGCCACCCTCTTCTTCGAGCCCTCCACCCGCACCCGGCTCTCCTTCGAGGCCGCCATGCTGGATTTGGGCGGCAGCGTGCTGGGCTTCTCCGAGGCGCAGAGCAGCTCCGCCGCCAAGGGTGAGACCGTGGGCGACACCGTGCGGGTGGTCTGCGGCTACGCGGACATTATCGCCATGCGCCACCCCAAGGAGGGCGCCCCCTTCGCCGCCGTACAGGTGGCCAGCAAGCCCGTCATCAACGCGGGCGACGGCGGACACAACCACCCCACCCAGACCCTCACCGACCTGCTGACCATCCACCGGGAGCGCGGCGCGTTCCGGGACTTCACCATCGGCTTCTGCGGGGATTTGAAGTTCGGCCGGACCGTCCACTCCCTGGTCTCCGCCCTGGCCCGCTACACCGGCATCCGCTTCGTGTTCATCTCCCCCGAGGAACTGCGCCTGCCCCGCTACATCGTGGACAACACCCTCAAGCGCAACAATCTGCCCTACATCGAAACCACCTCTCTGGAGTCGGCCATCCCCGACCTGGACGTGCTCTACATGACCCGCGTGCAGAGAGAGCGCTTCTTCAATGAGGCCGACTACATTCGCCTGAAGGACACCTATATTCTGGACTGCGACAAGCTGGAGCGGGCGAAGCCGGACCTGTGCATCCTCCACCCCCTGCCCCGGGTCAACGAAATCGCCGTGGAGGTGGATGAGGACCCCAGAGCCAAGTATTTTGAACAGGCCGCCAACGGGAAATTTATCCGCATGGCGCTGATTATGAAGCTGCTGGAGCTGAGTGTGTAAAGGAGGGCGACGAGATGAAAATTGACAGTATCCAAAACGGCATCGTGCTCGACCACATCAAGGCCGGGCGCAGCATGGAAATTTACAAGCTGCTGGGCCTGGACCGGCTGGACTGCTCCGTGGCCATCATCAAAAACGCCCGTTCCACCCAGATGGGCAAGAAGGACATCATCAAAATCGCGGACCGCATTGACCTCAACCTGGATGTGCTGGGCTTTGTGGACCCCGGCATCACCGTGGACATCATCGAGGACGGCAAGCTGGTGCAGAAAAAGCACGTGCAGCTGCCCGAAAAGCTGGTGAACGTGCTCAAGTGCAAAAACCCCCGCTGCATCACCTCCTCGGAGCCGCACCTGCGCTCCATGTTCGTGCTCACGGACCGGGAAAAGCGGGTGTACAGCTGCGCGTACTGCGATACCAGATACCACAGATAAACATACCAGGATAGTGCAGATTAAAAAACACCAGAATACCGCAGATAGAAGACACCAGATACCGCAGATAAAGAAGGAGCCGGATGCCCTCAGGCACTCCGGCTCCCCTCTTTTTTCAGCTTTGGAATTGCTCGTTTTAGCCCAGCATCCCCATGATTTCGTCCAGAGACTTGCCGGACGCCATCAGCTCGTCCACCTTCGCCTGAACAGCCTCCTTGGCGGCGGCGGCCTCGGCAGCGGCGGCGATAGCGGCCTTCTCCGCCTCGTAGGCGGCCACTTGCTTGTCCAGCTTCTTAATCTGATACTTCACGGCGCGCAGCTTCGCGGCGTTCTCCGCCACCACGGCGGCGATTTCGTCCCGCTCCGCCTCCAGAACGGCCTTGTCCTCCAGACGCTGGGCGATCAGATCGTCCAGGTTGGCACCGGTGCTGACCTTCTTCTTGTTCTTGCTTCCCTTGGGTCTTGCCATTGTTTTTTCCTCCTCATGGAACAGATATTTTTTCGCCTTTCTGCCCGGAGCACATTCCGTGGCGCGGAAGGCTTGCCTACAAAACCTGCTCAGGATACAGCCGTTTTTCTGAGCTGGTCAAGCCGTCCTCCCATTTTTTCGTCTCCCGGTTCGGTTCCTGCCGGAGTCAGCCGACAGCTCCCGGAGTCGCGCTGTCCCTCCCGGTCCGGCCCAAAAAACAAGTCGTTTTTTGTCCGAAATCAGGCGGGCAAATATCAGAGAACGTCTTTTCTGCTTCTGTATTCAGTATACAGGATAAGAAAATAAAACGCAAGTCTTTTTCAATATTTTTCCCATTTTTTTCGGGATGTTTTTCGTTCAAAGAAAAACACCGGAAAAATCCCCCTCAGAGGAGCGAAATAAACGAAAATGAAAACGGACCTCCGGTTCTGCCGAAGGTCCGTTTTTTCAGTGCTCCACCGCCCCGCGGTAGCGGTTGATGCCGCCGATGCTCTTCACGTTCCGGTAGCCCATCCGCTTCAGCTCCGCCACAGCCTCGGCGCTGCGGGCGCCGCTGTAGCAGTAGACAAAGAGGGGACAGTCCTTGTCCGCGGCCACGGCGGAAATGCCGCTCAGGTCAGACAGCGGCACGTGCCTGCTGCCGGGGATGCGCCCCTCGGCGTACTCGTCCGCCTCCCGCACGTCCACCAGAACGGCGCCGGGGGTGCTTTTGCACTCCTTGACGCCCCGGTCGATGTCAGAGCCTCCAAACAGTCCGAAAAATCCCATTTCTCTCTCTCCTTTCAGATGCGGTCCTCCACCCGCGAAATGATATTGCGATAGATGCGGCGGAAGAAAATCGTGGTCATGAGCAGACTCATCAGCTCCGCCATGGGGAAGGCCCACCAGATGGCCTCCAGTCCCCCGAGGCGGGAGAGAATCCACGCAGCGGGCAGCAGCACAACCAGCTGACGCGCGATGGAGACCACGGCGCTGTAGGTCGCCTTGCCCAATGCCTGGAAGGTGCTGCCCAGCACGATGCACACCGCCGCCACCGGGAAGTGAATCCCAATCACCCGCAGAGCCCGCACGCCGATGCGCAGCATGACCTCGTCGGCGTTGAACAGGCCCAGCAGCACACCGGGCACGCTCTCAAACACCAGGGTGCCCAGCCCCATGATGGTCACGGCCAGCAGCAGGCCCGTTTTGAGGCACTGGAGCATGCGGCTGCGCTTGCGCGCCCCGTAGTTGTAGGCCATAATGGGGACAATCGCGTTGTTCATGCCAAAAATCGGCATAAAGAAGAAGGATTGCAGCTTGAAGTACACCCCGAACACCGCGCTGGCGGCGTAGTCGAAGCTGGCCAGAATCCGGTTCATGCCGTAGTACATCACGCTGCCGATGCTGGCCATCACCATGGAGGGGATGCCCACGCTGTAAATGCGCCGGATGACCCGGCCGGAGGGGTGAAACACCTCCCGCGCGCTCACCCGCACCTCTTTGTTGTACCTGTGGTTCAGGACGATGCCCAGAACGCCCGCCACATGCTGGCCAATGACCGTGGCCACCGCCGCGCCCGCCACGCCCATGCGCGGAAAGGGGCCGATGCCGAAGATGAAGAAGGGGTCCAGGATGATGTTCGTGACCGCGCCCGCCATCTGGGTGAGCATGGTCTGCATGGTCATGCCCGTGCCCTGCATGATGCGCTCAAAGGTCACCTGCATGAACAGGCCCAGGCTGAAGCTGGTGACAATGGTCAGATACTCCACGCCGCTGTCCACAATGGCCGGGCTGAGGGGGTACTGGCTGTAGTAGAAGGGCCGGGCGATGAAGAAGCCCAGCACCACGAACACCAGCGCGCTGCAAATCCCCAAAAACGCCCCGTTGTTGGCCGCGCGGCTGGCCTCGTCGAAGCGCTTGGCCCCCAGCGCGCGGGAGAGCATGGCATTCATGCCCACGCCTGTGCCCGTGCTCACCGCAATCATGATGCTCTGCACCGGGAAGGCCGCCGACACCGCCGTGAGCGCGTCCTGCGCGCTCAGCGCCCCCTCGCTGAACCGGGAGACGTAGGCGCTGTCCACGATGTTGTAGCAGGCCTGCACCAGCATGGAAAGCATCAGCGGCACCGCCATGGACACCAGCAGCCGCGGCACCGAAATCACGCCCATTTTGTTCTCCGGGCCGTGTTGATGATTCTTTTCCAATGGAATCACCTTCCTCTCTGTTCTTTTGCTCTGTATTGTTCGATTATACCGTCCCGCAGCCCTCCCCGCAAGGGGGCGAAATGGCCAAATTCCCCCGCCGGGCGGGGAGGAAAATGCACATCTGTGTGGAATCGTGGGGAACGGGTCATTTTCTGTTGTCAAGCGTCCCCTTTTGTGCTATGCTCTGGAGGAACGAGCGCCCAATGAGGCGTCAGGAAAACAACGAATGTGAGGGAACGGCCATGGCATACGATACGGTTCTCTTTGACCTGGACGGCACGCTGCTGGACACGCTGGACGACCTCTGGCACAGCGGCTGCGCCATGCTGGAGCGCCTGGGCGAGCCGCCCCTGCGGCGGGAGCAGACCCGCAGCTATGTGGGCAACGGCATGGCGAACTATGTGAGGCTGGCCCTGCCCGGCGGGCAGGAGAATCCCCGCTTCGACGAGGCGCTGGCCTTTATCAAGGACTATTACGACAGCCATTGTCTGGGCGAGACGGCGCCCTATCCCGGCGTGACGGAGCTGCTGCGCGCCCTCAAGGAGAAGGGCGTTGCCACGGCGGTGGTCAGCAACAAGCCCCACTCGGCGGTGGTTCCGCTGGTGGAGCACTTCTTCCCGGGTCTGGCCTCCTGCGCCATGGGGCAGCAGGACGGGATGCGCCGCAAGCCCGCCCCGGATATGGTGGACGCGGCTCTGGCCGAGCTGGGCCGCGGCAAGGAGCACACCCTCTATGTGGGCGACTCCGAGGTGGATGTCGCCACCGCGCACAACGCCGGTCTGGACTGCCTTTGCGTGAGCTGGGGCTTTCGGGACCGCGCGCAGCAGGAGGAGGCGGGCTGCCGGTTCTTCGCGGACACGGCGGAGGAGGTTCTGCGGTTCATTCTGGATTGATGGTGCAGATGGACGGCGGTTTTTCGGATGGATTTGTGACAGGAGGCGTGGGATGTATCTGAACACCAGAGAGCGCAGACATCTGCGGAACCTGCTTGCCCCCCTGGCCCAGCGGCCGGAGGTACAGCAGATGAAACAGTTCACCCAGCACGGCCGGGTGAGCACCTATGAGCACTGCCGCCGCGTGACGGAGCGCAGCTACTGGCTCAGCCTGCGTCTGGGCTGGAAGGTGGACGAGCCCGCGCTGGTCACAGGTGCCCTTCTGCACGACTTCTATCTCTACGACTGGCACGACAAACGGCCCGGCGGCAAGCTTCACGGCTTCACCCACCCCGCCGCCGCCTGTGAGAACGCCCGCAGAGTCTTTGGCATCAGCAAGAAAGAGCAGGGGATTATCCGCAGCCATATGTGGCCGCTGACCCTGTTCCACGCGCCGGTGTGCCGGGAGGCGTGGCTGGTGAGTTTGGCGGACAAGTGGTGCTCTGTGGAGGAGACGCTGGCGGGCAGAAAAAAGAACTGAATTGATGAGGAAAGGGCCGTTCCCGAGGGGGAGCGGCCCTGTTTTTGTTTTTTTCAGGATTTCAGATAGGTTGCAAGGCTGAAATAGGCGTTTGCTTTGGCGTAATTGGAAGCAAGTCCGGCATAGGAAGCGGCAACTGCGGTATTGGTTTCGACGTTCTGGATGAATAATCCGTCGCCAGGAAACCGCCAGTCCGGCAAAATGGAAACCGCGATTCCAGTCAAACGGAAACCGGTGTTCCGGTGAAATGGAAACCGCTGCC